>JAMDDD010000042.1 GCA_023489275.1 Actinomycetota bacterium
CCACATTGTGTCCTTTCGCCGGCGGTGCGTGTGGCGTAAGGACACCCCGAAAACCGGGACCGTTTCAAGTAGATTTTTTGGTGAGGCAACGAACCTGTTTGGAGTAGAATTCTGGTGAGGCAATTCGCAAAGTCAAATATTTGTTTCATCGTGGTATGATTGACAAACAAACAAAAATATCTCCGAGCGTTTGCTGCTAAGGCCTTGCCCATCGGGCCTGGCTAGGGAGCATCCGCCGCAGAGCCCGGTTCGCCAACCGGGGCTCACAGGGTTTGCCGGGAAACCGGGAGGCCTCCCGTGCTTGGAAAGGAGATCTCAAGTGCCTGCCCCCGTTTTGCCGCGGCATCCGGGGTGTTCCGGCATCCTTGTCTCCTCTGGCTGGCCCGGGGAGATTTTTTCTTTGCCGGTGAGCGAACCGGACCAAAAGGGTATCAATCTGACTTAAACATCATTTTTTGGCGGCCCGCCAGAGGAGTTTAAGTGGTCGAGAAATATTCCATCGCAATCCTGGCCGGCGGTTCCAGCCGCCGGATGGGAACCGGGAAAGCAGGGCTGGCGCTTGCCGGCAAGCCCCTGGCCGCCCGCGTCGCCGAGGCCCTGAAGCCGCTTTCGGACGATATCTTCCTGGCGGGCGGCGACGTCGCCCGGCTGCAGCAGCTGGGTCTGCCGATGCGCGCCGATCAATACAAGATGCAGTCGTCCCTCGTGGGGGTTTATTCGGCGATTGCCGCAGCCGGACACAGCCTCTGTTTTGTGACCGCCTGCGATATGCCGTTCGCCAGCGCCGGTCTGGTCCGCCACTTGGCGGAGATGGCTCCCGGATGGGACGCTGTTGTACCGGTGAGCCGCAGGGGGCCGGAGCCTCTCTTCGCCTTTTATCGCCGCTCCTGCCTGCCGGCAATGCGCAAAAGCATCGAGGGCAACGAGCTGTCAATCAGGGATGCGCTAAAGCGACTGCGGGTGCGCCGCGCTGCGGCCGCGGAGCTGCCCCGCGACCTCGACCTTTCCAGAGTGTTTACCAACGTCAACACGAAGGACGACCTCGACCGGGCCGGGCTGATGATCAGGTCCGGGCCCGGCGCTCGCGGCAAACGGAGGACAGAACCGCCGCTCGTCTGTTTCGTGGGAAAGAAAGACTCCGGCAAAACCACGTTCCTGGAAAAGCTGGTCGCGCACCTGACCGCCGGCGGCAATCGGGTGGCGTTTATCAAACACGACGTCCATGGGATCAAGCTCGACCGCGAAGGCAGCGACACTTGGCGCCTCAGCCGCGCCGGGGCCAGCCCGGCGATTATTGCCGCTCCCGGTCTGATCGCCTCCTTTTCCAAAACGTTTGACACCGAAGCGGATGACAGCCTCAATGCACTGGTCCGCGGCGCCGGGAACGACGTGGACATCGTGATCGCCGAGGGGTTTAAAACCAGCCACGCGGACAGGATTGAAATTTCCCGTCAGCGGAGAAGCACGCGGCTTGCCTTGCCCACAAAAGAGCTTGCCGCCGTGATTTCCGACCGCGCTGATGCGGCGCCGGGGGTGCCGTCTTTCGGCCTGAATGACATCGAAGGGGTTGCCACCTTTCTGAAGCAAAGGTACGGACTGTGAGCAAATTTCCGGACAGGCAAACCGCGCCGGAGAAATTGCGCCCAGGCGGAGCGGGCAGCCACAGGGTCAACTACCTGCGCTTGTCCGTGACCGACCGCTGCGATTTTCACTGCCGCTACTGCATGCCGCCCGGCGGGCTCAGGCCTGCGGGAACTGATGAGATCCTGACCGGCGCGGAAATTCTCCGCTTTGCCACCGCTGCCGTCAGAGCAGGCATAACCCGGGTGCGCATTACGGGGGGTGAGCCGCTGTTGCGGCGCGGGCTTCAGTCGCTGATCGCCGGGCTGGCGGAGATCGGCGGCATCTGCGACCTGGCGCTTACGACCAACGGCTCGATGCTGCGGAAGCAGGCACTTGACCTGAAAAACGCCGGGCTCATGCGCGTTAATATCAGCATCGACAGCCTTGATCCGGCCCGCTTTTCCCGCATCACCGGAGGGGCCAGCCTGCGGACGGTGCTGGCCGGGCTGGAAGCGGCGCTGGACGCCGGACTGCAGCCGGTCAAGGTGAACGCGGTCATGCTCGCCGGCATCGAATCTGACCTGAGCCGGTTTGTGGCGTTAATACGCGAGTTGCCCGTCCATGTGCGCTTTATCGAGCTGATGCCCGTCCGGGAAAGCAGCGCGGACGGCGGCTTCGTCTCCAGCGACAGGATATTTGAGATGCTCACCGGTTACGGCAGCCTGAAGCCGGCGACGCCGCCCGCCGGCGCTGGCCCGGCCCGCTATTTTCGCCTGGCCGGAGCCGCGGGCACCATCGGCTTCATCAGCCCCGTGAGCCATCATTTTTGCGGCAGTTGCAACCGCCTGCGGCTCACTGCCGACGGCAGGCTGCTCGGTTGCCTCTTTGCCGACGCTGATGTCAGCATCAGGCCGTATCTGGTCGACGGCGATGCGCTGACCCGGCTAATCGCCGGGACCATTGCCGGCAAGCGTTATAACGGCATGGCGGGCAGCCTCCGGACGCGAATGATGTCCCGTATCGGTGGCTAGAGGCGAAAGATAAAATACTTAATGTTGATATAATTTGCGAAAAACGAGGCAGCGAACGCATGAATAAACCAGATCTTTCCCATATCGACGCCGAGGGCCGGGCGCGGATGGTTGACATCGGCGGGAAACCGGCTTCCAGCCGCTCCGCCCGGGCGGCGGCGCGGATAACCATGTCGCCGGAGACGCTGCGCCTCCTGGAAGAAAAAGCGCTTCCGAAGGGAGATGTCCTCTCGGTGGCTCGGGTGGCCGGCATCATGGCGGCCAAGGAAACGTCGCGCCTGATCCCGATGTGCCATCCGCTTTTGATCGAGCACGTTTCCATTGGCTTTGCGGCGGACAGGGCGGATCCGGCCATCGACATCGAGGCCGCCGTTCGGCTCTCCGGCAAAACCGGAGTGGAGATGGAGGCGCTCACGGCGGCAACGGTGGCGGCGCTGACTATTTATGACATGTGCAAAGCTGTTGATAAAGAAATGGTTATTGGTAGCATTAGGCTACTGGAGAAGCATGGCGGCAAGTCAATATGAAGCCGGCGGCAAGAAATATCTATGCGCCGGAAGGAACTGCTCCCGTCAGGTTGACTTCTCCCGGCCGGAAAACCGGGGCCGCCGGCGATTACCCACGGATCGTCTCAGTCAATCTATCCGCCGCCAAAGGCGAGCGGAAACATCCCGCCGCATCGGCGCAGCTTAAACGCGGACACGGCCTCGTCGGCGACGGGCATGCTGGCGCCCGGCGCCGCCAGGTGAGCCTGCTGGCCTGGGAGAGCATTGAGAAGATGAGGCGGAAGGGACTGGATGTTGGCGCCGGAGATTTCGCCGAGAACGTGACCACCAGCGGCATCGACCTGGTCTCGCTTCCCGTTGGCACGCGGCTGCGGCTGGGACCAGCTGAAGTTGAAGTGACCCAGATCGGCAAACGCTGCCATGACCGCTGCGAGATTTTCCGCCAGGCGGGCGACTGCGTCATGCCCCGGGAAGGAATATTCGCGGCGGTGCTTCAGGGAGGCAGGATCGCGCCCGGCGACCGGATTGATGCGGACCGGGGTGCCAACGGCCCCGGACTTGCCGGCTCTGACCGGGAGAACGCCCGGTGAACGTCGCGGCCGCGGTGGTTACGGTTAGTGACCGGAGCTACCGGAAAGAGCGCGATGATGAGAGCGGCGACACCCTGCAGCGGCTGCTGGAGGCTTTCGGCGCCGGGCGCGTCGAGCGGCTGCTGGTCCCGGACCGGAAAAAAGCAATCGCCGGAGCGCTGACTGAACTTTGCGATGCCGGCGAAATCCGCCTAATCCTCACCACCGGAGGCACCGGCCTGGACCCGGGCGACGTCACGCCGGAGGCAACCATTGAGGTGATTGACCGTCCGGCGCCAGGATTCGCGGAAGCCATCCGTGCCGCTGGCATCAACCACACTCCCAGGGCAATGCTCTCGCGCGCGGTCAGCGGCATTCGCGGCCGCACTCTGATTATCAACCTCCCCGGCAGCCCGGCCGCCTGCCGGCAGTCCTTCGCCGTCATCGAGCCGGTGCTGGGTCATGCACTGGAGGTGCTAGGCGGCTCCGGACATTAAGAGAGGTGTGGTGGATTATGGATAAACCCTTTGCCTGCCGTACAACTCGGATAAAATCTTTCGCGGCCGGGATTTCCGGGAATAACCGCCGCAGAACATAAAATGGTTGCCACTGATATCAACAAGCGCGCCGAAGAACTCCGCCGGCGGATCAATCACCATAACTACCTTTACTACGTTATGGATCAACCGGAGATCAGCGACGCTGAATACGACCGTCTGTTCACGGAACTGAAGCGACTGGAGGATGAGCATCCCGGGCTGATGACTCCGGATTCACCCACCCGGCGGGTCGGGGCTGAGCCGCTGGCGGCTTTTGTTCAGGTGCGTCACCCGCAGCCGATGTTCTCGCTGGCAAACGCGCGAAACGAACAGGAACTGGAGGACTGGCGGCGCCGCATTGGCAAACTGCTCGGCGACGCCGGTTTTGATCCGGCTCAGACCGCTTATGTCACCGAGCCAAAGATTGACGGTCTTGCCATTTCCCTGGTTTATGAAGAAGGCCGGCTGGCCCGGGGGGCCACCCGCGGCAACGGCGAGATCGGCGAAGATGTGACAGCCAACCTGCGCACGATCCGCTCCATTCCGCTCGCTCTCCGTCTGAAAAGAGGCGAAGCGCCGCCGGCCGTCGTCGAGGTCCGCGGCGAAGTTTACCTGCCGCTGGCGGCCTTCGCGAAACTGAATGAACGCAGGGCGGCAGCGGGAAAATCCACTTTTGCCAACCCCCGCAACGCCGCCGCCGGCTCTGTCCGCCAGCTGGATCCCCAGCTGGCCGCCCGCCGGCCGTTGAATATCTGGTGCTACCAGGTCGGTTACAACGAAGGGCTTGACTTCGCATCTCACTGGGAGGCGCTAAAGTGGCTGAAAGAGCATGGCCTCCGGGTCAATCCACTGGTCAAGCGCCACTCAAACTTTGCCAAAGTTGTAGAGGAGTGTAATGCCTGGGAAGCCCGGCGGGCCGGCCTTGATTACGATATCGACGGCGCCGTCGTCAAGGTCGATTCCACCGAGCTGCAGCGGGTGCTGGGCATCGTGGGCCGGGATCCCCGCTGGGCGGTGGCGTACAAGTTCGCCCCCAGCACGGCCATCACACACCTGCTAAAAATCAACGTGAATGTCGGCCGCACCGGAGCGCTCAATCCTTACGCGGTGATGGAACCGGTCATGGTGGGTGGAGTCACGATCTCGCAGGCAACGCTTCACAATGAAGATGATATCCACCGCAAGGACATCCGCGAAGGGGACTGGGTCGTCGTCCAGCGCGCCGGGGACGTCATCCCCCAGGTGGTCGGCCCGGTGGTCCAGAAACGCACCGGCCGGGAAACGCCTTACAAAATGCCGGAGTCGTGTCCTTCCTGCGGCTCCCGTACAGTGCGGCCTGAGGGAGAAGTGGTAGTTCGCTGCCCGAATAAATCCTGTCCATCACAAATAGTTGAAAGCATCAAACATTTTGTCAGCAGGGGTGCCATGGACATTGACGGCGTCGGTGAGAAGCTGGTGGAGAGTCTGTTTAAACTGGGGCTGATCAAGAATATGGCCGACCTCTATTTTTTAAAGCCGGAGGACCTCGTTGGCCTGGAGCTATCCTCATCGTTAAACAAGCAGGGCAAGAAAGTGCCGCACCGGCTGCAGCGGCGCAGCGTTGACAAGATGTTCGCGGCGCTGGCGGCGTCGCGGGACCGCCCTTTCTCCCGCGTCCTCTTTGCTTTGGGGATCAGGCATGTGGGATCGATAAACGCCCGGCTCCTTGCCGGCAGGTTCCACGACGTCGACGCGCTGATGGCTGCCTCCCGGGATGAAATAGCATCCGTTGAAGGAATCGGACCCATCATCGCGGAAGCCGTCAGGGAATATCTCGAGGAGCCCCACAACCTGGAAACGATCAGACGGCTCCGGAGCGCCGGCCTCAGATTCAGGCTCGCCGGCGGGGAGGCGGCCGGCGGGAAGCTGGCGGGAAAGACGTTTGTTCTTACGGGCTCTCTTGAGTCGCTGACGCGTTCCGAGGCCAGGGAGAAGATCGAAGCGCTCGGCGGCAAGGTCTCGGGCTCGGTGGGGAAGGGAACCGATTACGTGATCGCCGGTGAGAAGCCCGGGTCCAAGCTAAGCAAAGCGCAAGAGCTGGGGAAAGAAATCATCTCTGAGAATGAGTTTCTGAAGTTGATCGGCTAAGCGGCGCGAAACGCCCCCGCCCGGCTGACCCAAGTCAGGCCCTCAATGGGTACATCAAATCAGCACTTCGATCAATTCACGCTATTGGCGGCGTCGGCGTCGGCGGTCCGTACTTGCCGTCGCCATACTTGTCGTCGATCTTCTGCCTGATGTCTTTAATGGGAACTCCCTGTGAATTCCACTGGAGCACGTCCAGTGCGATATCGACACAGATTGTTCAGCCGGCGCCGTGAGTATCGAACGTTACGTCGCGGCCGCTTCTCGATCTGACAAAACAATCGAGGTTGCTCTTGTGTCCGGCCTCTTCACCGCAACCGCAGTAACAAGGTACCTGCTTAAGCAGGTCGGGGCGCTCTAGCGCGAACCGGTACGCGTTGACGTCTCCGGGCGGAGCCGAGGAGTCATATACAAACGATGGCAATTTGATCGCCTCTGTGGTAGATGACCATTTGTAACTGGCCGAGCCGGGGCCGGCATTGCCACAAGAGGCAAGAAATGCCGCCGCGCCGATCAAACCCGCGGCCAGGAGGGCAAAGAGAATTCTTCGGCCCTTGTTTCTCAAATTCACCACCTCTCCCCGTGAAAAGATTGCCTCGATCCAAATCGCAAAGCTCCTCGGGGCGCGCCTCCATCCGCCTGATTTTCAGCCGGCTTGAGTGGCTTCGGTAGTTTCCAGCAGGTACCCATGTACAAGTCGGGATTCTTCTTTGCGAGCGGAGCGATCAATAATCGCCATAATTTTATCATCGAAAAGCGCCCCGGAACAGCCGAGGCGCTGGCATTAAACGATAATATGAATGAGGAACACCGGCTGGCTACTGAATCGTGACGGTGACTGTCCTGCTGCCCCAGTCCTCGGCTTCGCCACATGGCAGCCAGACGTCAATCCGGTTGCCGATGATCGCGCCGCCGGTGTCAGCCGCGATCGCTGCTCCATATCCGGAGACGTAAACCCGCGAGCCCAGCGGAATCACGCTCGGGTCCACCGCAATTATGCCGCGCCCCGTCGGCATGCCGGTTGCCGTGTCGCCAGCCAGGCAATAGGCGGTGGCAACCACGGTGATGGTGGAGCCGCCGCCATGGCTGGAGCCGCCGCCATGGCTGGAGCCGCCGCTATTTGAACCGCCGGTCTGCGACGAGCTTTGGCTCTGGCTTTGGATCTCGCTCATTTTTGCATCTATGCCGGCAGCCTGCGACTGAAGCTGCGCCAACTGGCTGTCATTTTCCTGCTTCTGGCTCTTGATCGAGTCTACAACGCTTTGCTGCTGCGTCCTGGCCGCTACCAGCTGCTGCTGATCAGCGTTCAAGCTTTGCATCAAGCTGTCGAACTGATGCTGTTTCGAGGAAAGGTCACTCAGGTCGTCCTCGACCGCTTTCTTGGCGTTGAAGACGGAGCTGATCAGCTGCCGGTCGCTTTCGGCAATTGTATTCATTGCGCTGACGCGGTTGAGAAAGTCGTTGAAACTGTGAGCGCCCATCACCACGCTCAAATAGCTGACCCCATTGCTCTTGTACGTTCCCCGCATGCGAATATCGAGCGCTTGTTGCCGGCTGGCAAGCTGCTGCTTGAGATCGTTTAAACGCGCCTGATCACGCTGGATCGTTTCCTGGATCAGCTGCCGCTGCTGGCCCACCGTTGAAATTTGACTGTTCAGGCGGTCAACCTGGCTGCCCGCGGATACAAGATCCGACAGGGCCTGCTGGTAATTCGCATCCAGCTGCTGCGATTGACTCTGGAGATCACCGATCTGCTGGCTGGCTGTATCCAGGCCGTCCCCGGGCGACGCCGCCGCGGAAGTTATAACGAGAAGTGAAAAGAAGAGACTGAGTAGAAGAAATAGCTTGACTGGAAAGGATGGATTATTTTTTCCCGATTTTTTTCCAAAACCTACTAAAATAACTTCCTCCAGAAGTTGTTTGCAGAGTCAGACTTTCTTAATCTTGCCCCACTCCAAGCGCAAAAAATAACTGAAAAAGGGCTAAAGCATTCTGAAAATTATGCAAATACCGCTATTTCCCCCACTTTGTTAACAAAAAGCCGCTGGAGTCGCCGAAAGGGGGACTATAACATTACCCATGAAGCTATGCAAGTCATATAGTGGCAATTGATACTTTGAAAATTGATACTTTGAATAGTATCCGGCGATTCTGGTCAGGCGCAGAGCGGGAATGAAGGCAATTAATCCCGCGAGATATTTAAAATTAAAAAGCCTGCCCGCTTAAAATCGTCAGGGTTGAGGTAGAAACAGCAAATGAACCTGAAGCTGCTTCTGACTGCTTTCATCACTCTTGTCGTCATCATAGATCCGGTGGGGAATTCGCCGGTT
Source organism: Actinomycetota bacterium (assembly GCA_023489275.1). Lineage (GTDB taxonomy): Bacteria > Actinomycetota > Thermoleophilia > BMS3ABIN01 > BMS3ABIN01 > JACWAD01. Next base: position 8,663 of record JAMDDD010000042.1, read on the forward strand.
TATCTGACATTGACACGCAAGACCAGCCCGGAGGGACAGCGGCGGTTTGCCAATCAGGCCGTTCTGGCCGCAACCGTGGTGATCTTTGCCTTTGTTTTTCTGGGAAAGTACATTCTCGACTATCTGGGAATTTCGCTGGAGAGCCTGACGGCGGCAGGAGGAGTTCTGCTTGGCATTGTCGCGCTTGACATGATGAAAGGAAAAGTTGACACAGAAGCAGCTCGTGGCGCCAACGTGGCCCTGGTTCCACTGGGAACGCCCCTGCTCGCGGGACCGGGAGCCGTCGTGGCGTCCCTGCTGCTGATGGATCGCGCCAGCAGCCTGCCTGACAGATTCCTCGTTGCCGCCGGGATTCTGGCGGCGCTGGCCGTGGTCTGGGTGGCACTCAGGCTGTCAACGCAGCTGATGCGGCTGCTTAAGGAAGCCGGCGTTGACCTCCTCACCCGCATCATGGGAATTTTGCTGGCGGCGATCGCCGTGGAGTTTATTCATGAGGCGGTTGCCAGCTGGATCGCCAAAGGATAAAACCCGCACGCCCTCTCGTATGCGATTTCTGTTCGCCAGGCCAGCGTTTTGCCCGCGGCTTCCTTCAGATTCGTCTCGCGACCGACACCCTTGCCGTCCGGCTAACAGTTCCCCCTGCCGGGCCTGTAGGGGACTTTCACCCCTGAGTGGGCGCGCCCTGCCGGGCGCACCGCCTAAAAAGAGACGCCTCATTTCGGAGGCGTCTCTCATAGGCGTTTGCCGGTTATTTGTTACTTTACCGGATGGGCGCAGTTGGGACAGAACTTCGCCTCAGGCGTAACCGGATGTCCGCAGCTGGAGCAGAAATTGGCAACGTCCGGGGCGACGTCCGTTTCCTCCTGCGCAGGGCCGGTTTCGGCGGCCTCGCCGGCCGGCTTTGCCTCAGAGACAGGTCCTGCCGCCGGCGCTTCTTCTTCAGCAGCGGGCTGGGCCGCCGGCGCTTCTTCCGGAACAACTGCTTCCTTGGGCTCCGCCAAGCCTGCCGGCATTGTTTCGCCTGTCATCGCATCCGGATTAACAGCTGCCGGCGGCGCCGGCTTCGATCCTCCGGGACCGCCGGAATCAGGCGAGGACCCCGCTTGCGATACGGTGGTGACGTTCCCCGCGGCCGGCGCGGCAACCAGCTTCGCCCCGCCTTTCTGCATCCCCGACCGGAGGATGAAAAACACGGCGGCGCCGGCGGCGATAACCGCGCAGGCTGCCAGCAGGATCATTAGATACAGCGGGTACGGGAAAAGGGGCTGATCCTGACCCGCGTTTATCTTTTGCGTTGCGCTGGCGATCATGTCAGAGACGTACGGGAACGCCGGGTTTGTATCCGCGATCTCTTTAAATTCGTTCTTTGCGGCGCTGTAATGGCCGGCGGAATAGAGATCGATAGCATCATGATACATTTGGGTCAGCGAGCCCTGCGTCGGTTTGACGTTGGTCTGATTGAGGAACTCCCGGACCACCGACGTCGGTACGGCGAAGTTGAAGCCCTGGACCTCTCCCTGGCCGGAGTCAGACGGACTGCCGAAGGTGGTGATGCCGATCACCTGGCCATTGCTGTTAAGCAGCGGTCCGCCGCTGTTGCCGTGGGTCAGAGCTGTATCCATCTGGATGACGTCCCATCCGCCCGGCATTGTCTTGTGTCCGCTGATGCTGCCGACGGTCAGAGACGGTTTGATATTCTGGTCGGACTTCTGCAAGGCCGGATTGAAGGTGGCGGCGCCGGGATACCCGAGAGCGAGCGCCTGCTGGCCGCCCTGGACGGCGGAGTCGTCTCCGAACGACACCGTGGGCAGGTTGGTGGCGTTGACCTTCATGATGGCAACGTCCTTACCGGGGGTCTCTTGACCGGCCTTGACGATTTCCAGCGGCTGGCCTTTCTGGACCGTGCCGATACCCGGAACCGCGACACCCATGAACATCTGGCTTTGCGAAGCGGTATTCGCGACGGTCAGATGCTGCGCATAGATATTGGAGACAGCCGCGACGACCTTCTGTTTCTGATCATCGGTGAGCGTCATGCCCAGGCCTTGCTCCAGACCGCTGACAAACGAGTTCATATTGTCGGTAAGGCCGACCTGCACCATCGACTGTTTCAGCTCGGCATCGGTCATCTGGACTACATGCGCATTCGTGACAAGATATCCGTCGGGGGTGATGATGAACCCGGTTCCGGACATCCCGGTCTGCACATGAAGCACCTGGGTGCCGCCATCCGGAACGATGTAATCCTGCGGATTGGTCAGAAATTCATTGATGGCCGCCTGAACGGCATCGTCCTGGTTAGCAATGGCGCCGGTCTGGACCATCGGCAGCAGCTTGTTGATCAGCTTTTGCTGATCGACCGTCAGGTTGGGAATCGTGATATCACCATCATAAAGCGTCTCGATATAAACCGTTCCCGGCTTGTTGTCTTCGGCGACCTTGGTTGAATTCATTGGCGTGGTCTCGTGGCTGCTGCGAATGCCGAGCGCCAGGAGAACGCCAAACGCCAACGTAAAGATAACTGCCGCGCCCAACGCTATCTTCGCCCACCTGTTCATTGTTACTCCTTTGCTGATTCTGCCTCTGGCCCGATTTGACCCATCGTGTTAGGGTTCTTCATGGCATATCCTTTCTCTGGTTTCTGTCAATTCCAGTCAGGATACGCCACCTTTCATCCTGCGTCATGTAACTTTCGATTTTGGCTCATGAAATCCTTGTCGGCCTAAAAATCGCAGTGAGAAGCATTTTTTTGTTTTGCGAGTCAGCAAATAGCTGCCACGGCAGGCGACCGGGGATGAGCAGGAGGGCGTAAAAAACGGCCGCTTAAACCGGGTGTCAAGCAGCCGCGTACATTTCACTTTTATTTTCGGTTCGGTCAGCTTTGCGCGGCCACACTTTCCGGGGCGGTTTCCGGCATGGCAGCAGCATGAAATACCAAAGCGCCGCCGGTTTCACCCACCTCGATAGTCTGTCCTTCCCGGAACTCTCCCTGAAGCAGCTTCAGCGCCAGCACATCCTGAATCTGCTTCTGGATCAACCGCTTCAGCGGCCGGGCGCCATATGCCGGGTCGTACCCCTCGCCCGCGAGATAATCCTTGGCGGCGCCGGTCAGAATAATGCCGATACCCCGGTCCTCAAGCAACCGGGCCATATCCCGCATCTGAATATCGACAATCTGCCGCAGCTGCTTCCGGCTTAGGCGGTGGAAAATGATGATGTCATCGACGCGGTTCAGGAACTCGGGCTTGAAATGCGCTTTCATCGCTTCTTCCACGCGGTGCTTCATCTCCGCCTCGTCGCCGCTGTCCGTTATGAACTGGCTCCCGATATTTGATGTCATGATGATGACAGCATTTTTAAAGTCCACGGTCCGTCCGCGACCGTCGGTCAGGCGGCCCTCATCCATGATCTGGAGCAGCACGTTAAACACTTCGGGATGGGCTTTCTCAATCTCATCCAGCAGCAGCACCGTATAAGGTCGGCGGCGGACGGCCTCCGTCAGGTAGCCGCCTTCCTCGTAGCCAACGTAGCCCGGCGGCGCGCCGATCAGCCGTGACACCGTGTGCTTTTCCTGAAACTCGGACATATCGACGCGCACCATCGCGTGCTCATCGTCAAACATGAACTCCGCCAGCGCTTTGGCCAGCTCCGTCTTGCCAACGCCGGTCGGGCCGAGGAAGATGAATGAGCCGTACGGCCGTCCGGGCGCGCTTAATCCCGCCCGCGCCCGCCGCATCGCGTTGGACACGGCGGCGATGGCCTCATCCTGGCCGATAACGCGTTCATGCAGCCGCTCTTCCATGTGGATAAGCTTCTCGACCTCCCCCTCCATCAGTTTGGACACGGGGATGCCCGTCCATTTGCTGACCACCTCGGCGACGTCCTCCTCATCCACTTCTTCCTTGAGCATTTGCAGGTCTTTTTGCAAGCCGGCGAGCCGCTCATTTTCCGCCTCGATATTCCTGGTTAGCTCAGCGGTCTTTCCATACCGCAGCTCGGCGGCACGCGTGAGGTCGCCTTCGCGCTCGGCCCGCTCCGCGGCGGATTTGACCTGCTCCAGCTCCTCCTTGAGGGAGCGGATTTTCTGGATCGACTCCTTCTCATTCTGCCAGTGCGCCTTCATCCGGCCCGATTCTTCCTTCAGCTCCGCCAGCTCTTCCTTGATTTTCTCGCGGCGCTCCTTGGAAGCCTTATCCTTCTCCTTGGCCAGTGCCCGGTTTTCAATCTCCAGCTTTTTAATGCGGCGCTCGATCACATCAATCTCTGTGGGCATGCTGTCAATCTCGATGCGCAGCCTGGAGCTGGCTTCATCAATCAGGTCAATCGCCTTATCCGGCAGGAACCTGTCGGCGATATAACGGTCGGACAGCATTGCGGCGGCCACCAGGGCCGCGTCCTGGATGCGCACACCATGATGAACCTCGTAGCGCTCCTTGAGCCCGCGCAAGATGGCAATCGTATCCTGCTCGCTGGGCTCGCCCACGAACACGGGCTGAAACCGCCGTTCCAGCGCCGCGTCTTTTTCAACATATTTGCGATATTCATCCAGCGTCGTCGCCCCCACGGCCCGGAGCTCGCCGCGGGCCAGCATCGGCTTAAGCATATTCGAAGCATCCATGGACCCTTCCGCCGCTCCCGCTCCAACAAGAGTGTGCATTTCATCAATGAAGAGGATTACCCTGCCCTCGGATTCCTGGACCTCTTTCAGAACCGCCTTCAACCGGTCCTCGAACTCACCGCGATACTTGGAGCCGGCCACCAGCGAGCCGACGTCAAGCGCGACGACGCGCTTGTCCTTGAGCCCCTCCGGCACGTCTCCGTCCACGATCCTCTGGGCCAGGCCCTCAACCAGCGCCGTCTTTCCCACGCCGGGATCGCCGATAAGCACCGGATTGTTCTTCGTGCGCCGCGAAAGGACCTGGATGACCCGGCGGATCTCGTCGTCCCGCCCGATCACGGGATCGAGCTTGCCGCGGCGCGCCTGCTCGGTGAGGTCGCGGCCATACTGCTCCAGCGGTTGAAACTTGTCTTCAGGATTCTGGTCGGTGACGCGCTGCGAGCCCCGCACCTCAGCCAAAGCCGCCAGCAGCCGCTCACCAGTCACGCCAGCCTGCGCCAGAATTTGCCCGGCGGCTTCGCCTGCTTCCACCGCGGCCAGAAGCAGATGCTCGGTGCTGACATAATCATCTTTAAGCTGGTTGGCCAGAGACTGGGCCCGGTCCAGCATTCCACTCAGGCGTTTGCCCATATATGACTGCTGTCCCGCGGCGCCGGTGACCTTTGGCATGGCGTCGACGGCCCGTTCCAGCTCCGCCGCCAGCGTTCCCGGGTCCGCTCCGAGTTTCTGCATGATCGGCGTAACGATGCCGTCGCTCTGCCGGAGCAGAGCCAGCAGCAGATGCTCGGGTTCAATTGATTGCTGGGACAACGCCTGCGCCAGCTTCTGGGCGGCAGCAAGCGCTTCCTGTGATTTAATTGTCAATTTTTCCGGTTGCATTTTTTACGGTTGTTTTTATCACAAATTGCCGGATAGTATTCAAGTTCGCCAATGACGGTAAGTGTCAAACAAAACCCGGACCGGCAGGGATGAACAAACGGCCGCCGATAAAAAAATTCCGGGTCACTCCTGGCTGATCTTTCAGCATGACCGGTTAATCATCATCTCGATCAAACCACCAGCTCTTGACGGCTGCAGATCTTGATGGTCTTCAGTCTGCCTTCCCGTCAAATCAATCACCGGCGAAGCTCACATGAACCTCATCAGCACTCCCCGATGCTGACCTTCCGGGAACAACCAACCAGGGATAACCCGGCGCTTCTGCTGCTCGATGACGCCAGCCAAACCCTTGCCTGCTCGGACAACGATTCAACCGGAACTGCCGAGCAACCTCTTAAAGCCACCTGAATCATTCTCCTCACCTCTAAACCAATCCTGAGGGTCACTCACTCTTGGCGATCCTCTTTTTTCCTTCTACTATTTAGAAATTTTAAAGGCCCAAAGGGTTCGCCGGGATCAGGTTAAAAATACCAGCTAATCAGCCGATTTTAACTCTCTGGTTCTCGATTTATCTGTACCTTCCGGGCGCCCTCGCCGGCAGACCTGACCTCAATCCGGTGCGGCTTTTCCCGGCTTTCTTTCTTGCTCATCGACACCTCCAGGACGCCGCCGGCAAATGTAGCTTCGGTCCGGTCCGGCTGGATCGACTCTGGCAGAACGAAGCTGCGGCAAAAACTGGCCCGGTATTCCTGAAGCCACACCTGGCCTTCCCGCTCGACCCGGTGCTTTTTCGTCTGCGATCCATTGAGAGTGAGCACGCCATCAGCTACCCGGACATCGATGTCTTCCCGCTTGGTCTCGCCCAGATCTACCCGGAAACGCAGCTCGTCGTCGCCGTCAGAAACCTCCACTTCAGGGTTCCAGGCAGCACTCCGCCCGTCCCGATCCTGTCCCGGAAGGGGAAAATTTATCAGCCATCCTGCCGTGCGGCTGTCGCCCGGGCAATATCGCCGGTATGGCGCTCTGATAACCAGTGTCATCGTTTCCTCCTTTTTTGCTCGTTCGCCACAATGGAAAACTAACAATGCCATTGTAAGGAAAATTTACATCATTAGACTTAGATCTTCAAGAAAGGATTCGCTGACCTGATTATAAATCGTTGTGATGCGACGCCCGCGGAATGGAGCCGCGAAAGAACGGGAGAAGATCAATCAATATCTCAGCCTGGCGGCAATTCCGCCTGCCTGCTTCATCGCCGGGTGGCCGGCGGCAACGGTTAGCAGGGCGGCGTCCTGCCGGAGCGCCTGCTCGCGAGCTTCTTCCACAATGTCAGCCACCGGCTGCATATCCAGGCGGCAACCAGGGCATGTTTCTTCCGAGAAAGCAATGGTGCCGCAGGAGTTGCACATTCTGCCGGAGACGCTGAAGCCATTTTCCACTATCAGCAGCTCGACGCGCCGCTCATTTAGAACCGCCAGCACATCGTCGGGACCCCCGACGTAATTCTTGCCCGCCTCCAGCTCCGGACCCAGCGAATCCAGCAGCCTTATTTCTGCTTGGTGCCGGATCTCAGCATCGAGGACGTCGACACGCTCAAGGATATCTTTGCTGCCGGCGCTGATCTCGAGGTTGAATCTGCCGGCCAGGCGTTCCTTGAGATACGGGTGCAAAACCTTGTCCAGCTCCGGCCATAATTCTTCAGAGGAGATGCCAGCAGCCAGCCGCTCCAGCGACCGCTCCTGGACAAAGGAAAGAGCAGCCTCGGCGGCCCGTTTTAAATGATTGTGAACCTGAATTTCGTGACGCCGCTGGAGCTTGGCCTGTTCCCAGCCGCCCTGAGTATGACGTTTGAGAATGTTGTCAAAAAGATCGGTCTGCTCTGTCAGCTCCCCGGCGTAGGCCTCGAATATCCGGGCTGCCTCCTTGCTCGCGAGCAGCACGCAGAAACGGCTATGCCGGGATAAAGTCTCCGCCAGCGGCGCCAGGCGCGGCTTCGAGTCCACCAGCAACCGGTTTTCCACCGGGATTTTCAGCGGCATGACTTCCCAGAGATCCTCGTTCCGGCATGAAAAAATCACCAGTCCCTTGGAGCCTTCCCGGCGGTATTCCAGCGCCAGGAACTCTCCGATCGCCTGCAGCTCGAGGTCGAGACGCTCTTCCTGATCCTTGCTCAGATGAAGCGTATCAGCCGCGGTCCGGCGGGCGTCATGGACAAGGAAGCTGTATTCGGTCTCATAATCTCCCTTGCGGGGGAACCGGGCGCCGTTGACGTCGAGATAAAGGCTGACGACAGGATGTTCCCGGGTTGTAAATTCGCGTAATGATGCCAGTTCGGATGTTATAGCCATGTTTGTCCCATGCCCGCGGATGTATAGATGCAGGATGCCGGGTCTGACCAATTCTCCACACTTTTCTCAAACTGCCCCGCCGTTAACCGGCATCCGTGATTTGTTTTACCCGTTCCGCGCTAATTCTTAGCCATGGGGTGACGCGAATGAGCAGGTCCGGCTGGAGCGGGAGGACTTCCGCAGCCCGAGTTCAGCCACAAACGGCCGCAACTGCGTCACCGCGGTACGCGAGACTAGGCGCTGCCGACGCCCTCGACCCGGAGGAGTTCACTGAGGGCCGCCAGTCCTACCTCCAGCTGGTCGTCCGTCGGCTCTTTCGTGGTAACCAGCGTCTGGAGGCTGTTGCCCGACCAGGTAAGAAGCCTCGACCAGAGACTCCCGGGGTTTCTCGCCGCCCACTGGATCATCTCGATAGCGCCCGACAGGCTGAGCAGGCCGATCCCCAGACGGGCAGCCTGGCTCTGCCTCCCCAGTGCCCGGCGGCTCAGCGCGTTGCCAACGGTCATTAGCGCCAGGGCCGGTCCAATAATATTGGAGCCGCAGCGGGCGTGCTCGGCGCGCGCCGCCTGGGCGCTCTCCTCGTCGACCAGCCCTGCTGATTCGTAGGAATTGATTGATTTGTGCTCTGCGGCGTGATACTGCGTAACGCCGGTCCCGCGGAGGGCGATCAGGGAAGGCAGCATCGCCAATCCCGCCATGACAGCCTCCTCCACCAGAGGTGGCAGCCTTTTTTTAGGATTTCTGAGCGCGGCGGTCGCGACGGTGCTGAGCAACACGGACGCCAGCACCTGCGGCGAGCGCATCATGGCCGGCATGCGTCCGCCGTGCGCGTGCGCTTCCGGCAGGATCGCCGCGGACTCCGTCAGGCTGATCAGCCCCCTGAGCAGAGGGATTTTCTTCAGGTGCGAGCGCGACAAAGCTGTTTTTTCTCCGGAAGATACCTCGATGCCGGTCTCGGTTCGCACCGCCATCGACCAGTGGCGCTCGCTCTGAAACAGCACTCCGTTATCCAGCGCCATACCGCCAATTTTCAGGTGCGTCTGGCGCCTGGCCTCTCCGCCCGGTTGATATCTCATTTTGGTTTAAGCCTCTTTCGCTATTTCTTTTTTTTATTCATTCGATGCGAACCGGAAAAGTCTTGCCTAGAGTATCCCCGATAATGTATCCCCGATAATGGACCTGGATGGGGTCCGGGGTTTACCGGAATTCTTTGCCGCCTTCGGCGGCCCGGAATGACAATTTTTTCGTTATTATCCTAAGCTAATAGGATGATCAGTAAATTCAAAGTCCGATTTATGACCGCGCGGCAATTTCCCGTTGGGTCGGGCCGTAAAAAACACATTATAATTATTCCACATGGATGAACAGGCAAGACATGAATTGCTCAGGCGGGAGGCTCTGGAGCTGCATCGCAGCTGGCGAGGCAAGCTCTCGATTGACAGCAAGGTGGCGGTATCAGATCCACACGCCCTTTCGATTGCTTACACTCCGGGAGTCGCCGAGCCGTGCTTGGAAATCGCCCGGGATCCGGCGCTCGTCGATGTTTATACCGGCCGCTGGAATACCGTTGCAGTAGTTACCGACGGATCGGCGGTGCTGGGCCTGGGAAACATCGGGGCGCGGGCGGCGCTGCCGGTGATGGAAGGAAAGGCGGTACTGTTTAAGACATTCGGAGGTGTGGATGCCTTTCCGATCTGCATCGACAGCCACGGCGTGGATGACATCGTCCGCACGGTACGGCTGCTGGAACCCGGATTCGGCGGGATTAATCTGGAAGACATCGCCGCCCCCGGTTGTTTCGAGATCGAGCGGCGGCTGACGCAGGAATGCGATATCCCTGTCTTCCACGATGACCAGCACGGAACCGCCGTCGTGGTGCTGGCCGCCGCCATTAACGCCTGCCGGGTGACCGGCAGAGAGCTAAAAGAGCTGGAGATGGTGATAAATGGCGCCGGTGCGGCCGGAATCGCCATCGCCAGATTATTCCATTCTGCTGGTGTTGATAATATTATTATTTGTGATAAAAAAGGCGTCATCGGCCCCCGCCGGAGCGATCTTAACGAAGTCAAAGCTGCGAGCCTCTTTC
>JAMDDD010000013.1 GCA_023489275.1 Actinomycetota bacterium
GCTGCTGCTCTTCAAGTCTGGCTTTTTTACTCGGGCGGGAACCAGCCGGAGGCGTTGCGGGGGTTTTATAGCAAGGAGAAACAGTGAATCAAACAATAGCCAGACTTGAAGAGCAGCAGCTTAAGAAAGGAATTCCCCAGTTTAAGGCGGGGGATACTGTCAAAGTCCATTTTCAGGTAATTGAGGGGACACGGAGCCGCGTCCAGATATTCCAGGGGATTGTCATCAAACGTCAGGGCGAGGGCGCCCGGGAGACGTTTACGGTTCGCAAGCATTCGTTTGGCGTGGGGGTGGAGCGCACGTTCCCGGTTTATTCACCAAAGATCAGCAAGATTGAGGTGGTGAGCATCGGCGACGTGCGCCGGGCAAAGCTGTATTATCTTCGTTCCAAGGTTGGCAAGAAAGCCAGAGTGCGCGAGAAACAGCGGTAACTTTTACGCGTCGCCGACGACGTCTGATGCGGGAGAAGGAAAATCCATACCCGCCGGCCGGTGCCAGGACAACGGCCGGAAGTGGCGAAGCGGCTTCCTCCCGGCGGGAGGATCAGGGAGAGCCTCCGGAGCAGAAACCTTCCCGCAAACTGGCGCGCACCCTGATCGAATTTATCGTCGTCCTCGCCGGCGCCGTTCTGATCGCCTATTCCATCCAGGCGCTTCTGGTCAAGCCGTTTGAAATTCCCTCCGGTTCGATGGAGAAGACCCTTGAGGTTGGTGACCGGGTTCTGGTCAACCGCCAGGCGTACCGGTTCAGCTCGGTCAAGCGCGGCGATATCATCGTTTTCAACTCTCCCGTTCAGGCGGGAACGGACCTGATCAAACGGGTGATCGCCGTCGGCGGCGACACCATCCGGATTGACGAGGGCCAGGTATTCCTCAACGGTCGACCGCAAGTGGAATCTTACGTCAATGGCAAAGATATGAGCAGCTTCCCGCCGCAAACCGTTCCCCGGGGTTACGTCTTTGTCATGGGGGATAACCGCCCCAACAGTTTCGACAGCCGTTACTGGCCTTCTCCCTGGTTGCCGGAAAACTCGATCATCGGCAAGGCGTTCATGATTTACTGGCCGCTTGACCGGATCACCTGGCTGGGATAGCGATGTTTGGCCAGAATTCGACACCATTGTTTGAATACGACTTGAAGGTCTGCGGGGAAGGGGGGGCGGTTGCCGGCGTTGATGAGGCAGGCCGCGGCAGTTTTGCCGGTCCGCTGGTGACGGCGGCGGTGGTATTTGACTACGCCCGGTTTCACTCCGGCATGTGCCGGTCGCTGCTGTCGGGCTTGCATGATTCGAAGAAGCTGACTGCGCCGGCGCGCAGCCGCCTGTATCCGCTTATTATCAGGTGTTCAAATCAGGTTTCTATTGCGATATCAAGCAACGTCAGTATCGATGACAATGGCATGCACCGGACGAACTTAAGCGATCTGGAGCGGTGCATCAGGCTGCTCTCGCCCTGCCCGGAACTGGTGCTGGTAGACGGGTACGGCCTGCCGGATGGCTCTCCCCGCCACCGCGCCGTCAAAGGCGGGGATTCACTGAGCGCCTGCATCGCCGCCGCGTCGGTGATCGCGAAGGTCACGCGGGACAGGTTGATGAGCCGGATGCATCTGCTGTATCCGGTATACGGGTTTGCCAATCATTTCGGGTACGGGACCAAGGCCCACCGGGATGCAATCGCCTACCATGGCTTTTCCCCCCTGCACCGCCGGTCTTTCCGGACGGATTCAATCTTCAGGGAGCCGGACGGCGCTCCTCGCGGCAAACAGGCAGGAAAAAAGCGGAGCCGCCGGCCATGACGCTTCCGGCAGCTAAAAATGAAAATGGCGGCAAGCGGAAAGGCGCCGGCGCCAACATCCCTTCCCGCGGCGGTGCGGCGCCGGCGGCAGCCGATCCCCGGCAAGCCCGGGGGCATGCGGGAGAATTGCTGGCGCGCCGCTATCTTGAGCGGGAGCATTATACGATTATCGAGACGAATTACGCCAGCCGCTACGGCGAGATTGACATCATCGCCAGCAAGGACGGCGTCGTCTCGTTTGTCGAGGTGAAGGCGCGCCGCGACAAGCAGTTTGGCGAGCCGTTCGAGGCCGTCGGTCCCCGTAAACGGTCGCAAATCCGGCGTATGGCCGAGATGTGGCTGGCCGAGCATCAACGGGATGATGGCTTTCAGGACCTGCTCTTCCGCTTTGACGTAATTTCCATCTTGCTGGATGAAGCGGACGGCGCCGCCGAGTTCATCCATATCAAAAATGCATTCGATTAAGCAAACGTCAATGGTTAAACGCACAAAGTTGCTACCAACTCCGGTCCGTTTCTGATATCCTGAGCGTCCCCCGCCTTCTCACGGCGCCTCCTCAAGGAGGAGTGATGCCGAATGCTTGCCAGGCTGCACAGTCATGCCGTGCTGGGCATGGATGCCTATCCGGTGGCGGTCGAGACCGATCTGGGGCGTGGGCTGCCCGCCTTCAACATCGTCGGCTTGCCCGATGCCTCCGTGCGCGAGGCCAAGGAGCGAGTTCGCGCCGGTATTATCAACTCGGAGTACGAGTTTCCCCTCCGCCGGATTACCGTCAATCTTGCTCCCGCAGACGTGCGCAAGGAGGGGCCGCTTTTTGATCTGCCGATTGCCCTCTCCCTGCTGGCCGCTTCCGGTCAGCTCGATTCAAGGCTGCTTGCGGAATACGGGGCCGTGGGCGAGCTGTCGCTGGACGGCGCCGTGCGCCGGGTCAGCGGCGTGCTCTCGATAGCCGAGGGAGCCCGCCGCGCCGGCCACCGGGGGCTGCTGGTGCCGAAAGATAACGCCACTGAAGCCGCGTTGGTCAAGGGAGTTGACGTCATTGGCGTCGCCAGCCTGCGTCAGGCCACCGGTTTTTTTATGGGAACGGAGTCACTGGCGCCGGCCACGGTGGACGCGGGCGCTTTGCTTCGGACAGCCGGCCCCAAAGGACCGGACCTGGCTGATGTCAAGGGTCAGGACCGCGCCCGCCGGGCGCTGGAGGTTTGCGCCGCCGGCGGCCACAATCTGTTAATGGTAGGGCCGCCGGGCTCCGGCAAGACCATGCTTGCGCACCGGCTGCCATCGATCCTGCCGCCGCTCACAATCGATGAGGCCATCGAGGTGACGCGCATCTACAGCGTTGCCGGACTCCTTAACGGCGGGCCTCCCGTAATTGCGAACCGTCCGTTCCGCTCGCCGCACCATACGATCTCCCATGCCGGGCTGGTGGGAGGCGGCGCCAGCCCGCGTCCAGGCGAAGTCAGCCTGGCCCACCTGGGCGTCCTGTTTCTTGACGAGTTGCCTGAATTTAGCCGTCAGGCTCTGGAATCGCTGCGGCAACCGATTGAGGATGGCCGCGTATCCATTTCCAGATCGTTGACATCTGTCACTTTTCCATCCCGGTTCATGCTTGTTGCCGGCATGAACCCCTGTCCTTGCGGCTATTTGGGCGATCCAAGCCGGGAGTGCGCCTGCCTGCCCCATAAAGTGATCTCATACCGCGGGCGGATTAGCGGTCCGATGCTGGACCGGATCGATGTTGCCGTCGAGGTGCCGGCCCTCAGCAAGCACGAAATCATGTCGGACCGCGGCAGGGAGGACTCGGCCGCGGTTGCGGACCGCGCCGCTGCCGCCCGGTTGGTTCAGTCAAGCCGCCTGAAAGGAAGCGGCGCTTATTTCAATGCCCAGATGTCGATCAGCCAGACAGAAAAATTCTGCCTGCTTGACGGCGCTGCCGCGGCGCTGCTGGAAAGCGCTATCGACCGCATGGGGTTAAGCGCCCGCGCCCATCACCGCATCCTGAAAGTAGCAAGGACAATTGCCGATCTGGACAGCGCCGGGGTCATCCGTCCCGAACATTTGGCGGAGGCGGTCAGCTACCGCGGCATTGACCGGCGCAGCTGGCATGGGCAGTAAACCGGCGGCCGGCCAGACCGGCAATAACAGGGACGCCGCTCTGGCGCTGTCATATTTCTGCGGCGGCATCATCAATCATCCTCTGCGCGTTCCCACCTCATCAATGACGCCGGCGGAGATATGGGGCCGCTCCAACCGGGCTCTGGCAGAGCTGCTGAAGCTTTCGGATCGGGACGCGAAGCTGCTGGCTGTGTTCCGGTCCGGCTTTTCTCCCGGCCGCCGGCAAGCTGATCTAAAAAAACTGGGAATCGGATTTGTGGCCTTTGGTGAAGCCGATTACCCTGAGAGCCTGCTAAATATCCATGACCCGCCGGCGGGACTGTTTGTCGCCGGTGCGGCCCGGCAGAGCGGCAGGAAGTCGCCAGCCGCGGACCGGTGCGCCGGCTCCGAAAAGCAAACGGCGAAAGAGGCGGGAGAGTTTTCGCAGGATGTCAGGGCGATCCACCGCTTGCAGGAACTTCTCGCCGGCCATCGAATTGCCATTGTGGGTGCGCGGGCTGCGTCCCCGTACGGATTTGATGTGACTGCCAGGTTAGGGGCAGGGTTGTCCCGCCGGTCGGTTTGCATCATCAGCGGGATGGCCATGGGGGTGGACGCGGCCGCCCATCGGGCGGCTATTGAGAATAGCGGCAGAACCGTCGCGGTTCTGGGAGGAGGAGTCGATCAGGCATCGCCGCGGGTAAACTATCCGCTGTACCGGAGCCTGCTAAAGTGTGGAGCCGTTATTTCCGAATATCCACCAGGCACGATCCCGCTTCCCTGGCGCTTCCCCGCGCGCAACCGGATAATCGCCGGACTGTCTGAAGGAGTGGTGGTCATCGAGGCAAAAGAGAAGAGCGGCGCCCTGATTACCGCCGACTACTGCCTGGAGCAGGGCAAGGAAGTTTTTGCCGTTCCCGGCAGCATTTTTTCAGAGCTCTCGACCGGTCCCAATGAGCTGATTAAAACCGGGGCCGTTCCGGCGACCAGGGCGGCCGACGTCCTGGACTTTCTGGGCGTAGCTCCGGATGTTGACGCCGGCGGGGCCGCAGCTGCTGTCCGGCATGGTTTAAGCCAGGATGAGCGGCTTATTTACGGGGTTTTGGATGCCGAGTATAACCAGCAGGACGTTCTGGCGGCAAGGTCGGGGCTGGATATCAGCCGGGCTGCCGCGGCGCTGGTGCTTCTGGAGATCAAGCGGCTGGCGCAGCATGATCAGCAACGCGGGTTTTCCCGGATAAGAAAATGACCGGCCCCGGCAGGGCCTCAGGCAACCAGCCGATCGCCATGCCGTGGTTATGTTGGCTAATATTAAAAGTTGATATAATTTGGAGATCATATAATGTTGGGGAAATCTGAAGTTGCTGCGAGGGAGGAGGATCTGGCCATACTCACCCGCTATCTGGCTTCAATGGTGGCGGCCGGCAGCTCCGATAAAACCGTGCTGGCTTACAGGCGTGATTGCCGGCAATTCCTTCGCTACGTCGCCTTCAAGTCCGTTGAATTTCCGGGTCAGGTAGACTATCAGCAACTGCGCCGGTATACGATTTTCCTGGCGGGTTACAACTATCAGCGGGCAAGTATCGCCCGCAAGCTCTCGGCGGTCCGTGGACTGCTCAGGTTCTGCCGGTCGGAAGGGCTGATTGAAACATGCCCCGCGGACGTTCTGGCTTCACCGAAGCTGGAACGGAAACTGCCGGTGGTGCTGCGGCCGGCAGAGGTGGAGTCGTTCCTGGATGCAATTGAAGTGGACAATCCGCTTGGCCTCAGGGACCGCGCCCTGTTTGAATTGCTCTACGGCTCCGGCTTGAGAAGCGAAGAAGCGGTCACGCTGAAACTCGGAAAAATAGATTTTGAAAAGGAAGAGGTAACCATTACAGGCAAAGGAAGGAAAACCAGAGTGGTGCCGTCGACGCCGGTCGCCATGGAAGCACTCCGGGAATATTTGCAAAGAGGCCGGCCGGAGCTTGTTAACCCGGAAAACACACCCCAGCCCAGGAATGCCAGGGACGATATCGTATTTCTTTCTTCCCGCGGCAGGCCGCTGGGAACATCGGATGTCCGGCGCCGGACCACGAAATATGTCAGGAAGGCCGCGATCAACAAACGTGTCTCTTCCCACGTTTTCCGGCATTGTTTTGCCACTCATCTTCTTGAGGGCGGCGCCGACTTGAGGGCGGTTCAGGAGTTGCTGGGTCACACCTCGATTTCCGCCACCCAGCGGTACACACATCTTAGCGGCGGTCATCTGAGAAAAATTTATGAGCGCGCTCATCCACGGGCGCGACTGTGGACGGAATAGAACGTGCCGGAAGATAACAAAGAAATAAAAAAATTATGGCGCCGTTACAAGGAGGATGCGGATCCTGAGGCGCGCGACCGGCTCATTCTGACATATTCACCATTGGTAAAATATGTCGCCGGCCGCATGGGCACCAACTTTCCGTCACACGTTGATGAATCAGATCTGATCAGCTACGGACTGCTGGGCTTGATCGGGGCGATCGAGCGGTTTGATTTGTCCCGCAACATCAAATTTGAGACTTACGCCATCACCCGCATCAAGGGCTCGATTCTGGATGAACTTCGCTCGCTGGACTGGGTGCCCCGCTCCGTGCGCAGCATGGCCAGGCAAATCGAGCGCAGCAGCGCCAAGCTGGAAAACAAGTTGCACCGGGCGCCCACCGATGAGGAGCTGTCCAAGGATCTGGGCCTCAACATGGAAGAATTTCAGGAAGCACTAACAAAGATCAGCTCCAGCACAATAGTCGCCTTGGAGGAGCTTTGGACCATCTCCAGCACCGGCACCGAATCAGTGGCGCTGATCGATACGATTGAAGACCGCCAGAGCAAGGATCCTGCCGCCATCGTCGATGTCAATGATGTCAAGGAGCGGCTCGCGGGCGCCATCTCAAATTTGCCGGAGCGGGAGAAAATTGTTATCGCTCTTTACTACTATGAGGGACTCACGCTGCGCGAAATCGGTGAGGTGCTCGGCGTGACTGAATCGCGGGTGTCACAGCTTCACACCAAAGCCATCCTGCGGCTTAAAGGCCGGCTGAAAGACCAGGTCGAGCCGGCTCAGATCCAGTGAGATTCAGTTAGAATCAATGATTTCGGCGCCGCTCGGGCAATAAAAAAGCCGCGTCACCGCAGCCTCTTTTATAAATGCAAAAGAGCATAATTTTATTTTTTGTCACGGCTGATAAAGCTTGCCGCCCTGAAATAATCAGAAACGGAAGCCGGATTAACCCAGTTTAAGAGTTTAAGGCTTCTGTGAGCCGTGATCTTCCTCGTCTTGCCCACAGGTTCCCCTGATTCCGCAGTAAGCCAACACCGCAACCACTGGGGCCAGCACCAGGATGAAAAACAGAAATATGATTAATTCAACTGGCACCGATGTCACCTCCTAGGCGCATAGATGAGTTTAGTATACCATCCAAAGAGCTTTGTAAACAGATCGCCCCCGCCACGCCGGCAACATTCACGATTGCTCGATGCAATAATAGGTGCGCCGGTAGGTATTTGCAAGTTTGTTGCACTATGCACAATGACCTTTCTGAGTGTTCCTGAACGCAACAATCAATATGAACATCGGATTTTTTCGCCGTGGTCTTAAGTCAAGAGGATAGAAATAATTTCATAAATGGCTGCAGATGAAGGGTTTTTTCTGGTTAAAAAATGCTGCTTAAAATAATTAAACTAATCGAGTTTGACACCCGTATACCACGAAGTGTAGAATTTCCTCCGGCTATTTGTGCCTTTTTTCACCGATACTCGATCAGGGGAGTAAATTGAAGGGTCGCTCAATCTTAGTCGTGGTTCTGCTGGTGGTTTTGGTTGGTCTTGGTGGATTAACCTTCTGGGGGGTACGCAAAACCAATAACCCTGACTTTTGCTCCAGTTGCCACATCATCAAGCCCTATGTGGATACATGGAAAACCTCCTACATGGGCAAGGCGGGCGTTACCTGTATTGATTGCCATTATGAGCCCGGCGTACTCGGCTACGCTCGTGGCAAGATTTATTCCTTCATCAAACTGACCGAGTACGGGCTCCATACCTACAACAAGCCGCCTGCTTCCGCCGATCTGCTGACCAGCACCTCTTGCGAGCAATGTCACGGCGATCAACGCAATCCGAATTTCCCGAACGCGCAAGACGTTGTGAACGCGAAGGCGCCCAGCTATCCCAAGATAAAAGTTACCGATCCGACCAATCCCAGCAACACGATCATGTTTCCCCATGACTTTCACGTCAACGTGGTGCAGCTGAATTGCTCGGATTGTCATTCCGCCGTCGTGCACGGTACCCAGCTGATAGCGGACAGGCCTCAGGCCGCGGCCAAATCCGAGTTCTGCGCGAGTTGCCATTCGGGTGACACCGCACCGATCCTGTTTGGTGCGATCAAGCCATCCGGCCTGACTCATCCGGGCGATCCGCATATTGATACCAACGTCTGGAAAAACAATCACTGGCGCCTGGCGCACGGCCCCGGAGTTATTAACGGCGTCAAATATGACAAGATCCAGCCAAAGACCTGTCTCGCCTGTCATCAAGACCCGACGGTGGCAACCGGTTGCAAGAGCTGTCATTTCCCGTCCGAGCCGCTGTTTACGGCGACTCCGCAGGCGCAGACAGACAGCGCCGAACCGCTCGGAATGTTCGGGCTTGTCATCGGCGTCTTTCTGGTGGCGCTGGTTCCCTATCCAAAAGTCAAGAGGTTTATATTCGAGGGATGGATCGCGACGATCCTCGCGACAATTGTCGTCCTTACGGACGCGTATGCCATGTATAAAGTAATTGACCAGGTTATTTTCACTGAAGCGGGCAGCCGCAACGTGGGACCGGTAACCCTCTGGATCGCCTACTTGCTGGGAAGCGCCAGCTTGCTGACCTTCCTGTTCCATCAGGGAGTTTTGAAGCCGAGACGAAGGAGACTATCCGGAAAATGAACGATGTGAGCAAACAAGGCGCGGACGCAAATCGCAGCGAGAGCGCCCTGGAGATAACGCGGCGGCGGTTTCTTTCCATACTGTTTGGGATTGCATCGGCGCTGGGGTTGAGCGCATTCGCGGCGCCGCTGATCAGATACGCTTATCCCGTCGTTAAGGGAACGGTTTACGAAAAGCAAAAAGTCGCCGCGGTCGCCGATGTTACCGCCGAAGGTG
Organism: Actinomycetota bacterium; assembly: GCA_023489275.1. GTDB lineage: Bacteria > Actinomycetota > Thermoleophilia > BMS3ABIN01 > BMS3ABIN01 > JACWAD01. Next base: position 9,059 of record JAMDDD010000013.1, read on the forward strand.
TTTCGTTTGATTACCAGGATATACCGTCTTATTTGATTCAAAAAAAGGACAAGAGTTACGCGGCCTACTCGCTTGTTTGTACACATCTCGGATGTATAGTCAAATGGGAAGCAGCAAATGACATCTTTCATTGTCCCTGCCATGGCGGCAAATTCAACGAGAACGGTATCAACATTTCCGGACCGCCGCCGAAACCGCTCACGGAATACAATGTTCTGGTCGAAGCCGGGCAGATTTACGTAAAAGGAGTTTCACGGGATTCCAGCTCCTGATGCATAATTGTGAATGAATGTAAAATGGTTCGATCAATTTAGCGGGCGACATGGAATAATTGTGGAGGATTTCTGAAATGAGTTTGGGAGTTGTCGATTTCTTAGACGAGCGCCTGGATGTGCGGCGCATCAGCCGGGAATTTGCCGAGCATAAAGTTCCGGATCACGTAAACTGGTTGTACTGCTTCGGCGGCATCACCTTCCTGTGTTTCCTGATACAGGCGGCAACCGGCGTCCTGCTGGCCTTTTACTACCGGCCCGGGACAGATACGGCTTATACCAGCGTGCTCCATATCATGGATGACATGCCATACGGCGTGGTCATCCGCAGCCTGCATGCCTGGACAGCCAATATCATGATCATCATGGTGATCGTTCATATGCTGCGCGTATTTTTCCACGGCGCATACCGGCCGCCGCGCGAGCTAAACTGGGTGACCGGGGTGCTGCTATTTTTTATGACGGTGACATTCGGGTTCTCCGGATACCTGCTGCCGATGAACCAGCTTTCCTACTGGGCGACCAAGGTTGGCACTGAGATTGCCGGCGCCATGCCATTTGTCGGCGGATATCTTCAGGACTTTCTGCTCGCCGGTTCCAAGATTGGCGACGCGACACTGACGAGGTTCTACACGATTCACGTGATTATCTTGCCGATTGTGCTGTCAATGTTCCTGGCGGCGCATTTTTACATGATCCGCAAACAGGGGATCGCCGACCCGCTGTAAGGCAAGCGGTTAAGATCAAGAAGCCGAGCGAGGAGTTAAATGAGTCCAGAGACAAACCATTCGCATGACGAACACGACCAGGGCGGCGTGCCGTTTCTTCCGGATCATTTCGTCAAGGAAGTAGCGGTCATTGCCCTTGTTATGGGCATCCTCATCTTCCTGGCTACTTTGATGCCATCTCCGATGGGGCTGCCGGCCGACCCGCTGAAGACGCCTCTTGGCATTAAGCCCGAATGGTATTTCTTAAGTGTCTATCAGATTCTCAAGTATGTGCCAAAGACGATTGGCATTGCTTGGTCTTTCCTGATATTCCCGCCGATTCTGATTATCTTTCCGTTTTTCTATCGGTTTTATGCCCGGTTTAAATACGGCAGGCTGATCTTGCACACGCTCGTGGCCATCGGCGTCTTCCTCGCGGTTTTCCTGGCCGCTCTGGCTTATCTCGGCTTCGAATAGAAGCCGCGCGGGAAGTCCCGCGTTACCGCAATGGTGGCCGCGCTGTTTCAGCGGGTCTGATGCGGGCATGCAGGATTCGCTTAAAGCGTCAATGTGAGAAAAAGACCAAGTCGCAAATGCTTTAACCGGATCCGATCGTCGCAAGAAGGAAAAACAATTAATCAGTGGGGTGCAAGGGGCAAGGGCAGGGCAACCGAGGAGAGCTTCTCCCGGCTTGTTCTCAAAAGTTGGGGGCGAAACTACTTATTGGCTAACGAATCTCGCAACGGTTCCGCCGCAGCTCCCGCCGCCAGGTAATTATCAGCTCGCCGATGGTGAAGGCAACAACGCACGCGCCGAAGAAGATGACGGTAAATGCATCAATTAACGCCATTGAATCATAGGCCATGGGGCAATCTCTCCTTGAATTCCCTGATTTACCTGCTTGTCAGATTATGATAATTATCTTTTAGCGATTTGGCAAGCGCCTTTTTGCTATAGACGGATTGCCGCCGTTTTCTGGTGCATTGGGGGGAAGCGGCGAGATCCATGACCCGCAGGAGCATTGGTGGATACGGTCATTGCGGGGATACACGCTGGCGGGAAAAGAAAAAATGGCAGCCATGCCGTCATCTGGCTGACGGCGATATTCGTTCTGGCGGCCGCTATGAGGATCGTCGCTGTCCTGTCGCGGCAGATGATTCAGTTTGATGAGACATCGTATGTCCGCATGGCTGACAATCTTCTGCTGGGAAAAGCTCCCTGGGACATCACCCATACTTCCACTACCCAATTCTCCATCCTGTATCCAATTGTCACGGCTTCATTCGCGGTGGCGATCCGCAACACGGTGGCGGCCGCCTATGTCGTTTCCGTCCTGTTTAGCTCGTTGCTGGTTTTGCCGGCATTCATGTTCGGCAAGGTAATGTGGAATCACCGCGTCGGCCTTGCCGCCGCGGCGCTCATCGCAGTGCTGCCGGTGCTGGTGGACAATGGCAGCATCATCGACGGGCAGAACCTGTTTGCTTTCTGGATATTTTGCGCCATGTTCTTTGGTTACCGGATGCAGTTCACCAAACGATGCATGTGCGGCATGCTCTCCGGCACGTGTCTGGGAATCGCCTATCTTGACGATCCATCAGCTCTTTACTATCTGGTCGTGCTATTCGGACTGCTGGTATTTATCGGCTTCCGGCAGGAGGTGGCCAGCTACGCCAACAAGGCCGCCTCGCAATTTGCCTTGATGTTTCTGCTGTTTGCCATCCCTAACATCATTTTTCTTTCCGTAGAGACAGGCGCGCTTTCCCTGCAGGCCCGGCCAATGGATCAGCTTTACGCCGCCGTTCACGATCTGACGCCCGGCAGCATCAGCTTCGAGCGTCAGATGATGTCGCTTAACGCCTCCGGGAATCTGGTTCTGACTCAATTGCAGCACGGAGACGGCCTTGTCGAGACAATGGTCAAGGAGCCTCTGACGTTAATACGGTCATCGTTGCGGAAGGACTATATTTATTATGTGAGGGAAGTCGCCACTCTCTTTCCGGCCTGGCTCTTGATGCTGATCGGGCTGGGCCTTTTCAAGACAACCTGGAGCCGCCGGGAGTCGCTCAAATATGGCTATTTTGCGTTGATGTTGCTTCCCGTCCTGTCGTTGCCGCTGAAGTGGCCCGATGTGCGCTTCATGCTTCCGTTCATGGCGATCTTTATGCTCTGGGCGGCAAAGGGCTGGATGAACCTGGAAGCATGGGGCATCGGTACGGTAGGTTCGGTTCTGGGGTGGCGGGGAGAGCATCCGCGCGGCCGGCTGGCAGTGCAGGCGGCGCTCGCCCTTCTCGTGCTGGTGCCGGTTGCCGCGCTGTCGCTATGGACGGTGACCCGGGGCGGTTATCCTGTAGAATATAAACAAGCCGGTGAGTGGCTGAAAGCTCACGGAGGCAAAGACAGCCGGATAATGAGCCGGGAAGATTCGACTGCTTACTATGCCGGCGGCACCCTCGTCTTGCTGCCATATGCGTCTCCCAGCCAGACGCTGGCATACGGACGCCGCCAGGGAGCCGATTACCTGGTAATATCAAGGCAAGTTGTTAACGAGTATCGCCCGCAACTGGCTAGCCTGCTTGATCCCCGGGCGGCGGGAGCCGGCCTGAAGATGATTTACCGGGCTGGAGCAGGCGGTCCTGCGGATACGATAATATATCAGTTGATCAAGTAAAAAAGGGCATTGGAGTAAATAACATCCCGAGCGTAGCGAAGGATCTGCTTTTAAAAAATTCTCGTCCATCAGTGGCCTCTCAATGAAAGCCGCCGGAGCCTTTTTTAAGAAAGATCCATGAATCAGGAAAGAGAGGGTGCACTGCTTTTGACCAGCGTCAGGTTTTTATGAATAGCAGTTTTCTGGACAGGCTAAAAGACTGGGCCTCGACCGGCGGGCTCAGGATTGTTGCCATCGTCCTCCTGGCGGTGGTTTTTTACTATTTCCTTCGCGGCGTCTTCCGCCGGCTGCTCAAAGTTGTCCGAAAAGTCAGCGACAGCAACCTGGTCACCCGGGAACAGGAGATGCGGGCGCGCACGCTGGCGGGTATTATCCGGGGGCTGCTGATCGCCGTGATTGTCGTTGCGGTAGTACTGATTACCTTGAGCGAACTGGGGTATAACGTCGCGCCGCTGCTGGCAGGAGCCGGCATTGCCGGCCTTGCGATTGGCCTGGGAGCGCAGACGCTGATGCGGGATTTTATCGGCGGTTTTTTTGTGCTGCTGGAAGGACAGTTTAACGTAGGCGATCTGGTGAAGATAGGCGAAGTCATGGGAAAAGTGGAAGCGATCAAGCTGAGAACGACCCTGATCCGCGATTCTGAAGGGGTTCTCAATATCGTTCCCAACGGAGAGATGCGGGTTGTCTCCAATCTTGCCAAGGGATGGTCGCGGGTAAACATTGATGTCAATTTTGACCTCAGGGAAGATATTGATACCGTCATCGGAATAATTCAGGAGGCGGCACGGGGCGCGGCTCAGGATGACTCCGCGGTCGCCGCCTACATTCTGGAGGGTCCCGATGTGCTTGGAATCGAGGCCCTGGAAGGGAAAATGGTTACGGTTCGCATAGTGGCGAGGATCGAGCCTTTTCGCGACGCCGAGGTGGCTCGCGAGATTCGCCGGCGCGTGGCCGTAGCACTGGCGGCAAACAAGATCAGCTTTGGGGGAGAGTAGGCAAAAAACCAGGTGCACGGAGATAACGGGCAAGACGATTTGTCATCCCGAGCGTAGCAAACGATCTCGTCAAGTCGTCATTCTAAGGCGAAGCCGGAGAATCCCGTCCCGGGAATGGCTTGCACCGGAAGTTTGCCGCTTTTATAATTTTCAAAGTGGCCTAAAGGATGTTGGGGGTTTTCCAACCCTTGCCTCCGGCATCCACTTTTTTGCCGTAAGCGATTGTTATCCCGAGGCGAAGCCGAAGGAGCTGGACAAATCCAGGCTTTGTCATTCTGAGAAAAGCAAAGGACCTGCTTTTTTCGTTAGAATGGGATGAGCCACGATATCTTGGCCATGAATTCGGGATTAAGCCGCTTGAGTACCTCATCGTGGGGGATTAGCTCAGCTGGGAGAGCGTTTGGCTGGCAGCCAAAAGGTCAGGGGTTCGAATCCCCTATCCTCCACCACGTTTTGACCCCCATTTTTGGCTTTGTTAAGCCTTTTGTTCTTTGATATATAGATGACACCATAGGGTATTCGAACTTCTACCTCGAATAATAGATCGTAATCGTGTGTAGATTACGAAAGGTTGCTAGAAATATTGCTTAAATCCATTGGAGAACACAAGGCAACAAATCGTGAGCTTTTCGCTGTTCACCTCAACAGCGCCAGCGACCTATCTGACACAATAGATATTTCTTCTGAGTACTTCGTGTGTTTTCTTTGTTGGGACTCCCAAGATATCGAATCTGATGTAATAGCCAACGTTGCTGAAATACTTCTAAAATCTGGCGGCGTTTACTTCTGTATTTGGGGCAGTGATTCAAAACGAATACACGACATCATCGACGATGTCAGTGTCGATCGCGGCAGCGGAAAAGAGTTTGTAATTATGACAACTTCACACGAGAACGAGTCTCTTGACGATGCACTTTGGTTCTTTCTCAACACTACTCTACCTGATGACAAATTTATTGATGGTTGCCGTGCAGGGTTAGCTGTTTCAATCAGCATCTCTGACGACCGCAAAGAGAGAATTGATTATGCATTAACACATTCGAGTGAATTTGACGAGCAAGTTCTGATCAGAGATAAAGCTGCGGTTCGAATAAATGAAGGGACTTGGTCAAAAAGCATTGATGCAATTTTAAGTGTTGGTCGGTGGATGGGAGAGAGCAATGACTATAATTGGGCACTGACTCGAGAGCAGGCCTTAAACGCTCTCGATCAGTTGGAGAACGAAGGAATTGGCGTGCTTGGGGGTGATGTGCTGGAGCTGCGCGAGGGAATTCTGAAATACAACTACGATAATTGGCATTGTGATCCCGAGGAGAATGAAGCTGACTCTGCATTCACAAAGAGAAGCATCTCCAGGGCGAAAACATACATCACGGAATATCAGCCTACAGAATATGGGTACTTTTTCTCAATTGTTCCTGAGACAAAAAGAAGGCTGCAAGGTCCGAACATTGAAGGCGACGTCTAAGTTCAGACCCGATTAACCGCTTTTTCAAGCTCATTCAGGATGGAAAGGTTCAAATAGCATCCTGTAAGGTCCACCAGTTTCTTTACCTCAAAAAAGCTTGCTATTAAGCCATTGTTTCCCGGCTGAAATCATGACACCATAAAAGGTTCAAACTTTTCTGTCGAACTAATAAGCCATGGACTCAATAATCGAAGAATTGGCACATAAAGCAAATATCGATGTCCGAAGGATTGGCAGCATGAATCTGATCAAGAATTCGGACACACCGGCAATTCTCGATGTGATTGAGAAAACTGAGCTGGTTGTTCTTGGAATTGAAGGTTTTACCCTGGAAGAGGGAAACGCTGTTCGGCCTGACATGAATGCAATTGCTGACTTTTCGAGCGTTTCTAACTCCATTGAATCTATAGATGCTTCTTGGAACTATTTTAGGGAAGTTAATCGACCGGAATTGCTGTATGAATTCGTTCTTAAAGCAATGCCTCCAAAAATTGATCTTGAAAATATCGATCCAAACCGATTATGGGTGTTCGGCGGGGCAATCGATAGCTCCTGTGCAGGTCTACGAATATTCGGGGATTCTTTGATTCCTGAAGAAGTAACAAACCTTCTGGGATGCGAGCCGACTGAAGCGCGGAGGAAGGGTGATGTTATTCCCGACACGCATTATCACAGGATAGCGGAAACCGGCAGTTGGATTCTCGATGATGATCTGCCAGCGACAGCTGACATTAAAGATAAAATTGAAAATGTTCTTTCAAGAGTTACAAATGATTTAGCCGTTTGGAAATGTCTTGCAGAATCTTTTTCCATCGATATTTACTGTGGGCTTTTCTTAGATGAAGATAATCGTGGTTGCGAATTCTCGCATGAGATTTTGAATAAGTTGGGCGAAAGGCGGATCAGTCTCGGTTTTGATATTTATGGGCCAGGTCAGGAAGAGGAATATCTGCACGGTGATGAAACGTAATTTATGAATTGATATTTCTTTACTGCACACTCGCACTAATCTAGAATACAATAATTGGTTTCGTTTCAGATCTTTACAAGGACGATTGAAATGCTGACTAAGTACATCCAAGAGGCGATGCGTCAGGCAAAATATGAAATTCTGTCTGACGATGGGACCTTCTATGGGGAGATCCCCGGCTTCGAAGGCATTTATGCAAATTCTAAAACTCTTGAGGAATGCCGAGAGGAGCTTGAAGAGGTTCTTGAGGAATGGATATTCTTTCGCATTTCCAAAAACCTCACGCTTCCCACAGTCGGTGGACTGGAACTTTCCATCAAAGATGTCGCATAAATGCCGCCATTCGGCGCAGTTAAACGCAAAGATCTAGTTCGTTTTCTCAAGCAGCTTGGCTTCGAAGGCCCATATTCTGGGGGCAAGCACCAGTTTATGATTAAGGCAGATGTCACCCTCAGAATTCCGAATCCGCACCAGAGTGATATAGGAAAAGAGTTGCTCGCTCGTATTCTGAGACAGGCGAGGATTGATCGAGCAGAATGGGAAAAGTTGTAGAAACTGCGTGTTTTACACGGATACCGCCGCGATAAGCTCGTCTAACGCAGATAAGTTCGAATAGCATACACTTCGGTCCACCAACTTCAGACCCCTCAGAAATGGCTTTTTTTAAGCGATTTTTTTGGTAAGCAAATCGATGACACCATGAGAAAGACGAGCATTCATGCGAAAGATTTACAAGAATGATAGTTGCCTGATCCTAAAAAAGATGCCCCGGTTATCGTCATCTTCGCTCAACCGGTGCCGGTGCCTCGAACTTAAAAGACTCCAGATCCCATCCCCCTTGGCTACCGGCGATCCCGTAGATGCAGTCAAGGAAATTGGTCAACGCCCTGCGCGGCTCTTCAGCAGTGCGGACATCTTCGTAGGGTAACACCCACTCTTCCATTTGCTCCACCCATAAAGCTGAATCGGGCTTGATGGGCACTAGCGCGCAGCCGGGCGGCTGCGGATTGATGTAAGCGAAGAATATCGGGTCAGGGTTGTCGTCGTCGCCTGGCCAGAAGCCGGCGGTGAGAAACTCGGCATCGAGGTCATAGCGCATGATGTAGCCCCTGTCCAAGGGTGGTTCCGCGTGTTTTCCGTTAAATAAAAGCACAGACAGGTCGAAGCTGCCCCACCAGAACTGTACACTCGTGCGACCGAAGAAACCGGAGCTCCACGCGTTGAAGATGTTTCCCACGATTGTCACAATGCGGTGCCAGAGCTGCGCATGCTCTGGCTCGTAAATGCAGTCATGATGGTTTTCGTCAAGCAGCGTTAAGTCGGAAACCTCCTGAGGTTTTGTCCAGATATCAACATTGATGCCCAGTTCGTTGATATTTGCCATCAGCTCGGTGTAGAGGTCGGCGACGCAGCGTGCGGGTAATAACGAGATGCGGCGCGCGCGGCCATCACTTAGCTCGATACTGAGAGTGTGGTCGTAGAAATCAAAATTGAGCTCCGCTGCGATCGCACCCCACGGCATAGCGCCGGACGTTAGCCCCCGCGCTGTGGGATACAGACAACTGCCTAGCCACTCCGGCTTCGGAGGCTGCAGCGCCAGCCTGACTTTGCCTGCCATCTGAGTGTAAAGCTGAAGAGTTTTTTTGTGGCAGCCCATTCGGAGTAGACCAGCTTTGGCCACTTGTTGGTTGGGTCTACAGTTGTCATAATCCTCCTGGTTTCCGTAATGAGTAGTTCTATATTCGCTTGTGAAAATAATATAAATAATACCCACTTCTTAGAGATTTCAATGACTGTTAAGGGTTTCTTGATTACTTGTTCGAGCTCACTCAAGATAGCCAGGTTCGAATAGCATACACTTCGGTCCACCAGTTTCTTTACGAGCTATACTCCAAAGTTGTGTATGACCAAAGGATGAAAGGTGGCGTATCCTAAATTGGAATCTGTGAAAACCAGAGAAAGGATACGCCGTGAAAAAAGCTATCACAGAGAAGCAGGTTAAGCCAGA
>JAMDDD010000027.1 GCA_023489275.1 Actinomycetota bacterium
GTAGGCGGTGCCGCCGTCGGGAGACCATGAAATTCCATGCACGGACTCCAGGGAGGGAAAGGTTACGGGCACCGGGTCCAGGGCCAGACTTTTGGGATTAATCCGGTAAACCAGAGCTTTGGCGGCGCCGCCGCCCGAGTCGCCGGCGGCATAAATGAAACCATCGGGCCCGAGACTGAGGGAGAAAAGCTGGTTTGACGGGGTTTCCACAACCGAGCCTTGAATCCAGTTGTTGCCGTCCCAGTGGAACTGGTCGATTTTACCATTTACCGAGCTGGCGGCGAACATCGTCCCTCCATCGGGGGTAACCAGCACGTCGTTGGGCGCCGCCGCATCGGTCTGCTCCACTGTTTTTTCAACGAAACCGCTGACGTTGTCATAAATCCTGACGCTGCCAAATTCGGCGTCCGGCCCTTTGCGATCAGCAATGTAGAGCAGGGCGCCGTGCCAGTCCGCCGGCCTTTTAATTACGGTCCGCTCCGGCGCCGAGGTATCGGGGCCGCCGCAGCCGGCGAGAATCAATGCCAGGGTTAGCGTCACCAGGGACAGACTGGAAATTATCATTTTTCGGTGATTTAGCAACATCATTGTAATTATATCCGCCGAAGCTTCCGGTGGCCAGCGCAGGCTCATTGGCCGAAAGGCCAGATATGGATTTGATTTTCGTCACATATAACTGATGCTTCGTTTGAAGCCTTCCATCCAGCGGGAATACTGCTATTGTAGGAGCTCAAGCTTTGTTTGAGTCGCTCAACTTTTATTACTGTCAGGAAGTGCTGCTCATGCCTGCGAAGTGCCCCGGTGGGGATATTGATATCACGATCAAAACCTGTCCGAAATGCGGCGGTGAGGTGGAGCTCTTTACCGGGGATGCGAAAGCCAAGTGCCCCGATTGCGGCCAGCTGGTTTATCGGGAAAAGGCTTCCTGCATTGAATGGTGCCCTGGAGCCAGGCAGTGTTTCCGTCACGTTTTCAAGGACGAAGACCGGGAAAAAGCCGCAAAGGGAGAGTAGTGTGCAAAAGCGGTTCCAGGATTTTTCGCGCCTTCCCCTTTTTGCCTGCAAATCGCCAGATAATTTTATCTGCTGCCGCGTCTTCCCGCGGATTTTTCATCAGTATTTGACAAACGCCACCAGCGTAATTATTATAAGTCGGCACGAATTGGCACTCTCTCTCTGAGAGTGCCAGCGCCGAGAGTTAAATATTCGCAAACAAGAAATCGGAGGAGGGTTGTTTAAATGAATTTAAAGCCTCTTGAAGACCGGGTCATCGTCAAGACCGTTGAGTCGGAAGATGTTACCGCCAGCGGCATTGTGCTACCCGACAGCGCTCAGGAAAAGCCTCAGCGCGGCAAGGTGGTCGCCGTCGGCGAAGGCCGGTTGGATGACAGCGGCAAGCGCATCCCGATTGACGTCAAGAAGGGGGATGAGGTCATCTACAGCAAGTACGGCGGCACCGAGGTCAAGGTTGACGGCGAGGAACTGCTAATCATGAAAGTAAGCGACATCCTGGCAAAGGTTGTCAAGAAATAGCCAGCCGGGAAAGGAGTGAAACAAAATGGCAAAAGAAATCAAGTTCGATGAAGATGCGCGGCGGGCGCTCGAGCGCGGCGTAAATATCCTGGCCGATGCGGTCAAGATCACGCTCGGCCCGAAGGGACGCTACGTAGTGCTCGACAAGAAATTCGGCGCGCCCACGATCACCAATGACGGCGTCACCATCGCTCGTGAGATCGAGATTGAGGACGTGTTCGAGAACCAGGGCGCGCAGCTGGTGCGGGAAGTGGCCACCAAGACCAACGACGTGGCCGGCGACGGCACCACGACCGCCACCCTGCTGGCTCAGGCCATCGTGCGGGAAGGCATCCGCAACGTTGCCGCCGGCGCCAATCCGATGGCGCTCAAGCGGGGTATCGAGATGGCGGTTGAGGCTGCCGTTGAGGCGATCAAGAAGCAGGCCAAGGAGGTCTCCGGCAAAGAGGATATCGCCCGCGTGGCCACTATCTCCGCTGATGACCGCGTCATCGGCGACGTCATCGCCGACGCGATTGAGAAGGTCGGCAAGGACGGGGTCGTCAACGTTGAGGAAGGTCAGACTTTTGGCATGGATCTCGAGTTTACTGAGGGCATGCAGTTTGACAAAGGTTATCTCTCTCCTTATATGATCACCGATCAGGAACGGATGGAGGCGGTCATGGAGGAACCCTACATCCTCATGGCCAACCAGAAGATCGGCGCGGTCCAGGACCTGCTGCCGGTGCTGGAAAAAGTGATCCAGGGCGGGCGGCCGCTGCTGATCATTGCCGAGGATGTCGAGGGCGAGGCTCTCGCGACGCTGATAGTCAACAAGCTGCGCGGCACTTTCACCGGCATCGCCGTCAAGGCGCCCGGTTTCGGCGAGCGCCGCAAGCGGATGCTGGAAGACATCGCCATCCTTACCGGCGGCACCGTTATCAGCGAGGAACTGGGTCTGAAGCTGGAGTCCACGGGGATCGACCAGCTCGGCCACGCTCGCAAGATCGTTGTCACCAAGGACAACACCACCATCGTGGACGGCGCCGGCTCGCCTGAGGATATCAAGGGCCGCATCAAGCAGATCAAGGCCGAGATCGAGGCCACCGATTCCGACTTCGACCGTGAGAAGCTGCAGGAGCGGCTGGCGAAGCTGGCCGGCGGCGTCGCGGTCGTCAAGGTCGGCGCGGCAACCGAGACCGAGATGAAAGAAAAGAAGCACCGCGTCGAGGACGCGCTTAACGCCACCCGGGCCGCCCTGGAAGAGGGCATCGTCCCCGGCGGCGGCGTGGCGCTGATCAATGCCACCGGCGCCGTGCTTAAGGTACAGGCGGAGGGCGACGAGGCGACCGGTGTCAGCATCATTGCCCGATCGCTGGAGGAGCCGCTCCGTCAGCTGGCGAACAACGCCGGTCTGGAAGGTTCGGTTGTGGTCAACCGCGTCAAGGGTGAGAAGCCCGGCATCGGGCTCAATGTCGCCACTGAAGGCTATGAGGATATGGTCAAGGCCGGCATTATCGATCCGGCGCTGGTAACCCGCTCCGCCCTCCAGAACGCGGCATCGATCGCCAAGAACATCCTGACCACGGAGTGCATCGTGGCCGAGCTTCCCGAAGAGGAGAAAGCTCCCATGATGCCGCCCGGCGGCGGGATGATGTAAAAAATGGATGGTAGATGGTGGATTCCGGATAAAACGCGATCCGGATAAACCTGAATTCTGGTATTTGTAGCGTAGGCAGTATCATCGGGCGGCCCTTGCGGGCCGCCCTTTTTGCTGCGCCGATATTGTCTAATCCAGTTCATTAAAGAAAAATCGTCATCCCCTTTATTTGCGTTTTGATACCGTGTATGACCTTGGTGGAGCTGAAGACGGCTCCACGTCGTTCTGGACATTGCGGTGGGTAAAGTTTTCGCTGCTGAGCCTTAGTGAGATGGCCGCCTGCCGTTGCTTTCAGAGCCGTTAGCTTTCAGAAGATCTGTCTTTTTTAGAAAGCGAAAGACCCTCGAAAACGAGGGTCTTTCGCCGGGTATAAGGGATGAAGGGGTGAAACAGGCACACGCCCTTCCGCCTTAGTTTCTACGCTTAATTGGCTTATCCTCCGTGATGCGGTTTTTAAACCGCGGTTATGACCGCCCGGCGCCGAGCCTAGGCGCAGCCTTCACCGCAGGGAAAATCAGCGGCCTGCTTCACTTCCAGCTGGCTGCGGGCAATCTCACTAAGGCTCAGCAGCGAAAACTCACCCGACTCGTTGTAAGCCCGGATCTGTCTTTGGGCTCCATTTCCATTTTCCAGAATGAAGTTCACGCGGTTGATATATTTTGCCAGGCCAAGCTGGCGCTGTTGAAGAGCGCTATACTCAATCAGCCGCCTGACCGCCTCCCTGGCCGGCACCTCTTTTTTGGCTTCAAAGTCGACGAGGTTTCCGTCCAGTCCGTGCCGGATGGCGCGCCACAGGTTTTCCTCGATCTCATTTGCGTTAGCCGCCGGTTGTAGCCCGCCTTCATCGTAATCGGCGGCGAGCCGGGCCACAACGGCCATGATTAGCGAGGCGATCGCGAGCGTGTCCTCGACGCTGCTCTGGCAATCGCAAATACGAGTCTCCAGTGTGGCCATCACCGGATGCGGTCGAACGCTCCACCATATTTGTGTTGGTTCAGAAATACTGCCGGTAGTAAAAAGGGTGTCAACCAGTTCTGTATATCCATCCCAGTTATCAATCTGGCACGGAATGCCGCAACGCGGGAACCACCTGGTAAACAGCTGCGTTCGGGTGGAATGAAGATAAGTGTACCGGTCCTCCGCGAAGGGCGAGTTTGCCGACAGCGCCAGCAGAGCGGGGAGGTGGCGGCGCATGGCGTTAAATACGGCGATCATTCGCTCGCGGCCGCGAATCCCGATGTGAACGTGCATGCCGAAAGTCACATTCCGCCAAGCGCAGTAACGGAGCTGGCGATCGATGGCGCGGTAATGGGGCGTGTCGATGATCCGCTGCTCTTTCCAGTCGGCGAAGGGATGGGTGCCGGTCGCCCCCAGCAGCATGCCAAGCTCGGCAGCCGATTCGAACACGGCGCGCCGCTTGGCCCGCAGGTCTTGCCCGGCCTCGTCCATTGATCCGCAGATGCCGGTGCAGATCTCGATCTCGGAGGCGATCAGCTCACCCCGCACGGATTCTCCAATGCGGCGGCGAGCCTTCTCCTGAAGCTCTTCAAACCGGTCCGCAAGCGCCAGGCTCTCCGGGTCGAGAATCTGGAATTCCTCCTCGATTCCCACCGTAAAGTCTTTCGCGCAGTCAAAACGGGCGGCGGCCTGCTCCGGGTTGTAGCTCTTCCATGCCATCGTTATTCAATTCTCTGATGCAGGCGGATCAAATCTTCATAAGTCTCTCTGATTATTACTACCCTGGCATCGCCGTCTTTAACGAACAGCACCGCCGGCCGCGGCTGCCCGTTATAGTTGCTGGCCATGGAATAGCCGTAGGCGCCGGTAGCCGGCGTCACCAGGATGTCGCCCCGGGCAGGGTCCGGGAGCCGCGCATCCTTCACCAGGATGTCGCCCGACTCGCAGTGTTTGCCGGCAACGGTAACGCTCGCGGTTGGCTCCTCCAGCGGACGGCCGGCGATGACGGCCATATATTCGGCGCCGTACAGAGCCGGACGGAGATTGTCTGACATGCCGCCGTCCACCGCTGCATAAGTCCTGACCCCGGGGATGGTTTTGATGGCCTGGATCTCGTAAGCGGTAATGCCGGCGTTGGCAACGATTGACCTTCCCGGCTCAACCGCGAGCCGGGGAACAGCCAGGCCGGCCCGGTTCATCTCGGATCTGGTTGCCGTCACGATTGTCTCAGCCAGCTCATCAACCCGCGGCGGCTGTTCCGCTCCCAGGTATGCCGCCCCAAGCCCGCCGCCCAGGTCGAGCGATCCTGCCTCAAAACCCAGCTTGTCCCGGCAGGCGGCCATGAAATCCGCCATGATCGCTATTGTTTTTCTGTACGGCTCCAAAGCAAGAATCTGGGAGCCGATGTGGCAGTGCAGACCCTCCAGCTTCAGGTTTGGCGCTTCCAGCGCCCGGCTCACCCCGTCCAACGCCACGCCGTCGGCCAGGCAGAAGCCGAACTTTGAATCCTGCTTCCCAGTCTGAATAAATTCATGAGTGTGAGCTTCCACGCCCGGGGTAACCCGGAGCAGCACCGGCTGCCGGCGTCCGGCCTCACCGGCTACCCGATCGAGCACCTCCAGCTCGGCGAGGGAATCAAGGACAACGTAACCCACCTCGTTGCGCACTGCCCAGTGCAACTCATCGCGGGTATTGGCATTTCCATGCAGAAAGATCTCCTCTGGTGGAAACCAGGCTGACAGCGCCGTAAACAGCTCGCCGCCGGAGGCGACGTCCAGCGACATCTCCTCTTCTGCCAGTAGCTGGATCAATGCCAGGCAGGAAAAAGCCTTGCTGGCATAGACAATTTTCGTCCCGGGGACCCTCCCGAACGCGCTTTGGTATTCCCGGCAGCGTTCACGAATCTGCTGCTCATCGTAAATAAAGAGCGGCGTTCCGAACTCGCGGGCCAGCTCGACCACGTCGCAGCCTGCAACTTCGAGCCGGCCGGCGGCATTGACCGTGCTGGACTGGGGGAGGGGTGGGATCGAAAGTCTCATCGAGAACCGAAGTTAACACAGCGCCGCGGCGGCGGTCAAACACCGATATATGTCCGATATCCAGCATCCAATATCCGGTTCAATGCTTGAGCAGGCATTTCATCGTCTGATATAGTTTTATCAGATGCCGAAAACCGGTTTTAACTTCACTTCCTACCAAGGTGACTCGCCGCCAAAGTTTGCCAACCGCAGCGAGGAGGAATGCGCGCGCGTTCTCGATTATTACCGGATTCCCTGGATGTATGAGCCGCGCACTTTTGTGCTCGAGCGTGATGCGAAGGGAAACGTGGTGGAAGCTTTTACGCCTGATTTCTATCTTCCGGACCAGGACCTGTTCGTGGAGCTGACCACGATGAAACAGGCGCATGTGACCAAGAAGAACATGAAAATCCGGAAAGTCAGAGAGCGGTTTCCTGAGATTAACATCAAGCTGTTTTACAAGAAGGACTTTCTGAAGCTGGCGCAGAAATTTGACCTTGCGGCCGGAGAAGAGCGCAGCCGCTAACTGGCCGTGGTGCCGGCCGCTCGAACGTCCATACGCGGGCGAGTCGGGTACAAATCGGATGTCGTCGCAAGGGCAGGTTATTTGACAGAAAAAACCGATATCTATGATCTTATCGGGGATACGTATCTGGACGAGCTAACGATCGCCGGCAGGGTCAGGGAAATCGGCCGCCAGGTCTCGGATGATTACCGGGACCGCGAGATCCTCCTGATTTCCATCCTCAAGGGAGCAGTTTTCTTTCTTGCCGATCTGGCCCGGGAGATTTCGGCGCCGGTCTCGATGGATTTTATCGCCATCTCCAGTTACCGGCAGGACCGCGCCAGCGGGGAGGGCCTGCATACAGTGCGCTTCCTGAAGGACCTGGACCAGGATATCGCCGGAAAGGATGTACTGATCGTGGAAGACGTCATCGACACCGGCCTCACGCTCAACTACATTACGCAAAACCTGCGCCTGCGGGAGCCGGCCTCACTGGAGATCGCCACCTTGCTCGACCGTCCTTACCGGCGATTGGTTGACTTGAAGGTGAAGTATCAGGGATTCCAGGTTCCCGACGAATTCTTTGTCGGCTACGGATTTGACTATCGCCAGATGCTGCGAAACCTTCCCCGGATCAGCCGGCTAAACATCTGAATTTCTGCCGTATCGAATCTACTGTAGTATCAAACCGATCTTCTGATTAAAGGTGTCCTCGGAGATCGGTCCCACGTAGTAGGCGACGACGTATCCGTTCTTGTCGATGAAAAGAGTTGTGGGAATGCCGTCCTCAGGCACGTTCGCCAGTTCCCGGAATCTTTCAAATGTGCTCTCGTCAGGATCGAGGCCGATCGTGTAAGTGAGGCCGTGCTCCTGGGCAAAAGCCCTTTGATTCGACGCCTCATCCTTGACCGCCATTCCCAAAAAGTTTACCCTGTCTTTGTATTGCTGGTACATTTTTGCTAGCACCGGCGCTTCTTCATTACAAGGCCCGCACCAGGATGCGCCGAAATTAAGCACAATTGGCTTTCCCCACAAGTCTGAGAAATTGATAGTGGTGCCGGCGATGGTCTTGGTGGAGAAATTTGGCACCTTCTGCGCGGTCGGCTCTGAGCCAGTGCTGGATCCCGTAGAGCAGCCAGCGGCAAAAATCGTCATCAAGACAGGCACGAGCAGCAGTAAACCCGCCGCCAGCGCCAGGCGGGAAAGCCGACATCGGGAAAAAACGGAAGCTTTCATGCAGGTGTGATTGTTGCTTTTCCAGCGCCCGGCCGGAATCAGACGCCTCAGCTGCCGCCGTATCCGACGGTTACCTTATCGCCGCTGACGATCACGGGAACGAAGGCGACTCCTGCCTTGGCAATCGCTTCTTCCTTAATGGCGGGATCAGACGTAACGTCAAACTCGGTGAACGGGACGCCCTTGCTTGTCATGTCTTCCTTGGCGGCGGCGCAGTAGGGGCATCCGGGTTTTGTGTAAATTACTACTTCAGACATGATGCGCTCCTCCAGTCAATGATGATTTATTTTAACACAATGCAAAGGTTGCTTTTTACAGGACCCTTTTAAATAATGAATGCCGCCGGAGCCGCGCCTCCGGACGCCGCTATGGAAATCACTAGTTTGGAGGAGAGATGAGCGACCGGACGCCGATTATCGCCGGCAACTGGAAAATGTACAAAACCAACTCCGAAGCTGCCGCCTATATGACGGAGTTTACCGGTCTGGTCGCGGACGCCGCTGGCGTCGAGATCGTGGTCTGCCCCCCATTTACCTGTCTGGAGCAGGTCCGGGACGCGGCGGCGGGAAGCAAGATCCGCGTCGGCGCCCAGAATGCTCATTTTCAGCCTGAGGGGGCTTACACCGGTGAAGTCTCGCTCCCCATGCTGGCTGAGATCGGCATCACGGATGTCATTCTGGGCCACTCCGAGCGGCGGCAATATTTCTGTGAGAACGACGCCGATCTGGCTCTGAAGGTGGATCGGGCCCTGGTGGCTTCGATTCGCCCCATCCTCTGCGTCGGCGAGACCGACGCCGAGCGGGAAGCGGGCAAGACGATGGAAAAGCTTAAAAGTCAACTCGCCGGCGGGCTGGCGGCCATCGATGAGGGCAGGCTGACGGATATCGTGATTGCTTATGAGCCAATCTGGGCAATCGGCACCGGCAAGACCGCCACGCCGGGAATCGCTGAAGAGACGATCGGGTTTATCCGGGAAACCCTAGCCGGAATGCACGGCGCCGAGGCGGCCGGCCGTGTGCGGATTCTTTATGGCGGGAGCGTCAAGCCTGACAACATCAGTGCGTTGATGGCCGAGGATGACATCGACGGCGCCCTTGTCGGCGGCGCCTGCCTGGCACCGGCGGATTTTTCTCAAATCGTCAAATATAAGCAGGTTTAAAACGTGGCGGGCACCGATCCCTCATTGGTATGCCTGATGGTGCTGGATGGCTGGGGGATCGCTCCCCCCGGACCCGGGAACGCCATTTACCTGGCCCGGACTCCCAATCTGGATTCCCTGTTTGCCACCCAGCCGCACACGGTACTGACGGCATCCGGTGAGGCGGTGGGGTTGCCTGCCGGGCAGATGGGAAACTCTGAGGTCGGCCACCTCAACCTTGGCGCCGGCCGGGTTGTCAGCCAGGATCTGACCCGCATTAACCGGGCCATCAGCGACGGTTCATTTTACCGCAATCCCGAATTGATCAATGCCTGCGATCACTCGCGCGATTCCGGCGGCCTCCACTTGCTGGGGCTGCTCTCGGACGGTGGTGTTCACAGCGATATCGAGCATCTGAAAGCGCTCATCAGGCTGGCAGGAGAGTGCGGCCAGCGCCGGGTATTTCTTCATCTCTTTCTGGATGGGCGCGATGTTCCGCCCACCACCGGCGCCGGCTACGTGCGTGACATCGACTCTTTCATCAAGCAGCAGGGTTTTGGCGTTATCGCCAGCATTTCCGGGCGCTACTATGCTATGGACCGTGACCGGCGCTGGGACCGTGTCCAACTTGCGTACCGGGCCATTGTTCGGGGTGAGGGACCCCGGAGCCCGGACCCGGTTGCGCTGGTGGAAGAATCCTACGCAGCCGGGGTTACCGATGAATTTATTATCCCCACGGTCATAGCCGGACCTGCCCGGCCGGGAATCGGGGACGGCGACAGCATTGTTTTTTTCAACTTCCGCCCCGACCGGGCCCGTGAGTTGACAAAGTCGATTATTTTTAATGATTTTCACGACTTCGACCGCGGGCCGCAGCCGCCTCACCCTTACTTTGTCAGCATGACGGAGTACGATGCGACGTATTCACATCCGATCGCTTTTCCACCGGAGCAATTAAAAAACGTTCTTGCCGAAGTGCTCGCCGCGGCAGGAAAGCGCCAGCTCCATATCGCCGAAACGGAAAAATACGCCCACGTTACTTTTTTCTTTAACGGCGGCGTTGAAAAGAAATTCCCGGGGGAGGAACGGGAGCTGATTCCTTCTCCGGTGGACGTTCCCACCTACGACCTGAAACCGGCCATGAGCGCGCCGGAAGTAACCGCCAGGCTGCTGTCGCTGCTCGACGAACGGCGGTTCGATTTCGTCGTCGTCAATTTTGCCAACTGCGATATGGTGGGGCACACCGGCAAGCTCGACGCGGCGATCCAGGCGGTCGAGGTCGTCGACGAGTGCGTCGGCAAGGTGTACCAGAAGGTGTCCAGTCTGGGCGGCGCCTGCCTGATCACAGCCGATCACGGCAACGCTGAAAGCATGATTGATTCTGCCGGCGGGCCGGACACTGCCCACACCAACGGCCTCGTGCCGCTGATTGTCACTTGGCCGGTCGAGGTCGCCTCCGGATGTGCCCTCTCTGATTTGGCTCCGACCGTCCTGTCATTGCTAAAAATGCCGGCGCCGGCGGAGATGACGGGGCGCTCGGTCATCTGCGGCCCTTAAACCCTTCATGCCGCGCTCCGTCCGGACATTCACCGGCGAGCCTTCGGCGGCGGCGCCGACAGGATAATCCGGATATTTCATCAGCGTGGCCGTAAGCTGTGAGAGGGTCGCGGGGAATATCCATCGCCCGGCGAGTGTTGGGCAAAAGAAACGTTGGGGCCGTCCCGCCGCCGCAAGAAAGCAAGCATGACACTGTTGCCGGTACTGTTGCTTGCGTCACCGCTTTCAGGCAGCTATCATCTGTTTGGAAGCTGCTTGCAGTTTGAATATTACTTATCTTAGGATTCTGGACTGATAAATTGAATTACGTAATCCTTGGCATACACTCGGTGCTGTCCATAGTGCTGGTAATTTTGATCCTGCTGCACTCGGGCGCCGGCGGCGTCTCGGGGATCTTTGGCGGCGGCATGAGCGACACTTTCAGCGGCACCAGCGTCATCCAGAAAAATCTCACGCGTGCTACCGTCGCTGTCGCCACCGCTTTCTTCATCACTACCATACTCCTCGTTTTCGTCTTTACTTCCTAGGATCTTTCTGAACAGGCGCGTTCTGCTGCGGCCGGCTGCAATGGCTATTGCCTGCGTCCTTAACCGTAGCTTTTCACTTGGTCTCGCTCCGAACATCCCCATGAGACAGATTCTTAATGCGTTCCCTTTTCGTTCGTTCTCGATACGTATCATTTCCTGGGATAGACTCTAAAGGCTGCCGGCATTATGTCGCTACTTATAGAGGAAGCTAAGGAGGCCAAGGTTGAAAATCGACGGTAAAACAAGGCTTGTCGGAATTCTGGGTGATCCGGTTGCCCATTCGCTATCGCCCGGTATGCAAAATGCCGCTTTGGCGTCGCTGGGTCTAAACATCTGCTACGTCCCCCTTCCGGTCGAGCCGGAGCAGCTGCCGGAGGCAGTCGCCGGCCTCAGGGCAATGCAGTTTCGGGGAGCAAACGTGACCATCCCCCACAAGATTGCCGTGGCGAATCTGCTTGACTCACTGGATGTCTCTGCGGTGAGGACCGGCGCGGTAAATACAATTGTCAACAACGATGGAACCCTCACCGGCCATAATACGGACGGGATCGGGTTCATCCGCGCCCTGGCGGAAGTAGCTAAAGTGGATTTTTCCGAGGCCCCGGCGCTGATTCTGGGCGCCGGCGGGGCGGCGCGGGCGGTGGCCGTTGCGCTGGCGGAAAACGGGTGCCCCCGGATCACCATCATCAACCGTACCCCGGAACGGGCCAATCAGCTAAAAACGCTGCTTGTGAGCGAATTTCCGGCAGCCGAAGTTACCGTGCGGGCCTGGGAAGCCGATCTTGGCGAATCGTTGGCTCAAAACCGGCTGGTTGTCAATGCTACGTCTTTAGGGATGAAGAGCAACCTAAAGCAGGCTTGGGCGGGGGTCGATAAATTAACAGCGAGTCATGTTGTTTGCGATCTGGTCTATTCGACAAAGCAAACATCTCTCCTGACCGCAGCGAAAGAAAAAGGGGCAACCTTGATGGGCGGAACCGGAATGCTTCTTCACCAGGGAGCGGCTTCATTTAAGCTCTGGACCGCCAGGGAGGCACCCCTGGACGTAATGAGGAAGGCACTTGAACCATAGCGAACTTTCGTCCCACAACGGCCATCACCGCAAGCTCCAGCCCATCGGCGAGATTCTTGTTGGCAAGGGCCTGATTACTCGCGAGCAGCTCAACACTGTCCTGGAGAAGCAGAAAGAAATTCCCAAGCGCCTGGGCGAGATTCTCGTCGACGACGGGATTCTGACACAGGATGAGCTAAACTGTGCCCTCGCTGAGCGCCTCGGAGTGGAGCACATCGGGCTGGCGGAGTACAACGTTGATTCGCTGGCCACCAACATGATCCCCGAAAAGCTTGCCCGCCGCTACGGGGCCATCCCGATTAAATTCCTGGACGAGAACACGCTGCTGGTGGCGATGGTCGATCCCACCAACGTCTTCGCGATCGATGATCTCCGGATGATGACCGGCTACGATATCAAGCCGGCAATCTCATCAGCTGAAGACATTTTCAGCATGATCTCCAAGATACACCGGATGGGCAGCTCCGTTGATGAGGAGTTGGAAGATGATGATTTCGTTGGCCCCGAAGCGGCCGCATCGGTTGATATACGCGAAGTGGCGTCGGAGGCGCCGATCGTCAAGCTTGTCAACGGTGTCATCAGCCAGGGGGTTGATGACGCCGCCAGCGACCTTCATTTTGAGCCCCAGGAAAAGGAGTTGGTAGTCCGGTTCAGGATCGACGGCGTTCTGCATGAAGTAATGTCGGTTCCCAAGCGGATGCAGGCCGGCGTGCTTTCGCGCATCAAGGTCATGGCCGATCTCGATATCGCCGAGCGCCGGATACCGCAGGACGGGCGTATCGGGCTGACGGTTGGTGGCAGGCCCATCGACGTGCGCGTCGCCTCCATGCCGACAGTGTATGGCGAGAAGATCGTCATGCGCCTCCTGGACAAGGGGAGCGTCATGCTGAACCTCACCGATCTCGGCTTCTCGGAAAAATCGCTGACCCGTTATGAAAGCGCTTTTCACAAACCATACGGCGCCATCCTGGTCACCGGCCCGACGGGCAGCGGCAAGTCTACTACCCTGTATGCGACCCTGAACGTCCTGAATTCAAAGGAAAAAAACATCATTACGGTTGAGGACCCGGTTGAATACCGCCTCTCAGGCATTAACCAGACGCAGATCAATGTCAAGGCGGGCCTGACCTTTGCCTCCGGCCTCCGTGCTATCCTCCGCGCCGATCCGGACATCGTGATGGTAGGAGAGGTGCGCGACAAGGAGACCGCCCAGATCGCTATTGAATCCGCCCTCACGGGGCATCTGGTACTGAGCACGCTGCACACGAACGATGCCCCCGGAGCGCTCACGCGGCTGACGGAGATGGGGATCGAGCCTTTTCTGACGGCTTCGGCGATTGAGTGCGTCCTTGCCCAGAGGCTGGCGCGCAAGCTGTGCTCTTACTGCAAGGAGCCGTTTCAGCCGTCGGATGAAGCGCTGCGCCAGAACGGGTTTCCTCTGGAGGCCCTGGGCCAGAATATTACCCTCTACCGGGCGAAGGGCTGTCCCCGCTGCAACAAGACAGGCTACAAGGGCCGGGTGGGCATGTATGAGGTCATGCTCGTGAGCGAAGCGGTCGAGCGGCTAACCGTCGAGAGAAAAAGTGCCGATGAGATTTCCAGAGTTGCCCAGGCCGAGGGCATGGTATCCCTGAGAGAAGACGGAATCCAAAAAGTTCTCCAGGGTCTGACCTCGGTGGAAGAGATAGCGCGGGTCATCATTTAAGCGAGCCAGAGGGGAGACGTCACATGGATCTGGTTGATGTTCTTGTCGAAGTGCTGGAAAGAAAAGCTTCTGACCTTCACGTAACGGTGGGATCGCCGCCGGTAATCAGGGTCGCCGGCAAGCTGATGCGCCTGGATTACCCGCGGCTGACCAGCAACGACACCCGGGATCTCATCTACAGCATTCTGTCTCAGGAGCAGCGGCAAAAGATTGAAAGCGATTGGGAGATCGACTTTTCCTATTCCGTTCCCGGCCGGGCCCGTTTCCGTGTCAACGCCTATTTCCAGCGGAACAGCCTCGGAGCCGCCTTCCGTCTGATTCCGGCAAACATCATAAACGTTGAGGATCTGCTGCTGCCGCCGATCCTGCACCAGATGGCGGCCAAACCGCGCGGTTTTGTCCTGATTACCGGACCCACCGGGTGCGGGAAATCCACGACCCTGGCTGCTTTAATAGACGAGATCAACCAGACGCGTGAAGAACACATCATGACGATTGAGGATCCGATTGAGTTTCTGCATCGTCATCAGAAATCAATCGTCAATCAGAGGGAAGTCGGCACTGATACCGTTTCATTCAACCGGGCGCTTAAGTCAGTCTTGCGCCAGGATCCGGACGTGATTCTCATCGGCGAGATGCGCGACACGGAAACGATGCAAACGGCGCTGACCGCGGCCGAGACCGGGCACCTGGTGTTCGCCACCCTGCATACCCAGGACGCTCCGCAGACGATCGACCGTATCATCGATGTGTTCCCCCCCCACCAGCAAAGCCAGATCCGGGTGCAGCTGGCGGCAACCCTGATGGGAGTCTGTACCCAGCAGTTGCTGCCCACCGTCGATGGCTTAAGCCGGGTGCCGGCATGTGAGGTGCTGGTGCCGACGCCGGCGGTGAGAAACCTGATTCGCGAGGCCAAGACCCATCAGATTTATTCCGTCCTTCAGACCGGGAGCCGCTTCGGCATGCAGACGATGGACACCGCCCTGGCCGATCTTGTCAAACGGGGCAAAGTTACGAAGGAGTTGGCGCTGAAGCGTTCGAGCAATCCGGAAGACCTGGAGCGCCTGCTTATGGGAAGAGCCGCTTAAGCGGTGCGATCAAGAGTAAGGATAGGAAAGATGTCAACATTTGTATACAAGGTAAGGGACTTTCGCGGTGCTCCCGCCAAGGGCGAGGTGGAAGCAGATTCGCGCTCGGCGGCGGCTGCCAGCCTGCTAGGCCAGGGTCTGACTGTAGTCGAACTGAGCGAGAAGAAAAAATCTGGAATCTCCCTGGGCGAGGCCTTTGCGGATCTGCACCGGCTCAAGGCAAAAGACATCACCGTCTTTTCGCGCCAGTTCGCCACCATGATCAACTCCGGCCTGCCGCTGCTCCGGGCGCTGCACATCCTGGAAGGACAGACAGCCAATAAACAAATGAAGGCTGTGGTCGCCGATATCCGGACCAAAGTCGAGGGGGGTTCTTCGCTCTCTGACGCAATGGAAAAACACGCCAATATCTTCAACCGCCTTTACATCAGCATGGTCCGGGCGGGAGAGGCCGGTGGAATTCTCGACCAGACTCTGTTGCGCGTATCGGCGCAGTTGGAGTCTGAGGACAGCTTGAAACGATCAATCAAATCAGCCATGGTTTATCCCATCCTGATTGCGTGTTTCGCGGTATTGATTATGGCCGGAATGCTCATCTTTATCATTCCGGTTTTTGCCGGGATGTACAAGCAATTGGGTGGGCAGCTGCCGTTGCTGACCCGCATTATGGTGACTATTAGCAGTAATTTAACCAGTGTCTATGGGGTTATTACCGGCGCGGTGATAATTGGCGGCATTTACGGTCTTGTGCGCTACAAGCGATCACCCGCGGGCACGGCCGTTTGGGACCGGCTTAAGCTGCGTATGCCGATGGGGATCGGCGAAATAGTCCGCAAACTGGCGATGGCCAGGTTTTCCCGGACGCTGGGCACTCTGGTGAGCAGCGGCGTGCCGATTCTGCAGGCGATCGAGATTACCGGCGATACGGCCGGCAACGT
This sequence comes from Actinomycetota bacterium, assembly GCA_023489275.1. Taxonomy (GTDB): domain Bacteria; phylum Actinomycetota; class Thermoleophilia; order BMS3ABIN01; family BMS3ABIN01; genus JACWAD01. The sequence goes on from JAMDDD010000027.1 coordinate 15,913, forward strand.
GGTCGTCGCCGCCGCCATGGCCGATGTCAAGAAAGAGATCAAGGAAGGCAAACCGATGTCGGATCCGCTTTCCCGCAGCGAAGTCTTTCCGCCGATGGTCACTCAGATGATTGCGGTTGGTGAAGAAACCGGCGCGATTGACACCATGCTGGGCAAGATCGCCGACTTTTATGAGGACGAGGTTAACGCCTCCATCAAGTCGCTCACTTCGATTCTGGAGCCGATCATGATGATGGGCGTCGGCGCTCTCGTGGGTGTAATTGTCATTTCCCTCTACCTGCCGATCTTTAATTTGATGAATATCGTCCATTAATAACCAGGAAAGAGTTCGATGAGCCTGCCGCAAAAAAAAGAACCAAACGGCTGGGCGGGGCCGGGGGCGGACCTGGTCCGGTTCCCCGGCGCCAAGAGAGTCGACCGGCATAACAAGCAATTAATCGGCGAATATCAGAAGAGCAAAGACCCGCGCCTGTTAAGCATGATCGTCGAGCGCAATCAGGGGCTGCTGCATACTGTCCTTAAGCGGTTCTCCTACTTTCCTGATCCCTACGAAGATCTGCTTCAGGTTGCCAACCTGGGTCTGATCAAGGCTGCGCAACGCTTTGAATTAAGCCGCGGCATCGAATTTTCCAGTTACGCGACAACAATAGTAGATGGTGAAGTGCGTCATTACCTGCGTGACAGCGTTCTCATGCGGCAACCGCGCTGGCTGAGAAAACTGTCGGGTCAGATCGAGGAGGCTTCCATCGAATTGACGCGAACGCTAAAACGCACGCCAACTCTCAAGGAGATCGCGGAAAAGGTAAATGTTTCCCAAGAAGGAATCCTGGAAGTCCTGCGGGTTGACGCTTCCGTCGGGTTGCATCCGTTAAATGACCGGGCAGGCGCGCTCGCCGAGCCGGAGCCGGACGCCAGCCGGGTCCATTCGCTGCGCTACCAGACGTTCTCCCTGCCGGTAGAAGACCGCATCGTTCTGGAGCAGGCGCTGGACGCGCTCAGCTCTTTTCAGCGAAAGATTGTTTTCCTGTTGTTTTATCGCGGACTTACCCAGTCAGAAGTCGCCGAGGAGATGGGGATGACTCAACGGAATGTATCCCGGGAGTCGGCTAAAGCGCTTGGCAGGATGAAGGCCATCCTGAACACGAAGATTTTTTAGGTCAGTATCTGCGCCAATGTTGATACAAGGGGGGCGGTGATTCGTGCAGTGGAACCGCCGGCAGAGGACCAATTCCAGGCAATGGAAAGTGCTCATTTGATATAGATCTATTTTGAGGTGTAATTAATCCGGGGCGCAGCCGGCGGTGCTAACCGGGGTGTCGTTATTTATCGCCTGCCGGATCAACGGTCTCACCTCGCTAATCATCAATGCATAACCGACATTGTTCTGGCTTAACGATCTGGCAAAAACTACTCCGGCGACCGCGCCATCCGGAGCAATCAACGGCCCGCCCGAATTTCCCGGCTCAACATCCGCCTGCGCCTCGTAAATATTTCTGGTCACCAGACCCTGGTTATAGATGTTTCGTCCCTCAGCGCTCACATGGTCGATGATAACGCCGCCCGCGGCCACCAGCGGACCGCCTCCCGGAAATCCCAAAACGGCGGCGGCGTCGCCGTCCGGCAGGGTCCCGGTTGTCAGCGCCAGCGGCGGATCGCCGAGGCCTCTGACGCGCAAAACGGCGATGTCCATATCGGGGTCAAACCAGACCGGCGTCGCCCGGTAGGTGCCCAGCCTGTCCACCACCTCCGGGCTGTCAATGCCGGCAACCACGTGCGCGTTGGTGACGACGAAGCCTTTGGCGGCAACAAAACCGGACCCGAACACCAAGCCGCCGCAGCCCTGACCCTCAACTTTCACCACCGAAGCTTCATCATTTAACACCGCCTGATTGTTTACGCTGTTAAATGGCGAAATAGTGGTATGTTGCGGTTCCAGCCCCAGAAATACATTGGGGAAGCCGTTGGGACTGATGATTTTCTCCAGCTCGGCAAATATGTCCGGCGGCGTCGGCAGAATCTTGTTGAGGTTACGGATTATAAGTGATTTTTTTACCTCGCCGCCGATTCCGTAGCTGTGGACGCCGGACAGCGCCGATGCCGCCAGCCAGACGACAACCAGGGTAAAGCCCGCAGCCACGACCGCCCCCAGCGCCTGGTTCAGGCCGCCGAGGCTGAATTTCTCGGCCGCTCTGCTGAGGCGCAGGCCGGCCCGGTCGCCGACGGCTCCGAAAAGCGATGCCAGTCCGAATTCGGTGATTAAGACAATCACAAGTTTGGCCAGCGGGCTGGAGGCGAGCGGCGCCAGCCGCGCGGCTATCTGCGAGCCAAGCAGGAGCCCTGCCAGAAAACCGCCGGATGACAAAAGAAGCTGCATCAGGCCGGCCCGCAGCCCTCTGGCCAGGGCGGGCAGCAGCAAAATAATTATAATCAGGTCCGCAAGATCCATATTGGCTTTAAATAAAACCCCAATTCCTGTTCTTCAGGGTAGCATACTCTCAAGTTCCGGCTGCCGAGTGCCGATTAATTGCGCGAACCATCACTTATCCCGGGGTGGGAACGTGTCTAGGAAACACGCAGTTGGGTAGCATAGGGATGAAGGTGAAAGGGCAAACCACTCGCAAGGGTGGGACGCAAAGCTACAGGACCAGATGAGATAAATGATGTCTCATTGGTTGGCTGGGCCGCCACCGGAGATTCATGCACTAACGGATCTGTGGTTTGCCACCAAGCCGCAGATCCTTTTTTGTTGGCTTGGAAACTTAAGCAAAATTTTGGTGAAGGGAGGTGACAGTTATGTTGAAGAAATTGAACAAGCGGATGCCGGCAAACAGCGGCGAGGGTGGTTTTACTTTAATCGAGCTGCTGGTGGTGATTATCATCATCGGAATTCTGGCGGCGATCGCCATTCCTGTGTACCTGAATCAGCGGCAGAAGGCGTATGATTCCACGGCTCAGTCGGATCTTCGTAATATGGCGACAGCGATGGAGGCATACTATTCAGATAATAATGACTATACCGGTGTCACTGAGACAATTCTACATGACAGTTATGGTTTCCGGCCATCGACGGCCGCAACCGATTCGGTCATAAGCGCGGGCACTTCTGCGTACTGCCTGGAGTCAAACGTTACAGGCGCTAGTGCTCCTTACTATCTGACTAGCGATAACAGCATTCCCACGAAAACAGCTTGTACATAGATCAGATGCTATGTAATTAGCTCATGAAAACGGGGCGGATTTGGATCCGCCCCGTTTTGTTATTCCGGCAGGGCTACCAATCAATGAATCGTCCATAATCGCCCATAATCGCCCATAATTATTCGACTCCTCAAAAGCAGACCAAATCACTAATATTTTTTTTCCGTTTTTCCGATAAAAGGGATGCCGTATGGTCCGCCCTGGGGCGGTCGAAAGCCATGCAGCGCAAGTTTCATTGGCGGCAGGAGGAACGGTGAGGCACCCGGTAACACATAACGACAGCGCCAGCCCCAAGAGTGAATCGGGGTTTTCCCTCGTCGAAGTTCTCATCGCCATCACTTTGCTGGTGGCCGCAGTCATTCCTTTGGCGGCCATTCTCATCTCGGGAGTAAAGGCTTCGGAAAATGTAAATGTGCGTATGAGCGCCCGCGAGCTGGCGGAATCCGAGATGAGCAAAATTAAGAATACGCAGTTTGCCGAGATAGGTCTGGAAGGCGTGACGACAACGTTCCTAGTCGCAAACAACGGCGATCAGATCGGGCCGGATTCGGGCACCGGCGGCACACCGGCAACCGCGACTGAGGCCGGACCGATGGGCGTTACTTTCACCGTAACCAGTGACGTGCAAAAGAAAGTTGATTCTCTGCCCGGCAGTCCGGCAACAAAGCTGGTTTCGATCTCGGTTTCCTGGCCTGCATCCAGTTCCAATGGAAGTGGTCCCATTAATGCCGGGTCCCTGTCCATTTCCAGTGAGATTGGACCTACCGGCATGATCGATCAACCTGGAAAATGACGGTAGTAAAGAAAATAAAAAAGAGCCTGTTTAATGAATCCGGCATCGGCCTGGTTGAGCTGCTTGTCGGAATGGTGATGATGACAATTGTGATGTCTGCGGTCCTGAGCGTCCTGGTTTCCGCTATGAAGACGCAAACCAAGATAGGCGCGGAAATGAGGGCGGAGATGAACGCCAAGCAGGCTCTATATGACATCGAAAAAAATATGGCGGGGGCAAAACGGTATGACAACAGCAATCCGCCCAATGCGCCTATTTTCCAAAACGACACTGCCTCATTTCCGGCGGAGAACGGAACGTGGATTACTTATACCTACGCCACTCCACCTGGCGGAAGCGGACCCACGATCATCAGGAGGGTAACCAGCACCATGCCGAGTCTGCCGTTAACCATTACATCTTCTGACAAGGAGATGATTAATCTTGGTGCGGGAACCGAGACCGCAACCGTCGACGTAACCGGCACTACAGCGGCAATCTTCACTTATTGGGACGCGAACGGCGACCAGATACTGCCGGATCAGACAACTGGGAGCGTCACGGATCCGCGAAGCGTCCGGTCGGTTAAAGTCGCATTTCAGACAACTGTCAGCGAGCCGTCCGCCCAGAGGAAACCATACCAGGTATCGGCGGAAATTGATCTGCGCAATTATGATTCTAACCCCGCTTAAAAATATTAAAGGAAATTAAAAAAGACAAGGGGTGACATTCATGAAGAAGATTGTTAAAAAGATATATCAAACATGGAAACGTGAAAACGGGATGGCGCTGATAGTAGCTCTGGGCGTCGTCTCGATCATGCTTATCGTCGGTGTGCTCATCCTTTCCAAGGTGAAAAATACAGATGCGACAGTTTCTCACGACCGGCTACAGACAACGGCCGTAAACGTGGCCGAAGCCGGGGTCGATAACGCCATCGCCGCGACGATCGCCAACTTCCAGAGTTACTTTCCCAATGACATCGTGCCAACCGGGCCCGGAGACGGCATGGCAATTTATAGCTCGCCGCAGCAGGTTACGGAAGGAAACGGAACCGTAGTCGGCACCTACCAGGTCTGGGCCCGGCAAGATCCCAATATCGCCGGGAACGTGCTGTTGACAGCCACGGGCACGGTGAATCAAAACGGTACTCCGTTCACCAAGACGGTGCGGGTATCCATTCAATACACTACCGGCGCCTTTGACTACGCCTACCTCGCCGGCACGCAGACAAATAACAACACTACCACTCAGCTTGAAACCAACGTTGGTGGCGATGACGACAGCGTGGGTGGCAATATCAAGTTTACCGGCAAGTTCAACGTCAACGGCAACTTATTAATCCAAGGAGTAGTGAGTGGCTCTGATGATGACCTTGAAGGAGCGCGGGGGACGGTAGCCTTTGAGACCCGCCAGGGTTATACCGATCCGGTCACGTATACCGGCACGTATACCGCGGGCAACGTTCCCTCGGGGACGCAGCCGCAGCAGGCTTCTACATACGTGCAGTTTCCCACCGTCAACTTCAGCAAGTTCCAGTCGCAAACAAATGGCGGCGGATTTGCCAATGACAAGGTCATTACGGTCAACATGCCCGCGAGCGGCGCGCCGTCCGGATGGACGCGCAGCTACAACACCATCTACATTGACGCTAATACGTTCCAGCAGACATACGGCGGCTACGACGTGGTCCGCCTGACGGCGGCGGTGAGCGGCCTCACCGTTCAGATCTACAGCAACTGTGGCAGCTACATAATCACGCCGACGATCGTGATGACGAAGGACCCGGTCTCCGGAAACACGATCAAGGAGCTTGATTTCATCGGTCCGGGTCTGAGCCTGATACCGACCGATGGCGTAGCGCTTCTCTCCAGCGGCGGCGTCGTCTCGATGCAGACGGACGTGACCGTGGGCAGCCAAACCGCCGGGGCGCTGGTGTACTTAAGCGGCCAGGACGCCACCAGCTCCTTTAACGCTGCCGGCGACTTTATTATGTGGGGGTCGCTGGTTGTCAACGGCGCGACAACTTTTAACGCTGTTGGCTTGGGCGAACAGGATGATGGGGACGACAACCCAGGTTATCATAACCATTACTGCGGTGGTGGGGACAGCGACACTGATTCGCATTACTCCAATATATCGGTAACCTACGGGAGCGAGTATCTCACCAATTCTAATCTGCCGGCTGGCTGGTGGAGTTACACCGGCGGCACCAATGACGTTACCGCCCTCAAATACAACTACCAGCAGGGATAAAAAACCGCCGCCGGCTTGAAGAAAAACAGACATGCGGCCTACGAAAAGCCCTCCAAATGGAGGGCTTTTCCGCGGAAATGACCGATCGCCCGGGGCGCCACCAAAAAATAGTCTCAACAAGACCGGAACCGGGTCGATATAAATTTAGAGGGGCTGGAACGATGTATTGGCTGTTTCGATCTTGCGGTTGCTTGTTTTTGCTTGGTAAGAAGAAATTCCTTGGGTATAAGAATCCAACCCAAAAGGCACATTCTGCTGCGGCCGGCTGCAAAAGCTATGGGCTGCGTATGAATTTTTTTTCTCCCTGCGGCCGGCTGCGTGCTTCTGCCGAGAGCGGATTTACCCTGGTTGAAATTCTCGTGGCGATTTTGATTTTTTCCATTATGCTCACCTGGTCCGCCACCGCGCTTTTCTACTATCAAGCCGGTCAGGATATGGGCGTCGCCACCCGTCAGATCACCTCGGAAATCCGGGAAGCGCAGACGCTGGCGGTATCATCAGGCAACACCTACCGGATTGATTTTAGCGATCCATCCCGCCGGACCTATCAGCTCAAGTACTATGCCGCGAGCGGCTGGGTTAATGTGCGCGGACCGGAGTCGCTTCCGGGTTCCGTCCAGTTTGACTCCGCATCGCCGCCATCCTTTGGCGGCGATGCCTATCTGGATTTCTATGCCCGGGGTGCTTCCGAGAGTGGACATCTGGTTCTGGACGGCAGCTACGGCAAAATCAAGACGGTGCAGGTGGACGGTGAGACAGTCAACGTCACCGTCAGTGGATGAATGGCAGCTAACGGCACAAGGTCAAAGGTCATGAGCTTATCAGCAGGTAAATATTCTCACCGGAAGATTGCGGATCATGAAGCCGGGCTGACGCTGGTTGAAGTTCTGGTCGCGATGACAATATTCCTGATTATCTCCACCGGCGTGGCCGCCACCATGGCTGTCGGTCTGCATTCTGCTGCAAAGTCGCGACAGGGCACTTCCGGCAAGGACATCGCCGAGGCCCAATTTGAAGAGATGAAAGCCCGGCCGTTTTACGTTCCTTACACCACTGATCATAGCGTGGGCACGACAGCTCCGGTAGATTTTCTGTCCAAGTATTATCCTAATTTAAATTCATCGCACACCGTTGATTCTCAGGGATGGACCGGCTGGTATACCCAATCCGGCAGCGACGCTTATTATACGGAAGTGGCGCCAGCCGGTAGCCAGGGCGTCACCACGACTGTCGTCACAAGGTTTGTTGACAATCAAGGCAACATTATCATTCCTCCCGGAACTTATAATTCGGCCGTATCGGGAGACGACAACCCTCCCAGTCAACTGGTGAAGGTATCAATTACCACTTCTTCGCCAACCAATAACAGTTATAATTATGTTCTCAACTCTCAAATCCAGGGCGATGTCGGCACAAGCTGTTCCCATGCCTCCAACAGCCATGTTGACATCTTTGGCGGAACCATCAAAGTGATTACCGGTACCTCGGAGCCCTATACCGCGCTGCTTGACGGATCGCTGGGGGATGCGCACGCGACGACCGGCTTTGGCTGCACCACCAGCCCGCAGGCGAGCGGCACCGGCGGCAAAAGCCAGATCTTTGGCGGGGACACGGCCGTCGGCGCGGCAGCGGCAATCAGCGGGCCGCCGGACGGCCAGCAATCTGCCGGACCGATCGACGTGACGTCCAGTGACTGGCCGACGCCCGGTTTTTACGACAGCACATCAGCGGCCAGCGTCGGAAGTGCGCAGCTTGAGGTGGAAGCAGAGGGCCAGGCCGCCGTTTCCACGGAGTCATGGCGGCTACAGCAGGTGGATGGCTGCAGCTGCGATACTCTTGCTGGTTATAAAACCTGGGATTTTGTCAACCCTACGGTGACCGTAACCGGTGGGCAGGTCTCCGGAGCCAAGCAGATTGACGCCCGTCTGCAGCAGGCTAACGGCAGCACCCAGGGAAGCGCGGTGGCATCTTTCCAGCAGGTGAACATCCTGCCGCTTCAGGCTGTCGACAGCGATACGCCGTCGGCGCTTCAGGGCATCGTGTTTGTCCGGACGTTCAGCGCCAGCGCCTCCAGTCAGGCCAACGGTCAGCCGGGCGGTATCAACAATTCACTTTCATACTCGGCCGTGATCGGCGTGTTTAATCCCGATAAGCCTGCCAGTTGCACCGGCGATGACTGCTATGACCTTTACCCTTCGACCGGTCCCCAGAATCCAATTCAGACAGCCGTCAATCTGGCGCAGTCGCAATATAGTCTCCAGCATACCCTGCTCACGGAATGGGACAGCGCCACGACCGACGATATCAACAATGCCATGGCGGCTTCTACGGACGGCACTACCGCCTCCATCAACATCGACGCAATGATCAAGATTTCCGGGCAGTTCGGGACCGAAGTCAGGCGCAGCGACGCCGACGGGTCGGTCCAGCTGATCAATCCCCAGGGACAGCAGCAAATATGGCTCGGTTCAGTTGATATGTCAATAATGCAACATGATTGATCCAAAGATAAAAACGATAAATTATTGGAAACAGGCGGGCTTGTCTTTTCGCCGCGACCGCCAGGCCGGTTTCACGCTGGTGGAGATGCTTGTCACAATCGTTATATTTGCCATATTCATGATAGGTATGTATGGCTTCATCTGGGGTGTGACGACGCACTGGCGGACGGGACAAAATGTCGCTGATATGACCGAGAATGCGCGGCTGGGGTTAAACCGGATGACCCGTGAGATAATGCAGTCCTCGCAGGTGACTTCAGCGGGGGCAAACCAGGTGAGCTTTGCCGTCAATTTCGGCAATGGCGTGGAGACGGTAACTTACGGCTTTGCTCCCGGAAGCGCGGGGTCGCCGGGTCAGATCTGGCGCAGCTCATCCAATTCTCCCGGCCAGTCGACTTTAGTTGACGACGTAGTCAATATGCAGTTTTCTTACTTTGGTAATGATTTTCGCTGCGACGCCAATGGCGACGGTGTGATCACGCTTGATGAGATCGAAGCCTGCGGCGGTGACTTGAGCAAGATTGCCAGAGTTGACATCCAGCTGACCATGCAGGCAGGCGGCAGCGCGCCCCAGAATTTTACTGCCGATGCCTGGCTGCGGAACCGGCCGGCGTAACAAACGGAGAAACATGAAAATTCCCTTTAAAAATAAACTCAGGCATATCCAAAAAAGCGAGCACGGCATTGCCATGGTTTCGGTCATCCTCGCTTCAGCCGTCCTTTTGACAATCGGCACGGGAATGTATTTCGTGGCCACCCGCGAGTCGATGATGACCCAGGCCGATTATTCGGGCGGCAAAGCTTTTTACTATGCCGAGGGAGGGCTCGCGAACGTGCTGGACGTTCTCAATTATGCTGTTACGGAATGGCAGCTGACGCAGCCGCGGCCGGATCAGAGCCCGGACGGTTTTGGTTATCTCATGGATCCAAACCCCGATTTGCGTCAAAATCCATCCAATCCGGTTCAGATGTCAATCGGAGGCCAGAGCTACACGGTTTATGTCGATGAGGTGGATCAGAACGGCAATCATTGCACCGGCTGCGGCCTCGATCCGACCAGCAATCAGCCGGCGTATCTGATGATTACGGCAGAGGGACAATCTTCGGAAGGTTATCGCAAGCTGCAGCAGATGGTCAAGGTGACCGCCAGCGGCTTTCCACTGACATTTTACGTTGACGGCAACGCCCAGCTCGACGGGACGACCACTTTGACAAATCAAAGCATCTTCGTGCGCGGCGACCTGTTTGGCCGCGACAAGCTGACGCTGTCCGGGACCGATCTCATGTACGGCGGCGGAGCAGGTGTCTTTGCTACTGGCTCGATTTACGCCATGTCAAACGGGCACGGGTCGCAGATCTACAACGCGGACGGCTCCGACAGCCGTTACTGGTCCAGTAATGACATCAATGACCGCGACAGCCAGGGGCCGACCGGAAACATCTTCACAGTTTCGGACCTGCAAAACTATTTCAACTACGCCGGCGGTCTTACTACAAATCAGCTTGACATCCTCAAGAGCCAGGCACAGACCAGCGGCTATTATAACGGCAATCCGGGAAGCGGTCTGACGATCCAGCAGGGCGACCTTCCCAACCGTGGCGGCGACATCGTCGTCTACGTTGATTTTCCCTCAGGCAGCCCCATGAGCAACAATGTTGATTTGAAGTTCCAATGGCCGCCCGCCGGTTACACGGGCAAGGCGATCGTTGTCGTCAAAAACGGCAGTGTCAGCCTCGACGGGAGTGCCATCGGCAATTTCAGAGGAGACATTTACTGCCCCGACGGCAGCATCACTGCCAACGGCAACGGCAGCGGCACCTTTACCGGCTTTGTCTGGGGCAAGGGGCTCACGGACATCGGCAATTTCAATTTCAGCATGGATCAGCAGTTTATCGAAGATCCGCCTTTCTACGCCTGGACCGTCACCCGGGAAACCGACTGGACCCAGGTGGACAGATAGTGGACAGGAGCGCCGTCGTCCCTTCGCTACCGCTCAGGGCAGGCTCCGAGGCGAAGCCAAAGCCGGGATCAACCGGAATTCTTTGCTGCCCTCGACGGCTGAGAATTTTTTCGTTATCCTCAGCGAAGAGAATGATCTGTTTAAACTAATGCGTTAATTGCTTTTAACCGGGGCCGCAGGGCCAATCGACGGCTGTCGGGGTCACGCTCAGTTTGAAGCAATGGGAACTTGGGCAGGATTGGTCGATAAGTCCTTGCATATTTCCGGTTGAATAAAAAAGGTTCGCCTGCCACAACTTTTGAACTTTGAACTTGAAACCAATCATTGACATCTCCGTCCCGATTTTTAACGGCATGGTTGTCTATCCTGGAGACGCGGGCGCCGAGATTGAGCCATACCATCAGATCTCCAGGGGGGATGCGGCCAACCTGTCCCAGCTCCGGCTCGGATCACATACGGGAACGCACGTAGACGCGCCGCATCATTTCATTGACGACGGGGAGACGGTTGATCAACTGGATCTGGACGCACTGGTAGGCCCGGCCATGGTGCTGGATCTGACCGCGGCTGAGAGCGAGATCACGCCGGGCGGCCTGGAGGCCGCCGGCATCGGGGACGCGGAGCGGATTCTGCTTAAGACGAGAAATTCGAGCCTGTGGGAGCAGAGCGGGTTCAGCAAGGAATTTGTGGCGCTGTCGCCGGATGCGGCTGATTTTCTTGTTGATAAAAAAGTAAAACTTGTTGGAATTGATTACCTGTCCATCGAGCGCTTTCATCCTCCGGTTCATCACGTGCACGAGGCTCTTCTGCGAGCATCCGTTGTGGTGCTCGAGGGCATCAATCTGGCGAAGGTGGATCCGGGGGATTATCAGCTGGCATGCCTGCCGCTCAAGATCCGGGGGGGTGACGGCGCCCCGGCGCGGGCCATCCTGACCCGCCCCTGACCGGCGCCGTTACTCGATGACGATCGTGCGGATTGAGCCTGTCTTGTTGCTGACCACAAACGAAGTCACGCCGCCGTCCCGCTGAAATTTTAGCGATATGGTTGATTTCCCCACCCGCATATCATTGACGTCCGCTTCCTTTAGCCAGCGGGGCAGAGAGGGACTGGTGACGTATACGGTATTATTGATGGCGTCGGCTTCGATCCCGAGCATCGCCTGAAGGATCATAAAAACCGAGCCGGCCGCCCAGGCTTGCGGACTGCAGGCCACGGGATAGTTGACCGGCCGGCTGATTGATCGTTTGGTAAAACCGCAGAACAGCTCCGGCAGCCGATAATAATCATAATGGAGCGCCGCATCAAAAAGGCCGGTGCTGACTTTGTTGGCGGCTTCGTCAAATCCATACTTTTTCAGGCCCCGGATAATAATGGCGTTGTCATGCGGCCAGACGCTGCCGTTGTGATAGCTCATCGGATTGTAGTTAATCGAGGACTTGCTCATCGTGCGGATGCCCCAGCCGGAGAACATATCCGGCTGCATTAAACGGTCAACCGTCTGCGCGGCTTTTTCGTCATCGATAATCCGCGCCCAAAGCCCGTGCGCCGGGTTGGAAGTAACTGTTTTGACCTGCTCTTTCTCGCCGTCCAGCGCCATGGCGAAATACCCCTCCTCAGGCATCCAGAACGCTTCATTGAAGCGCTTTTTCAGGGTTTCCGCCTGGCCGGCCAGCTCGATTGACCGGTCCCGGTTGCCCAGCAGCTCAAACATCTCGCTCATTCGCCGCTTCGCGTAGTAAACGTATGCCTGCACCTCGGCGAGCGCAATCGGAGTCTCCGCCAGGCGGCCGTCGGCGTGGACAACCGAATTGCCGGAGTCTTTCCATCCCTGATTCACGAGCCCGCGACGGGACCTGGTTTCGTATTCAACAAAGCCGTCACCGTCAATATCACCGTATTCGTCAATCCAGGAAAGGGCCTGATCGATCGCGTCCGTCATCGAACGGACCATCTCAATGTCGCCGGTCCACTTGAATATTTCCGAGATCATGATCAGGTAAAGCGGCGTGGAATCGGCGCTGCCGAAATACGGCGTATGGGGAATGGCGCGAATATTTGCCAGCTCGCCCCGGCGGACCTCATGAAATATCTTGCCGGGCTCTTCATCACGCCAGGAGTCAACCGTTTTCCCCTGGAGCTGCGTAAAAACGCGGGCGGTCTGCAGCGCCGGATCCGCATCGAGCATCATAATCTGCAAACAGGTTATGATTGTGTCCCGGCCAAAAGGCGTGACAAACCAGGGAACGCCGGCGCTCAAGAAAAAACCTATCTCCGTGTCAGTCGCGAGCATGCGGATGTCCCGCTGACTGCTTCTGAGCACGGCGGTAAACAGCTCATTGTCCGTCTCGATCTGAGTGGTGCTCTTGAACCAGTTTTCGTAACTCTTGCGGATGTCGGCGATCGCCTTGTTGAAATCCCTGGCTTCGGGGGGCGGCGTCTCCGGCAGGACGGGCTCGATGTCAAATTTAATCACGCGGCGCTCGCGCGGCTGGAGGCGGAAACGGAATATCGCCGTGGTGCCCACAATCTCTGACGCCGGCGTCTCCAGATGGATAACGGTCTTTCGCAGGACAGCGTCCAGACCGTGGTACGCCAGCAGGATTGAATCCTCTGTTACTTTGGGAGCGAGCCTCGCCCCATATTTTGTCCGTTTCGTGCCCCGGACCTCGAACATGTCGGCGAAATCGGAGTCAAACTCAAACTCCAAAGATATGTCAACCGGAAAATGATTGTAATTCTTCACCCTGATCAGTTCGAAGAGCTTGCCGTTGACAACGCGGATGCGTCTGATATTAATGGTTTCCTGCGGGACGACGATGCCGCCGGCGGTCATGAAATCGGCATTGGTCAACTCGATCTGGCTCATGAACGCCCGGTCAGCCGTGGAAGAGAGCAACACGGGCGGCAAGCCAAACAGGGTCAGGTTGAATGTTTTCAGGAAACGGGTATCACGGTAATAAAGCCCCAGCCCCGAGGTGTCTTCCCGTAATATGTTTCCTTCGATATCGCTGTACAGAAACAGCTCGCCTTCCTTGACGACGAGCTTTTCTTTCTTGATATCGACGATGACAAACGGCTCCCCTTGGGAAAGGACACGGCCTGATTCTTCGGAGAGTATCTGAAAATACTCGTCTCCGATCTTGATTTCATTTTCATTTCTGATTTCTGAGCCTGGCATAACGGTTATTAATACGGCCGGAGGCGTCCGGACTTGAGTGGCCAAGGCAGAAAATTCCCCGGAAAAGCGCGATTTTGCCGCTTCCGGCGAGGAATTTTGCAGTACTGGGACGACAGGATTTGAGACAAGGGCATCGAATTATGTTGCAAATTTGCGGCTATTGTAGCACAGAGTTTTTCCAGTTTTCCTTTTTTCGAACTTTTGATACGATTAAGACCAAGATGCTGCTTTTGCCGGGCGGAGCGTCCGGGAGCCGGCATAACCTGGGGCCGGACGAAGCTTGTCGATGCAAAATGTTTCAGGAAGCGCCGGGAAGGGGTAAACACGGCAAGAGGCCAAACGGCGCGGTTGATGTAACCTTTTTCCGTTGAGCAGAAGGAGGCAGCAAATGGACCTGAATATCGTTTCCAAGAGCAAGAGTGTCTTTAGCCGCGCCAAGCATGAAGCAGCGGAAAGGGTGCTCAGTCAATCTCTCAAAGTGCTGGCAAACTCTTCTGACAAGAACTATCTGCGGCTGGCTCAGGCCTTTGGCCGGCTGGCGGACAGCAAGCAGCAAAAGATGGTTGCCGACTGGATGCAGGATTACCTGGCCCCGGGAAGCCCGGGCGTTGAATATTTCAACAGGCTGGTGAAATCAACGCATCCGAACGTCCGCAAGAACTATATCGCCAAAACCATCGTCGGCCTCTTCTTCCGCGACCCCAAGGTCTCGGTCAAGCTGATGGAAGAGGCAGGAATCAACTCGCCGAACCTGATCGTCATCTCCCCCAGCATGCGCTGCAACATCAGCTGCGTCGGCTGTTACGCCGGTAATTATACCAAGAAGGATGACCTTGACCCGGCGATTGTAGACCGGGTCATCACCGAGGCCAAGGAGATCGGCATCAGGTTCTTCGTCATTACCGGCGGTGAGCCCTTCTTCTACAAGCCGCTGCTGGGCCTGTTTGAGAAGCATAATGACGTTTCCTTTCAGGTTTACACCAATGGCACTCTCATTGACGAGGCTCTGGCGGACAGAATCGTCGAGCTGGGCAATGTGGCGCCGGCGATCAGCATCGAGGGCTTTCAGAAAGAGACTGACGAGCGCCGCGGCCCGGGCACCTTCGACAAAGTCATGAGGGCGATGGACAACCTCCGGGAACGGGGGGCCGTTTTCGCATTTAGCACCACCGCCTCGCGCAAGAATCTGAATACGATTATCAGCGACGAATTCGTTGAGATGTTAATCGACAAGGGTTGTGCTTACGGCTGGTATTTTTCTTATATTCCCATTGGCAAGTCTCCCGATCTGTCATATATGCCAACGCCAAAAGATCGGAATAAACTCAGAGAAGGAGTCAATCGGATCCGCAAGGAACTCCCGATCCTGGTCGCTGATTTCTGGAATGATGGCACCCTCACGGGCGGCTGCCTGGCGGCGGGAAGGAAATATCTGCACATCAACAACCGAGGCGACGTGGAGCCATGTGTTTTTGTCCACTTTGCTACTGACAACATCAAGGAAGTCTCGCTGCTGGACGCGCTCCGGTCGCCTTTCTTCCAGTCGATCCGGAATAAGCAGCCCTTCGGGCACAACCTGCTCAGACCGTGTCCGATAATTGATCATCCTGATATTCTTCGCAACTCCGTCAAGAACTACGGCGCCCATGCCACGCATGATGGCGCCGAGACGGTCCTGACCGACCTGAGGGAAGGTCTGGATGAGTACGCCGAAAACCTGGAAGGAATTACCGAAGAGGTGTGGGATACACAGTACAGCTGGGCAAACGACTGGCTGGATGATGAGCAGAAGGCGGCCGCGGCCAAGGCCGACCGGGAAGCCGCAGCGAAAAATGCCAGTCCGGAAGGGTCCAGACAGGAGAAAGCATCAGCTTAAGCTGGCCGGTAACATCAGACTGAATTTAAGCGTTTCCTTGCGGGCGGAGCCAGTGTCTCCGCCCGTTTTTTTATGGTGCGATACCGCAATCTCCCAGTTTGAGCTTTGGAGATGGATTCTTGTGACCGAAGTTTAAAGTGTAACTATTTAAGCGTCTGCGGAGCGACTGGTGAGCAGCTTACATGGATTGACCTGGAAACGCCGGCTTTATCCTGCGGCAATGGTGCGCGCGGCGGCAGGCGCCGTCCGGAAGAGAAAATCAAGGATGGACGTGACGGGCGTCCGGCGCCGGGTAAGGTTTCAGATTCGCACCCGCCAAAAGAGCGCGGGCATGTTGCGCGACCTGGTGATAGTTTTTGCCGTCTTTGCCACCGCGCTGGTATTAACCTCTGTGCTTGATCTGCACAGTTCTTTTGAAACAGCTTCGCTGGAGCTGAAAGGGAGCCCGTTTCAGTATGACGAGATCGTCGTCGCGCTCGGCATTCTGGCGGCGGCTCTCAGCGCTTTTGCCGTACGCCGATGGCGCGAGCTGGAGGTGGAGATAGACGAGCGGCTGGTGATCGAAGATGCGCTTAGCGAAAGCGAAGATCGTTACCGGACGTTGGCGGAAGCCGCCCAGGATTTCATCTTTATCATTTCTCCGGACCGTCGGATCCGGTACATCAACACTTTTGCTGCGGCCGAGCTGGGAAGACCGGTGGCAAAGATCGTGGGAAACCCCGGCGATGAAGTCTTGCCGGCGGGGATGACGGGCCAGGGAGAGTTTGACGTAAGCCAGGTTTTTTCTGATGGGCGGCCGCTCCACCTGGAGAACCTCGTCCTCTTTTCCGGGCGGGAGACATGGCAGAGCATTTCTCTGGTGCCAATTCTTGATGAAAGCGGCGCCGTCGGTTCCGTGCTGGGAATTGCCCGGGACATAACGGAGCGGAAACTGGCCGAAAACGAGCTGATCGAGGCTCATGAGAACCTGGAGCAAACGGTTGCCGAGCGGACAGATGAGCTGAAGTTTGTCAATAAGCGGCTCAAGACTGAACTCGATGAGAAAGAAAAATCTGATCAGAAATTACGGGCGGTCAACCGGGCGCTCAGGACCGCCAAAGCGGCAAACCTGGCGCTGGTAACAGCCTCGGGAGAGCCGGAGCTGCTGGAAGCCATCTGCCGCGCCGCGGTTGAAATGGGAGGATACCGGTTTGCCTGGGTCGGTTTTGCCGTCCAGGATGAGGACCGGACCGTCAAGCCGGTTGCGTCGGCAGGGCATGAGCAAGGTTATCTGGATGCGGTCAGCCACAGCTGGGGCGGGGGCATTTTGGGAGAAGGGCCAATCGGCGTGGCCTTAAGGAGCGCCAGCCCCTGCGTTGTCAGGGACATTCCCTCTGAGCCTGATTTCGCTCCCTGGCGGGCAGAATCCCAGCTGCGCGATTACGCCTCCATGGTGGCGTTGCCGCTCACCAGCGGCCCGCGCACGTTCGGGGCGCTGAATATCTACGCCTCCCAGAAAGACGCTTTCGACGATGAGGAAGTGGCGCTCTTAAGCGAGTTGGCCGGAGATCTCTCTTATGGAATTGGCGCCCTCCGGACAAAAGGTGAGCGGGACGAACAACTGGTCATGCTCAGGCGCACGGGCGAGCAGCTGTCGCTCCTGCTTGAATCTCTCCCGATCATTTTCTATACGGGCAAGACCGGCGACGATTTTGGCATCACTTATGTTAGTAACAATGTTCAGGTTGTGGCCGGTTACTCTCCTGATGAGATCACCGTCGATGCCTCATTCTGGGCAGACCGGGTTCACCCGGACGATGCTTCTCGGATCTTTGAAGAGATGGACAAGATATTTGACAGGAGCCTGCATGAATATGAATACCGCTGGCAGACTGCGGACGGCTCTTACAAGTGGTTTCTCGACATCCACCGGCTGGTTAAAGACTCGGAAGCCAAAGGCAGCATTGTCGGGATGTGGCTTGACATCACATCCAGGAAGAGTGGAGAAGAATCACTGCTCAAGGTGAAGAGAGATCTGGAATCGGAGGCGGCGCGGCGAAGTGAAGAGCTCCAGGCGGCGCTGGCGAGACTGGCAGAAAGCAACCGCGAGCTTAACCTGCAAAACAGACAGGCCGCCATCTTTGCCGACATGGAAGAGATTCTGCAAAACTGTCTCGACGTGAGCGAAGCGCTCACCGTTTTCACCCGGTTCGGAGGAGTACTGTTTCCCGGTGATTCGGGGTGCGTTTACGTCAGCGAAGCGGCCGGCGGCAGCTTCCGCAAGGCGGCCATCTGGGGCGGCGACCCACCCCGGGCGAGGGAGTTTTCCCGGGAAGATTGCTGGTCCCTCCGCCAGCAGCAACCGCACGTTTTCGAAGAAGATAGCGCCGGCGCGCGCTGCCGCCATCTGATGGCGGAGGAAGGCGGTCCTTACATATGCGTGCCGATGAAAACCGGGGGACGGGCGATCGGCGTACTGACAGTTCTGGCTGGAAATGGCAAAGAGGGGCAGCCGATGAGCTCCCGGCTCAAGCTGGCCCGGGGGGCGGCCGAGCGATTGAGCTCAGTCCTCTACAATCTGAAACTGCGTGAAGCTTTGCTCGAAGGATCGATCGAGGATCCATTCAGTCCGCCGGGGCAACAGGCGGCGTAACACTCCGGCAAGATCAACCCGGTTTTTTCCTGATCCGGCAATTGCCGGGAAAGGAATTCCCCTATCCGGCACGAATGAAGAAAATCAAGATACATTTTTGCTCACAACTGCGGCACGCGGGCGGGCGACCGTCCGGCAGGGCGGCGCCGCAGAGGTGGGGAGGCAGGGCGGGGACTTAGGCGCGGTGCTTGGTCCCCGCCCTAAAAGAGCGGATGGCAGATGGCGGATCTCAGTAATGCAAATCCGGGCCTGCCCACATTAAACGTTAGAAGTCAGACGTACCAAGGAACTGTCCCATCAGCTCCCAGCCGTTCTCGATCCGGAGCGCCGACCGGGAGGCGGAGGCTTCATTGAACTCAAGTCCGGAGCCGGAGGAGCTTGCCGGTTCGTAAACGACAAAAGGGACCTCCTCGTCCGTGTGGGTTTTAATCTCTACCGGCGTGGCGTGGTCGGGGAGCACCATAATTTTTAAGCCAGAAGGCGCCTCCTTTAGCAGCGTGCCCACCAGGTCGCGGTCAAAGCGCTCGATAGCGTTAAGCTTCTCCCGAACGCTTCCCATGTGCGAGGCTTCGTCGGGCGCTTCCACATGCACGTAGACAAAATCCTTCCTGCTTAACTCCGCCGCCGCCGTCATGGCCTTGGCGGCATAATCGGTATCCAGATACCCGGTCGCCCCCGGCACTTCGATGACGTCGAGACCGGCGTACTTGCCCAGCCCCTTCACCAGATCAACGGCGGATATCACCGATCCCTCCATCCCGAACATCTGCTGAAAAGAAGGCATCCGGGGGGCACGCCCCTGTCCCCACAGCCAGATCATATTGGCGGGGGTCTCGCCGCGTTCGCGGCGGCTCTGATTCACAGGATGGTTTTCAAGCAGCTTTGCCGAAGCGCTCATCAGCTGCTTTAGCCAATCGGACCCTTCGCCGCGGGGCAGGAACCCGGCTACGGGTCTGCCGCTGATATCATGCGGCGGCGTGCACTTGGCATTGGCGGCGCGGCCGGGAGATATCATGATATGACGGTAGCTCAAACCAGCGTAGAAGGTTGCCGCCGCCCCGCCCAGCCCTGATTGAAGGCTGCCGATGAGCCGGGCCGCTTCTTCTGTGCCAATATGGCCGGCAGCAAAATCGCGCATGACGCCGTCTTCAACGCAGACGAGATTGCAACGAAAAGCGACGTCGTCCGGGCCTAGCTCGATGCCCAGGCTGGCTGCTTCCAGAGGGGCACGGCCCGTGTAATAAACGTGGGGGTCATAACCGAGGACGCACAGGTTGGCAACATCGCTGCCTGCCGGAAAACCCGCCGGTATCGTCCGGACGAGCCCGGTGCGGCCGCCCGCGGCCAGGCGATCCAGATTGGCAGTGCGGGCGGCGGCCAGCGGCGTCCTGCCGCCAAGCTCATCCAGCGGATGGTCGGCAGAACCGTCAGGGATCAGAACGGCGTGCTTCACCTCTTCACCGCTTTAGCTGCAGGACCTGAACGACACGGTTGAAATCCGCTTCTACCCGCTTGACCTCGCTGCCGGTACTGATAGCGGTGTCCGGATCCTTAAGGCCATGACCGGTAAGGACGCATACTACAGTATCTCCTTCCCGGAACAGCCCTGCATTCTGCTGTTTGATGACGCCGGCCAGGCTGGCGGCGGAAGCCGGTTCGCAAAATGTGCCTTCGGCGGCTGCGACCAGATGGTAGGCGTCGATGATCTCCTCATCAGTTACGGAATCGATCAGTCCGCCGGAGTCCCTCGCGGCTGCCAGCGCCTGATCCCCGCGGGCCGGCTTGCCAATGCGGATGGCGGTGGCAATCGTTTCCGGATGCTCAACCGGACGGCCCGTGACCAGCGGCGACGCTCCCGCGGCCTGGAACCCGATCATCCGGGGCAGGGCAGAGCATTTTCCGGCATCCCGGTATTCATTAAATCCCTTCCAGTAGGCGGTGATATTGCCGGCATTGCCGACGGGGATGGCCAGATAATCGGGGGCCTTGCCCAGGCTGTCAGCGACCTCAAAGGCCCCGGTTTTCTGCCCTTCCAGACGGTAGGGGTTGATTGAATTAACCAGTTGAATCGGATAATTGTCAACTATCTTTCTGACAATGGCAAGGGCCTGATCAAAATTGCCGTTTATCGAAAGCACCTCGGCCCCATGGGTGATCGCCTGGGCGAGCTTGCCGGCGGCAATTTTTCCTTCCGGGATGATGACGATGCAGCGAATTCCGGCCCGGCCGGCGTAGGCCGCGGCCGCCGCCGACGTGTTGCCGGTGGAAGCGCAGACGACGGCGGTGGCGCCCTCTTCGAGCCCCTTGGAAACAGCCATCGTCATTCCCCGGTCCTTGAAGCTTCCCGTCGGGTTTAGCCCCTCCAGTTTCAAATACAGATTCAGGCCCAGCCGGTCTCCCAGCCGCGGCGCCGGCAGCAGTGGCGTGTTTCCCTCCGCCAGGCTGATCACCGGCGTGTTTTCCGTAACCGGCAGGAAGCGGCGGTATCTTTCAATCAGGGCGGTATCCCGGCCGCTATTCTTCATTTCCCTCGACCCGGATCGGGCGGGGCGCCGACTTGACCACATCCAGTTTCCCCACCTTCTCGATGGAGGCGTTAAAACTGGCTTCGTTCACCGGGTGAAATACCATCACCAGCTCCGCATGAGCGCCGCGCCCCTTTTGAAGGACACTTTGAATGCTGACCCTGTGCTCGCCAAATGTGCTGGCGATCGCGGCAAGCACGCCCGGCTCATCTTCCACTTCCAGCCGCAGGTAAAAAGTCGAGACGACCTCATCATCAGGGAAAAACTCAAGCTCCCGGTAGGCCGCCGGGTACTCCAGGAACCCGGGAGCGGCCCGCCGGGCAACGACCGAGATGATGTCGCTCATGACGGCCGAAGCCGTTTCCATCCCGCCGGCGCCGGGGCCGGAAAGCATGATCTCGTCGATGGTGGTTCCTTCCAGAAAGACGGCGTTGTATGCTCCGTTAACCGAAGCCAGGGGATGGTCCTGCTTCAGAAGCGCCGGATAGACGCGCACATTTATTTTGTTCTTGTAGAGCTTGGCGACGCCCAGCAGCTTCGCGGTCAGGCCGAGCTCCCGGGCATATGCGAGGTCCAGGGAGCTGACGTGCTCGATGCCGGCGCAGGCGACGTCTTCCAGCTCGACCCTGGTGTGGAAAGCAATTGACGCCAGGATCGCCATCTTGGCGGCGGCGTCTTTGCCGCTAATGTCCGACGTGGGGTCCGCCTCGGCGTAACCCCATTCCTGCGCCCGTGCCAGAGCGTCCTTGAACTTCGCGCCGGTGCGGCTCATCTCGGTGAGGATGAAATTGGTGGTGCCGTTGACAATCCCGTAGATGCTTTTCAGGTCTGCTGCCACCATTGATTCGCGCAGCACCTTGATCACGGGGATGGCGCCGGCGACGCTGGCCTCAAACCTTATCTGCGTCTTTTTTTCCTCGGCCAGCCGGAACAGGTAAAAGCCCTGCTGCGAGAGCAGCTGTTTGTTGGCGGTGACCACCGCCTTGCCGCTTGTCAGCGCCGCCGTTACATAATCAAACGCCGGCTCGGTGCCGCCGATCAGCTCAGCCACGATGGAGATTTCCGGATCGTTGAGGATCTCTTCGAAGTCTTCGGTAAAGAGATCGGCGGGGGCCCCTGTTCGCGGAATTGCCACATCCTTGACAAGCACCCTCTTGACACTGATGACGGCGCCCGTTGCTTTCTCGATCTCGCCGGCTTGATCCTGAAGCAGCTGGTAGACATTGGAGCCAACGGTGCCGTATCCCAGCAGGCCGATAAATATTTTTTCGTTAACCGGCATTAAGAGCCTATCCAGTAAATCATCCCGGCAAAGATTCAGGCCGCGGTTTTATCCAAAGTCCGGAGGCCAAAAGGCAGCGTCCGGTTTTATCCTCTTTTCCGACGCCAAATAATATCAGGAGAAGAGGTGACTGGGAAGCCGGCTTGCCGGTTCTGGATGCCTGCTAAAAGGTCTAGAGCCGGCAGGCGCCCGCATAGGCGCCGCCAGGACCGCCGACGTTGCCGATGGAAACCACTTCACCATCGGTAGGAGCGTGAATCATCTTTCCGCCGCCGATGTAGATGCCAACGTGACTGATGGGATGATAGAAGAAAACCAGGTCGCCCGGCTGCAGCTGGTCATAACGGATCGGCGTACCAGAATAATACTGGGCGGAAGCCGAGTGGGGCAGAGTGATTCCCAACTGGGCGTAGACATACATAACCAGGCCGGAGCAGTCAAAACCGGTTGCCGGGTCGTGGCCTCCCCAGACGTAAGGGACACCCAGATAGCGCATCGCGATAGCGACGGCGCCTCCGGTGGTGGGAGGCGGTGGCGCCACCGGCGGTGATGGGCCGGGTGCCGGGTTTGCCGGCGGAGCGGAATTTGAGGGGGGTGATGGAGGCTGGGGAGCCGGATCGGACTGAACCGGAGAAGGGCTGGACTGGACCGGGTCTGCCGCCCCGCCCGATCCGGATGAGTCACTTTGAGCCGGAGGTCCGCCATTTTGCCATTGTTGCTGTTGCTCCTGGGCGACCATCTGCGCGATATCGCCCTGGACGCTCGCGAGCACCGCCTGGCGTTGGGCCAGTCGGGCCTGGATCTGGTCCTTTTCCGAAGTGATTGTCCCGAGCAGATCCTCCTGTTGTTTCTTTGTCCGGTCCAGCTCGGTCTGTGATTTTTCCACCCGGGATTTACAGGCGAGGACGGCGGCGACATCGTTTCGGTCCTGACTGCTGATCCTGCCGAGCAGAGTGACCCGGGTAAGGAAATCGTTAAAGTTGCTGGTATCAAAAAAGACGTCAATTAGGCTCAGGTTGCCGTCGCGGTAAATCTCTGAAAGTCTTTTATTCAGCCGTTCCTGCGCTGTTTTGAGCTTTTGTGAGGATTGACTCAGCTCTTCCTGATTATCCGAGATTTTCTGCTTTGTATTTTCCAGCATGACGTTGGCCTCGTCGTAACGCTCAACCGCCTGCTCCGCCTGCTGGTTTATTGACGTGACCTCGGCAGAGACCTGGTTTGCTTCTGCCTGTTTGGAAGCCAGGTCGTCAGGCGCCGCCAGCGCCGTCGCCAGCACCGTCGACGTCATTACCGCTGCCGCCAGTGTGGCGGCAAGCCTGAACAAAATCAGGTTACGGTTATGTAACCTACCCGGCTGCATCGTCATAGCATAAGTGCATCGTTAAACAATAAATATGGCAATAGATGCTTCCACCAGGCAGGCCGATACCCTTCTTTTTTAACAGGTCTTTTTCACCCCATTTTTTTGAAATTATTCACGGAAACAGGCTCTAAGGCCGCGAAATGCAGCTTTAGAATTGCCATCCGCCGGCCGATGGGAGGTTAACGATCACGAATAAATCCCGGGGAGACAAGTTGGCCGCATCCTTTCGCAACAGAGCTTTTCGCTACGGCGTCATCGGGGCATTCGCCGGTTTGGTCTATGCTTTGTTTGCCCTTGTCTTCGAGAGCCGCTTTGGAGCCCACTATGAAGACATCCATCTGTTTCTGGCCCCGGTCTTTCTGGGCCTCCCGGCGGCGATCATCGGCCGGGAAGAGAACCGGATCCGGAAGCAGGCGCTGCTGCTGGATGAGGCCAGAAAGCGGTTTTCCGCCCTGACGCATTCAGCGATTGCCGAACGGGAATGGGACGTTACTTTTCACGATCCCTCCGTGCCAAATTGCTGGGAGGTGAAGAACTGCGGCTCAACCAGCTGTCCCGCCTACGGCAAGGAACACATCCGCTGCTGGTTGATCGCCGGCACTTTTTGCCGTGGTGAAGTTCAGGGGCGGTTTGCCCAGAAGCTGGGCAATTGTACAAAATGCGAGATTTATCAACAAACAGTTGGGCTCAATCCCATCAATGAAATCGGCGAGAACTTCAACAGCCTCATGTGGGCCCTGCGGGAAAAGGAAGACCTGCTTTCGGATGCCAACGCTGAGCTGCAAAAGCAATATGATGCCTTGCAGCAGTTGCAGAAAAAAACCAAAGAGATGGCCGATACCGATGTTCTCACCGGCCTGAAAAACCACCGCCATTTCCAGCAGCGCCTCCAGCGCGAAGTATCCCGTTCCAGACGCAGCGGCAAGCCTCTGGCCCTGCTGATGCTCGATCTGGACTTCTTCAAATCCGTCAATGACGAGTTCGGACACCAGAAAGGCGACACTGTCCTGGCCTGTCTCGGGCGGCTCTTGCTCCAGGCAATCAGGGATTGCGATTACGCCGCCCGCTATGGCGGGGAGGAGTTCATGATCATCATGACGGACACAGCCGGCCAGGCGGCATATGAGGCCGCGGAAAGGCTGCGTTTGGAGCTGCAGCAGGTTGCCGAAGACACCGGTCTGCCATCTGCTTACGTTGGCGCCAGCTTCGGAGTCGCCGACATGCCTGACTGCGCCACCGATGCTGCCAGTTTGATCGCCGCCGCGGACGCCGCGCTCCTGTTTGCGAAGCGCAAGGGCCGCAACAGGGTTGCTTATTTCCGCGATCTGTCAGAGACAGAGCTGAATGAAAATGACATCAGGCGCCTGAACAGCCGGCTGGAAGGAGCCAGCCTGCAGACGCTCCGGGCGCTCGCCGAGGCGGTTGACTCCAGCGACGATTATCCCGGATATAACGTTGACCACATCAGGTGGGTCGCCGGCAAAATGGCGCACCGGTTGGGAATGGATGATGAGCAGGCGGATGCCCTGACTCTGGCGACGAAGCTACACGACATCGGCAAGGTGGGCGTTCCCGGATCGGTTCTGAGAAAGAAAGAAAAGCTTTCGCCGGCAGAGCTTTCCATGGTCAAGAAGCATCCGGAGATTGGCAAGAAGATTCTCGAGGAAGCAGAGCAGTTTCACGAGCTGATCTCGGCAATCCTGTATCACCACGAACGCTGGGATGGCAATGGTTACCCGGATCGTCTCAAGGGCAAAGAGATTCCACTGATGGCGCGCATTGTCGGGATCATTGACGCGTACCGGGCCATGCTTTCTGATCGTCCGTACCGCAAGGCCCTGAGTGTGACGCAGGCGGTAGAAGAGTTGGAGAGGGGTAGCGGCACGCAGTTTGATCCGGCCCTGGTCAAAATTTTTGTCGAGCTGGTCCGGAAAGACCTGCAAGAGAACTTGCGCCAGGCCGGCTAAACGAGCGGAAGGGAAAAACATGGACAAATTGCTTGCCCGCCATCTGGGAAGCGCCAAGCGCGTTTACGCCATCATGATTTGCATCGGGCTGGCCCTGGGCCTGATCTTCCCTTATTTCTTCACGCTTTTTATATCCGCGAATTCCGGATGGGGGGCAACCTTCCGGCTAGCCTCCCTGGCGGCCGGGTTCGCCATCGGCAACCTTTATTTTTTTCTCGCCGGATCAATCTTTAGCCGCGTTGACCGGAAGCTCTCCCGCAGCAAGCAGGAGCTTGAGGAAGCAAAGGAACGTTTTGCCAGCCTGACTCATGCGGCGATCACAAATGAGAGCTGGCTGGTGAAGATGGAGGATGACAGCGTACCTACCTGCTGGCGCGTGAAAGACTGCGCCGATGCCGGCTGCCCGGTTCACGGGGAGGAGCACCGGCGCTGCTGGCTGGTGGCGGGGACGTTTTGCAGCACCGGCTTGCCCAGCGGCAGGTTTGCCCAAAAGCTGGGAAATTGCGCCAAATGCGAGGTATATCAGAGAGCCACCGGCAACAACCCCATCACCGGGATCAGTGAGGCCTTCAACGGTCTCATGCTCGCTTTCCGGGAAAAAGAGGAGATGCTGGCGGTGGCCAACGAGGAACTGAAAGAACGGTATGGAGAGCTGGAACAGCTGCACCGGCAGGCGCGCGAGATGGCAGACTCGGACCTTCTCACCGGGCTGCGCAACCATGCTCATTTTCAGCAGCAGCTCAAGTGGGAAATAGCAAAAGCAGAGCAGAATCACAAAAAAATTTCCCTGATCATGCTTGACCTTGATAACTTCAAGCTGATAAATGACAGTTTCGGGCATCAGAAGGGCGATGAAGTGCTTCGCTGCCTCGGCCATCTCCTGGCCGAGGAGGCCAGCAGTGCCGGTTATGCGGCCCGATACGGCGGGGAAGAGTTTGTGCTTCTGCTGCCTGAGACCGGCGCCGGGGCGGCGATGAAGCTGGCGGACCGGATTCGCCGCCAGATGAAAAGGCTGTCCCGGGAAGCAGACCTTCCGGAGCGGTTTGTAGCCGCAAGTCTTGGCGTAGCCGACTATCCCGCCTGTGCCGGGGACGGCGGCAGCCTGCTCTCGGCCGCCGATTCAGCGCTCTTGTTTGCCAAGCGCAAGGGCCGCGACAGGGTGGCCTACTTCCGCAATCTTTCCCAGGCAGAACTGAAGGCGGGAGATGTGGAGCGGCTCTGTAGCCGGCTGGAAGGAGCCAGTCTGCAAACGATCAAGACGCTGGCGGAAGCCGTTGACTGCAACGATGATTATACTCACATTGGCATGAACGAGCTGGAGCGAGTGACAGAAGGAATGGCGGCGCGGCTGGGAATGGAGGAAGAGCAGGCAGCTTCGCTGGTGCTGGCGATGCGGCTTCATGATGTGGGAAAGATCGGGATTCCGCGCTCGGTGTTACAAAAAAAGGAGAAGCTATCCGATGACGAGCTGGCGCTGGTGCAGCTGCACCCAGAGTTTGGGCAGCGGATACTGGAGGAGGCGCAGCAACTGCGCGAGCTGATTTCCGCCATCCTTTATCACCATGAGCGCTGGGACGGCGCCGGTTATCCTGAAAAGCTCCAGGGCGAGCAGATACCGCTGGCGGCGCGCATCGTCTGCATTGTTGACGCTTACCGTGCCATGCGCTCCAACCGGCCATACCGCAAAGCCCTCAGCTACAAGGAGGCCATCTGGGAACTGCGCCAGGGGGCGGGTGGCCAGTTTGACCCGCGCCTTGTTGACATATTTGTAGAGCAGATTGAGGCGGAACGAAGCTGGGAAAGTGAAGAAAAGCGGATGGCGAATTGAAATCCGCAACAGACTGCAATATGATACGTTTCTAATGGCTTGTTCCCTTGCAAATTCTTCCGGGTTTCAGGCCTCCTCTGCGGGAGGCGGCTTCGGCCTGCCTCAAACCCTATCCCTTCTTGGATTGCTTCTCCTCCCCCTGGCGGGGGAGATTATTTAGCAGTTTGCCCGTGCGGCAAACCCGTTACTTTTCTTTTTTTACCGCAAACACCTTCGTGGTCTTTAAGGAGAAGCAATGAGCTTCGAACGAATTTATATATTTGATACGACCCTGCGCGATGGCGAGCAATCCCCCGGCATTAGCCTCAACCCGTTTGAGAAACTCGAGATCGCCGAACAGCTGGCGCGCCTGGGCGTCGATGTCATCGAGGCGGGATTTCCGGTATCATCGCCGGGTGATTTCGAGGGAGTGCAAAAAATAGCCCGCGGCGTCTCGGGCGTCATTGTCTGCGCTCTGGCGCGGGCGATTGAAAATGACGTCAGGACTGCCTGGGAGGCGATCCGGGAGGCGGAGAAGCCCCGAATCCATACCTTTATATCAACCAGCGATGTACACCTGGAGCATCAGCTCCGCAAGTCGCGGGCGGAGGTGCTGGAGGCCGCCAAGAAAATGGTGGCGCTGGCGGCAAGTCTGTGCCAGGATGTGGAGTTTTCGGCGATGGACGCCACCCGCAGCGATCCCGATTTTCTGGCGCAGGTGCTGGCTGTGGCCGTTCAGGAGGGCGCCCGCACCATCAATATCCCGGATACAGTCGGCTACGCGATTCCATCAGAGTTCGGCAATTTTATCCTGGGTCAGTATGACCGCGCGCCGGCGCTAAAAGATGTGGCCGTCAGCGTCCATTGTCATAACGACCTGGGGCTGGCGGTGGCCAATTCGCTTGCCGCGATCGAAGCCGGCGCCACGCAGATAGAATGTGCTATCAATGGCCTGGGCGAGCGCGCCGGCAATGCTTCGCTGGAGGAGATCGTCATGATCCTGGAAACGCGGCACGCCGATCTGGGCCGCGTCACGGGGGTCAACACGACCGAGATTACCCGTACCAGCCGGCTGGTAAGCCAGCTGACAGGCTATGATGTCCAGCCGAACAAGGCGATCGTCGGCCGGAACGCTTTCGCGCACGAATCGGGCATTCACCAGGATGGCGTTCTGAAGGAGCGCACCACCTACGAGATCATGAGTGCGGCCACTGTCGGCCGCGGTCAGAGCGACATCGTGCTGGGCAAGCACTCCGGGAGGCACGCGCTGGCGAACGCCATGGAGGAGCTGGGTTACAAGCTGTCGGCTGACGAGTTGAACCAGGCTTTTTTGCACTTCAAACAAATCGCGGACAGGAAGAAGCAGGTGACCGCGGTTGATCTGGAGCATCTGGTGAGTGAGGAAGTGCGGGTGCAGTCCGACATCTTCGAGCTGGAATCATATGAAGTCACGTCGGGCTCCGGCAAAATCCCGTCCACGAGGGTAACGATCGTCAAGGACGGAGAGACGCTGCCGGGCAGCAGCGAGTCGGGCGGCTCGATGGAGTCGATCTTCAAGGCGATCGATAACGCGGTTGGCACCAAGGGCAAGCTGAAAGATTATCAGGTGCGCTCGGTTACCGAGGGAAAGGATTCGCTCGGGGAGGTGCGCGTGGTGGTGGATGTGGGCGGCAAGCCCTTTGCCGGCATGGCGCTGTCGGTAGACGTGGTAGAAGCCAGCGCCAAGGCATATGTCCGGGCGCTGAACAATGCATACAGGACCGGGGCGGTGAGCTAGATGATGGAAATGACGGTAACGGAGAAGATCCTGGCGCGCGCCTGCGGCCGGGATCAGGTACAGGCAGGAGAGTTTGTCAACGCCAGACTTGATTTGGCGCTGGCAAATGACATTACGGCGCCGCTGGCGATCAAGGAATTTGAAGCAGCCGGCGCCGGCAACGTCTGGGATCCGGAGCGGGTGGTGCTCGTCTGCGACCATTTCGTTCCCAACAAGGACATCAAATCGGCAGAGCAGGCCAAGTTAGTGCGCGACTTCGCCCGCCGTCAGGGCCTGACGAATTTCTATGATGTCGGCCGGATGGGCATCGAGCACGTCATCCTGCCGGAAAAAGGGCTGGTGGTGCCGGGCGATGTTGTCATCGGCGCCGATTCACACACATGTACGTACGGCGCCCTGGGAGCGTTTGCTACCGGGGTGGGCTCGACCGATCTGGCGGCCGGCATGATCACCGGCGAGGTGTGGCTGCGCGTGCCGGAGACGATCCGTTTCAACCTGGAAGGAACGCCCGGAAAATATGTCTCCGGCAAGGATTATATCCTCTATATTATCGGCCAGATCGGTGTCGACGGGGCGCTTTACTCGGCGATGGAATTTGCTGGCGGCGCCATGCGGGAGTTGTCGATGGACGGCCGCTTCACCATGTGCAATATGGCCATCGAGGCCGGCGCCAAGAACGGTATCGTCGAACCGGACGCAGTGACAGAAACTTATTGCCGCGGCCGCGGGCGGCGTCAGCCGGTGCTGCTGGCCAGCGACGCCGGCGCCAGGTACTCGCGGGTGATTGACATTGACGTGGGCGGCATCGGGCCTCAGGTGGCAAAGCCGCACCTGCCGTCAAACGCGGTTCCGGCCGGCGATCTGGCGGGGCTCAAAGTGGACCAGGTCGTCATCGGCTCGTGCACTAACGGACGCATTGAGGACCTGCGGATGGCGGCTGAAGTGATGAAGGGACGCAAAGTCAGTCCGGATGTGCGCACCATCGTTATCCCGGGAAGCCAGGATGTATACCGGCAGGCGATGCACGAGGGCCTGATCGATATCTTTATAGTTGCGGAAGCTGCTGTCAGCACGCCCACGTGCGGGCCTTGCCTTGGCGGCCACATGGGCATCCTGGCCGCCGGCGAGCGGGCGGTATCAACCACGAACCGCAATTTCGTTGGCCGGATGGGCCACGTTGACAGTGAGGTTTATCTGGCAGGGCCTTACGTGGCGGCCGCGACGGCGGTTGCCGGGAAGATTACCGATCCAAGCGGGTTATAAAATTTCTGGTTTCTTGTTTCTCGTTCTGAGTATCGAGAATGGCAACCAGAAACAAACCAGAAACTGGAAACCGGAAGCTTAGGGGTTAAGATGATTTTTGAAGGGACAGTTTTCAAGTTTGGGCGTGACGTCGATACCGATGTCATCATCCCGGCGCGCTATCTGAACACTACCGATTCCCAGGAGCTGGCCGGGCACGTGATGGAAGATATCGATCCCGGATTTGTGGGCAAGCTCAAGGCCGGCGATATAATCGTTGCCGAAGAGAATTTTGGCTGCGGCTCCTCGCGGGAGCAGGCGCCGGTCGCCATCAAGGCGGCGGGGGTATCCTGCGTGGTGGCGGCATCGTTTGCCCGGATCTTCTATCGCAACGCCATCAATATCGGCCTGCCGATCATGGTCTGCCCGGAGGCGGCGCGCGAGGCGGAAAGTGGTGACCTGCTCCGGGTTGACCTGGACAGGGGAGAGGTGACCAACTTAACGAAACAGAAGGTATATCAAGCGGACAGGTTTCCCGGGTTTATGCAGGAGATCGTAGCCGCCGGGGGGTTGATGGAGAAGGTAAAAGAAAAAATCAACCAGAGGCCGGGGCCGGTCTGAACGGCGCGGGAGATCGGCTGGCTGTAGGCTGATGAACTTTATAGGAGGTTTGATGCACAACATAGCTGTCATGCCGGGCGATGGCACCGGGCCGGAGGTGGTGCGCGAAGGGCTGAAGGTGCTGGCGGCCGCGGCCGACCGATTCGGGTTTGAGTTTAAGGCAACGGAATACGATTTTGGCGGCGACCGGTATCTAAAGACCGGAGAGACCCTGCCCGACACGGCAATTGACGAACTGCGCGGGCATGATGCTATTTTTCTGGGCGCCATCGGCCATCCGGGGGTCAAGCCCGGCATCCTGGAGCAGGGAATTCTGCTGAAAGCGCGTTTTGCCCTGGACCAGTACATTAATTTGCGGCCGGTCAAATTGTATCCGGGGGTCGAGACGCCGCTAAAGGACAAGGGCCCCGCCGACATTGATTTCGTCGTCGTGCGCGAGAACACCGAGGGCCTCTATGTCGGCTCTGGCGGGTTCCTCAAGAAAGGAACCCCGGATGAGGTGGCAATCCAGGAAAGTATCAATACCCGCAAAGGTGTAGAGCGCTGCATCCGGTTTGCCTTTGACTATACCAAGAAACGTAGCAAGGACAATAAATTAACCATGTGCGGCAAGACAAACGTGCTGAACTACTCTCAGGATTTGTGGATGCGGACTTTCACCGAGACCGGCGCCGAATATCCTGGTATAACCGCTGACTATGCCCACGTTGACGCTATCTGCATGTGGTTTGTCAAAAATCCGGAATGGTTCGACGTTATTGTGACAGACAATATATTTGGTGACATCATTACGGACCTGGGAGCGATGATCCAGGGAGGCATGGGTATTGCCGCCGGCGGCAATATCAACCCGGATGGAGTTTCCATGTTCGAGCCGATCGGCGGCTCGGCGCCCAAGTATACCGGCAAGAACGTGATCAACCCGCTGGCGGCCATCGCCGCCGTCCAGATGATGCTGGAGTTTCTGGGAGAATCAGAGGCCGCCGCCGCGGTAGAGGCAGGTATCATCCATGTTACCAGCGAGAAGCTTCCCGGCCTGGCAGTGGGCAAGATGGGATTTTCCACCAGCGAGATCGGCGACATGGTCGCCGCCAGGGTGCGGGAGGGCTAAGAATCAGGGGAGCGGAAAGGAGTCTCGATGCCAATAACTGAAGTTTCAAAAATCTGGATGAATGGAGAACTGGTTGATTGGGCGGATGCTCAGGTACATCTGCTCACCCATGCGCTTCATTATGGCTCGGGAGTATTTGAGGGCATCCGGGCTTACGACACGGCCAAAGGAACGCATGTCTTCAGGCTGGGCGATCATATTGACCGGTTGCTCAGGTCTGCCAAGATTTACATGATGGAAGTTTCTTACAGCCGTGATGATCTGGTGGGCGCCACCAAAGAAGTCATCCGGGTCAACGGTCTCGATAGCTGTTACATCCGGCCGATCGTCTACCGCGGATACGGCGAAATGGGCCTGTTCCCGCTGCACGCGCCGGTGGACGTGGCCATAGCTGTCTGGCCCTGGGGGACCTATCTGGGTGACGAGGGGATTGAGCATGGCATCCGCGCCAAAATATCGTCGTTCCGGCGTTTCGGGCCCAACAGCATGCCGCCGGCCGCCAAGGCAACCGGCCAGTACATCAACTCGAGCCTGGCCAAGGTGGAGGCGGTTAAAGCCGGGTATGAGGAGGCGATCCTGCTTGATGACCAGGGCAATCTGTCGGAAGGATCGGGGGAGAACCTGTTCGTGGTGAGAAACGGCGTTGTGTCAACGCCGCCGGCTGCTTCCGATGTCCTGGAAGGGATCACCGCCGATACCGTGTATCACATCTGCCGGCATGAGGACATTCCCCTGGAGCGGCGGGTGATGGTCCGTTCCGATCTTTACGTTGCTGATGAAGCATTTCTGACAGGAACGGCGGCGGAGATCGTCCCGCTGCGGGAGGTTGACGACCGCGTTATCGGCGAGCCGGGGCCGATCACGAAAAATATCCAGGAAACTTTTTACAGCATCATCAAAGGGGAAAACGACAAATTTGCCGAGTTCCTGGACTGGATCTAAAACCGGTTTCGAGTTTCAAGTTGCCAGTTTCCAGTTATGAGTATCGGGACCGGCAGCCAGAAACCAGAAGCCAGAAACTGGTAACCAGAAACTTAAACCTGGTTTGTACTGCGGGTGTTTATGCCCAGAAAAGTTGAGATATACGACACAACCCTGCGGGACGGCATGCAGCGCGAGGGCATCAGCGTCTCCGTAGACGAGAAGGTTCAGATCGCGCTCCGGCTGGACAGGCTCGGGGTGCACTTCATCGAGGGCGGCTTCCCCGGCTCCAATCCCAAAGATGTAGAGTTTTACCAAATGATGGCCGGACGCCGGCTGCGCACGGCCCGGCTGGCAGCGTTCGGGATGACGCACCGGCGGGGGTTGCCGCCGCACCGCGACCCCCTCATCAGGGAACTGCTGAAGGTGGATACGCCTGTAGCCGCTATCGTTGGCAAGAGCTGGAAGCTGCATACGCAGAAAGTTCTGCACGCAGGGCTGGAAGAGAACCTGAAAATGATTGAAGATACCGTCCGTTACCTGACGGGAAAAGGCCGCGATGTGTTCTATGACGCGGAGCATTTTTTTGACGGGTTTCGGGACGACGCCGGCTACGCCATGCGGACGCTAACCGCCGCTGCGGACGGCGGCGCCACCCGGCTGGTCCTCTGCGACACCAACGGCGCCACCCTGCCCGGCGAGGCTGCCGAAATCGTCCGGCATGTCTGTCAAACGTTTCCAGATATCAAAGTCGGAATCCATGCCCACAACGACTCTGACTGCGCCGTGGCCGTGTCGCTGATGGCCGTTGAGGCCGGCGCTGCCCAGGTGCAGGGCACCATCAACGGCTACGGCGAGCGGTGCGGCAATGCCAACTTGGTGTCCGTGATTCCGGCCCTGAAGCTGAAGATGGGGATGGAAGCAATAAGCGACGCCCGCCTGGCGGGGTTGACTGAGGCGTCGCATTTTGTTGCCGAAGTAGCCAACATCAGCCCCGAGCCACACCAGCCGTACACGGGCGAAAATGCCTTCGCGCACAAGGGAGGCCTGCATGTCAGCGCCGCGCTCAAGGATGCGCGCACATTCGAGCATGTCGACCCGGCGAGGGTCGGCAACGAGCAGCGGATCCTGGTAAGCGAGCTGGCCGGCCGCGCCACGGTGATGAAAAAAGCCGCCGAGCTGGGCATTGATTTAAGCCAGAAGCAGGATGCCCTGAACCGCGTGCTGAAACGACTGAAGGAAAAAGAGCACCAAGGCTACCATTACGAGGTCGCCGGCGCCTCCTTCGAGCTGTTCCTCCGGCGGGAGCTGGGGCTGCACCGGGACGTCATCGAACTGGACAATTTCCGCGTCATCGTCCAGAAGCGCAAACGGGCCGTTATCAGCGAGGCCAAGATCGTGCTCAAGGATGAAAGGGACGGCCACGCGATCGCGTTTGCGGAAGGGAACGGTCCCGTAAACGCGCTCGACATGGCGCTGCGCGAGCTGCTCCCCAGGCGTTACCCGAAGCTGGCGGGCGAGCTGGCGCTCATCCAGCTGGTCAACTACAAGGTGCGCATACTTAACGAGCACCAGGGCACGGGCGCGGTCACCCGGGTGCTGCTGGATTCCAGTGACGGCCAGAGCCAGTGGGGCACGATCGGCGTCTCGGAGAACATCATTGCCGCCAGCTGGGAGGCGCTGACCGACAGTCTCGAGTACGGACTGATCAAGCGACGGCGGCGGTAGCGAACCTCGGCATGTCCCGCCTGAATCTGGCAAAACCGGGAAAGATCGTTGCTGTCGGCCTCAACTACCGCTCCCATGCCGGGGAGCTGGCCATGCCGGCTCCGGAGGAGCCCATCCTTTTTCTCAAGCCGCCTTCGGCTGTGATCGGCTCCGGGGAATCCATCGTCCTGCCGTCCGGCGCCGGACGGGTCGACTATGAAGGAGAGCTGGCTCTGGTCATTGGCAAGCAAGCACGGCGCGTGCCGCAAAGCGCCGCCACCGGGTACATTCTCGGCTATACCTGCGCCAACGATGTGACCGCCCGGGAACTGCAGCATCGGGATGGACAATGGACCAGGTCCAAGAGTTTTGATACGTTCTGCCCTTTGGGTCCCTGGGTGGAGACAGAGCCGCCCTCCCCGGATACGCGTGTCGAACTGCGCCTAAACGGGGAAGTACGTCAGAGCGCGCCCATCGCTGACATGATTTTTTCCCCGCTGAAGCTGGTCGCGTTTATCTCTTCGGTAATGACTCTGGAGCCCGGCGATGCCATCCTCACCGGGACTCCCTCCGGGATCGGCGAGCTGGTCCCCGGGGACGAAGCGGTTGTCAAAATAACCGGCGTCGGCGAGCTGGTCAGTAAAGTCAGGAGTGGGGAATTTGGCGAATGAAGGGCTCAAAATCAAAGACCGTTATAAATGGATAGCGCTGTCAAATACGACACTGGCGGTTCTGCTGGCCACACTGGATATTTCCATTACCCTGATCGCGATGCCTGCTATCTTCCGTGGAATCAACCTGGACCCGCTCGTGCCGGCCAACAGTTTTTACCTCCTCTGGATGATCCTCGGTTACATGATTGTCGGCAGCGTGCTGATTGTCAGCCTGGGCAGGCTGGGAGACATGTTTGGCCGGGTCAGGATTTACAACCTCGGCTTTGTCATCTACACGGCGGCGTCGCTGTTTCTTACCGTTGACTGGATGACCGGGCGGGCGGGCGCCACTTACCTGATCGTCTTCCGGGTGGTCCAGGGCGCCGGCGGCGCCTGCCTGATGGCAAATTCCGCCGCGATCATCACCGATGCGTTTCCAAAAAACCAGCGCGGTATGGCTCTGGGCATCAACAATATCGTTGGCGTCAGCGGCATGTTTATCGGGCTGGTTCTCGGCGGCCTGCTGGCGGCGGTCCACTGGCGGCTGGTATTCCTCATCTCGGTGCCGGTCGGCCTGTTTGGCACCGTCTGGGCCTACTTTAAACTCGAGGAGAGAGGAGTTTCAAAACGGACGAGCATCGACTGGGGGGGGAACATCACCTTTGCCGTGGGACTGGTGGCATTGATGGTGGCCGTCACTTACGGCATCCAGCCGTACGGGGGGCGGGCAACCGGATGGACCAGCCCGCTCGTGCTCTTGTTGTTCGGGGTTGGCGTCGTTTCCCTGGCTGCCTTTGCCTTGATCGAGCTCAGACAACAGAATCCAATGTTTAACCTGCACCTGTTCAAGATCCGCGCATTCACGTTTGGCACCCTCTCCACCTTCCTGGCGGCAGTGGCCCGGGGCGGGCTCATGTTCATGCTGATTATCTGGCTGCAGGGGATCTGGCTGCCGCAGCACGGGTTTAATTTCGACCAGACGCCTCTCTGGGCGGGGATCTACATGCTGCCCTTAACCGGCGGGATCCTCTTGGCCGGGCCGCTGTCCGGCTACCTTTCCGATCTTTTCGGAGCGCGGCCGTTCGCATCCGGCGGCATGATCGGCGCCGCCATCAGCTTTATCCTCCTGCTGATGCTGCCGATTAATTTCCCTTACGTTTTATTCGCGATTGTCATCGCCGTTAATGGATTCTCCATGGGACTGTTTGCCGCGCCCAACCGTGCCGCCGTGATGAACAGCCTGCCGGCGGCGCACCGCGGCGCCGGCGGCGGCATGAACCAGACATTTCAAAATTCGGCCCAGGTGCTGTCGATCGGGGTCTTTTTTACTCTGATGATCGCGGGGCTGTCCTCGACCCTGCCGCGGGCGGTGAGCACCGGCCTGACCGCCCAGGGGGTGCCCGCTGCCATCGCCGGCCATGCGGCGCATCTGCCGCCGGTATCAATCCTGTTTGCGGCGTTTCTGGGATACAATCCGGTGCAGCATCTTCTCGGACCGCAGGTGCTGGGGCTGGTCAGCGCCCAGAGCCGCGCCATGCTGACGGGCCGGTCGTTCTTTCCCGGCCTCATCTCGGCGCCGTTTGAGTCCGGGCTGCACAAGGCGTTTATCTTTGCGATTACGGCATGCCTGATCGCGGCTGCCGCTTCGCTCATGCGCGGCGGGCGCTATCATTATGAAGGATGAGCGCAGGATTGCGGGAGGCTAGAAATAATTCTTTCTTATGTCAACATGGTTACAATAGAAAGACAAACAATGATCGCGAGGGGTTTCACTAAATCCAGCCGTAACAGGACGAATGGCAAGCAGGACGGGGGCGGCCGGTGTTGAACCCAAAAAAGGATGGAGATAGAATCACCCGGAGTCAGGTAAGGGAGTATTGTTGAGTAAGTCCACAGCCAAGCCGATCGGCGCCGAGCCGGCAACCCCGCCAGCGGCCGGCTTTGTCCACCTGCATGTACACAGCGAGTACTCTGCCCTTGACGGGGCCTGCCGAATCTCCGCCTCCAGCCGCGGGGAAGATAACCGGTTTCCGACCCTGGTCGAGCAGTGTCGGCAACTTGGCATGGAAGCCGTGGCGATCACCGACCACGGTGTGCTTTCCGGAGCCATTGAGTTCTACCGTGAGGCAAAAATGCACGGTGTCAAGCCGATCATCGGCCTGGAAGCCTACCTGGTGGAAAACCGGCTGGAGAAGTCGCACGCGAAAGAGAAGCGGTTCCATCTGACGCTTCTGGCCGAGAATAACGAAGGCTACCACAATTTGATGCAGATCTCATCGCGCGGCTTTCTCGAGGGGTATTACTATAAGCCCCGCATCGATTTCGAGGTGCTGAGGGACCATTCGGATGGCGTCATCTGCCTCACCGGCTGCCTCAACAGCCGCGTCTGTCGTTTCCTCTACAGCGGCGATTTGGACTCGGCCCGCCGCGAGCTCGAGAATCTATTTGCCATCTTTGGCAGGGAAAATGTTTATCTAGAGATCCAGTATCAGGGGCTGGCCGAACAGGAAAAAGTTAATCCCCTGCTGATTCAGCTGGCGCGCGAGACGGGCCGTCCGCTGGTCGCCACCAACGATGTCCACTACCTAAGGCGGGAAGACGCGGTCAATCATGACGCCCTGCTTTGCATCCAGACGGGCAGCACACTACTCGATGCCGACCGGCTTAAGTTCCATGGCGACGAATTTTACCTAAAAAGCGCTGCCGAGATGGCGGCGTCGCATCCGGAGATCACGGCAGCGCTGGCAAACACGGTGGAGGTGGCCGGGCGTTGCAACGTCGAGTTGAAGTTTGGCAGCCTCAAGCTGCCTGTTTACGAAGCACCCGGGGGGGCCGGACAGGATGAATATCTGCGCGGCCTGTGCGAGGAAGGCTTTGCCCGGCGGTGCGGCGCCGCGGCGCCCGCAGCCGCCCGCGAGCGCCTGGAGTTCGAGCTGAAAACCATTGAAGAGATGGGATTTGCCTCTTATTTCCTCATCGTCTGGGATTTTGTCAAGTACGCCAAGGACAGCGGCATCGCCGTGGGGCCGGGCCGCGGCTCGGCCGCCGGCAGCCTGGCGGCTTACTGCCTCGGCATCACGGACGTCGATCCGCTGAAATATGACCTGCTATTTGAGCGGTTCCTCAACCCCAGCCGCCGCTCCATGCCCGACATCGACATTGATTTCTCTCCGGAAGACCGGGACAAGGTGCTGGCTTATGTCACGGAGCGCTACGGCCGCCAGAACGTGGCCCAGATCATCACCTTCGGCACGTTTGCCGCCCGCGGCGGCACCCGCGACGCCGGGCGCGTGCTGGGGGTGCCGTACGGCGCGGTGGACCGGATCGCCAAGCTGATTCCCGAAGGTCCTGGTGTTTCCTTTGCCAGTTGCCTGGCTCCCGGCCAGGACTTGCGCGCCGCCTGTGATGAGGACCCCCAGGCAAAACAGATAGTCGAACTGGGCATGTTTCTGGAAGGGATGGTCCGCCACGATGGTATCCATGCCGCCGGTGTGGTCATCTCCGACCAGCCGCTGACCCGGTACGTACCGCTGCAGCAGAAGGGTGACGCGGAAGTAGTGACGCAGTTTGCCATGGAAGAGATCGAATCCCTGGGACTGCTGAAGATGGATTTTCTGGGACTGCGCAACCTGGACATCATCAAGGACGCGCTCCGGATGATCCGGGAGAATCACGGCGTCGATCTCGACATCAGCGCCATTACCCTGGACGATGAGAAAACTTACCGGATGCTCCGGCAGTGCCAGAGCGACGCCGTCTTCCAGTTTGAGAGTCCGGGGATGAAGGAAACCCTCAGGCAGGTAGGACCGACATGTTTTGAGGACCTGGTGGCCATCGTGGCGCTGTACCGGCCCGGACCCATGCAGAATATCCCCCAGTTTGTCCGGAACAAGAAGAATCCGGAATCGATCAAGTACGATGACCCGCGGCTGGAGCCGGTGCTGGAGTCAACTTACGGCGTC
Organism: Actinomycetota bacterium; assembly: GCA_023489275.1. GTDB lineage: Bacteria > Actinomycetota > Thermoleophilia > BMS3ABIN01 > BMS3ABIN01 > JACWAD01. Next base: position 55,226 of record JAMDDD010000027.1, read on the forward strand.
GCCATCTACCAGGAGCAGTTAATGGAGATCTCCAAGCTCTTGGGCGGCTTCTCACCCGCCGAGGCCGATGACCTCCGCAAGGCAATTGGCAAGAAAAAGCACAAGCTGATGGCCAGCCTCAAGGACAAGTTCATGGCAGGATGCCGCGCTAACCGGGTCTCAGCAGGCGTTGCCGCCAGGCTGTGGGGTATGATGGAAGCGGCCGGCGATTATTCGTTTAACAAATCGCACGCCCTCGGCTATGCGCTGATTGCCTACCAGACGGCGTATCTGAAGGCAAACTTCCCGCGCGAATACATGGCCGCGACTATTTCCAGCGTGATGTCAACCAAAGACAAAGTGCCGTTTTATGTCAATGTCTGCACCGAGCTGGGCATCGAGGTGCTGCCGCCGGACATTAATGAAAGCGGCAGCGGTTTTACCGTTGTCGATGGCCGGATCCGGTTTGGCCTCACGGCCGTGAAGAATGTCGGCGCCGCCGTGATTTCCTCACTGACGTCGGCACGGAGCGGGGGAGGGCCGTTTACATCCATTTTTGATTTTTGCCGCCGCGTGGATTCCAGCGTTCTTAACAAGAAAGCCCTGGAAAGCCTGATAAAATGTGGAGCCCTTGATTCCACCGGCGCCACCCGGCGGGGCATGCTCAAGGTGATGGGACAGGCGCTTTCCATGGGGTCGCAGAGCCAGCATGATTCGGTGCTGGGTCAAGCTTCGATCTTTGATCTGTGCGAAGTGGAGAGTACCGAAACGGCTGACCTGCAGGTGCCTGCCGGGGAATTTGCCGCTGATGTGCTGATGCGGCTGGAAAAGGAAACCCTGGGGCTGTACGTGTCCAGCCATCCCCTTCGCGGACTGGCTGGAGAGATATCTTCCCTCGGCGCCGTCACGACCACGGCGCTGAAGGATATCCGCGATCGCTCCCAGGTGACCATGGTCGGGATGGTCTCCAAAGTAAAGCGGCTTACCACCAAGAAAGGCGATCCGATGGCGTTTGCCACCATCGAGGATCTGGAAGGCAGCGTCGAGACCGTCGTCTTCAGCGAGCTGTTTAAGAGATGCAAGGATCTGCTGGCCGAGGACAAGGTGATCGTGGTCAAGGGTAAAGTTGATCACAAAGATGAAGGTGACGTAAAAATCATCGCGGGCGAGATTACTGAGCTCTTGCCGCCTACCGGCGCCGGTACCCTCTCCGGCGCTGAAGATGAAACCGGACCGCGTCAGCTAACCCTGAAAATTGAAGCGAGCCAGGTAAAACCTGAGCTTTTAGGGAGCATGAAAGCCCTTTGCCAGAACTATCCGGGAGGGGTCCCGGTCATTCTCAGCATGTCCACCGACGACGGCGTCAGGAAGCTGAAGCTGGGAAGCGAGTTTAAGGTGGAGCCGCGGCATGAGCTGATTTCCGGGATGAAAGACCTGCTCGGATCGGACGGAGTGCAGCTGACAGCGGATAATGGGCGTTAGATCCAGGGTATTGGTTGAAATCCATCATCCAATGCCCGGGATCCGGTTCATCGTGGTTTTTCAATAAACAATCCGGGGCAAACTGTTATGATAGGCGGCAACTGGAAACGGATGCACGGTTGTGATAGCTTCCATTCTTGATCAAATCTGACAGGGAGCAGTTTTGCCCACACCGCAGGAAGCATTAAACGAGTTACTGGAGATGTCCGCGAGTGTCCGCCAGGCGGTGCTGGTTCGTGGCGCCGGCGAGGTTCTCGCCAGCACGTTTGCCAGCGGGGATGCCGAGCGAGCCATGGTCCAGGCGGGGCGCGAGATGCTCGAGCAGGCCCGGGAAGAGGCAAAGAAGATGGAGCGGGCGGCGCTCACGCAGCTGTTTGTCGAGACAGGCTCCGGCTGCGTTTTTATCGCTGCCGGCGATAAGGATACCTGGCTGGCCGCCACTACCGGCACCGAGCCCACCGTGGGCCTGGTCCTCTACGATGTGGGTACGGCGCTGAAGACGGCTCTGGAAGGCGAGCCGGACGGAGACAATTATTCAAAGTAGGTTTGTGATGGCGAAAGGCAGATTCTTCTTTACCGGTTTCCTGCTCTCGGCCGCATCGGCCCTGGGGGTTACCTACCTGTTGCGGAAGATGCGGAGCCGTCCGCGGGTGGAGCTTTATTTCGACGACGGCTCGATGCTCGCGATTGACAACAATAGCTCTGATTTTTCCGTCAAGCTTACCGGCATCGCCGACGAGATGCTAAAAAAGGCTCTCTAGGCGGTTCCGGGACCGGATGCGTTTGCGGGCCCGGTTATTTAAAGCCGCCGCGGCGCGCCAGCCCGGTTTTGACGGCGGCGAGCAGCTTCCTGGCCCTGGCGGCGCCATCGGGTTGTCCGGGTCCCCCGTAACGGATCTCTTCCACCAGATACGATAGCCGTTCGAACTCCGCGCCCTTCAGCCAGTCGCAGACGCGGCGGGAGAACTGCCGCAGGGTTTCTTCCGGCCGGCGCTTCAGCCCCTGTTTATCCAGACGGTCAGCCAGCTCCAGGTATTCCCTGAGGACCGGCTGGCGCCGGAAAACGGGGTCCAGCAGGGCAGCCTGCCGGCGCCGCCGGTGCTGCTGCCATAAAATCCGCCAGCCGCCGATAGCCAGGAGCACACTTGCCGGAACGGCGGCCCATGGCAGCGGCACGCTCCCGGCCGCGGCGGCGGCCGCGCTCAAACCTCCCCGGGCTTCCCGGATTGCTTTGCCGGCCGGTCCGCCGAGCGCGCTCCCCAGATATGAGACAGCGCGCATGAGCGGCAGGCTCGCGGTTCCCCCTTGATCTTTTACGGGCGTGTCAAAGCCGGGAGTCGGGTCAAACGGCACCCACCCGGCGGCGCCGAAATAAACCTCAACCCAGGCGTGCGCGTCGCTTTGGCGAATCTCCCACAGCCCGGTAAACAGGTTGTAATTGCCGCCCGCGTAGCCAGTTACCAGCCTGGCCGGGATGCCTATGCTCCGGGCCATCACGACCATCGCAGAGGCAAAATGTTCGCAGTAGCCGGCATGCTGCTGAAACAGAAAATAGGCGACCGCGTCGGCGCCCTTTGCCGGAGCCGGGATGTTCAAGTCATAGGTATAATTTTTTTTCAGGTATTTTTCGATGGCCGTAACCTGTCCGTAACGGTTGCCCTGGCCCTTGGTGATCTTCTGGGCCAGTTGCCGTACCATGGGCATGCCGCTGTCATCCGGTAGCTGCGTATATCTTGAATCTGGAATGGGATCAAGCGGGCGCGGATATTGTTCCAGTTTAGCCGCTGTATCAACTGGCTCTTCTGACATCACTGAATAGACCGTGCCGGGGGTCAACGGAAACGGGCTGCGGATGCTGCCGTAATCGTCAACCTTGATACTATTTGCCGGAAAGTAAACCGACACCGGCCTCCAGCTGCTGAAAATAATGTTGGGCATATCTTCCTGGATGTAAAATGTCTGGACGCTGCTGCTGGCGGAAAGAACGGTTGATTCGGACAGCTGGGGATCGATCGGCGGCTGGTCCGAGCTGACCGTGCTGGATCGGGCGGAGCTCATCTCCCAACCCTTTCCGTTGTATCTGTCAAACACGGCCCCCCGGTAATAATCATAATGGTCTGAGCGCACCTTCATGACGACGTCATCCTCGAGGCGGCCCCGGGACCGGAGGTCGAGATACTGGTCAAGACCGTTGAAGGCAACGGCTGAATTCTGTGGCGGCCGGTCAAACGGATTGCCGCCGCCGGCAGCCGGATTGATCACCTGGCCGGGAAAGTTCCCCTTGATCCAGTGCATCTGGGAAAGCTGCAGCGACTCAAGCTTCGCCATCGTACCCTGCGGCAGCAGGAGGAACACCGGCGCCGCCAGCGCCAGGCAGGCCGCCCAGAGGATGGCGCCGTAAGCGGCGGCGTGAACCGGCTTGACCGGGGCGGCTGTTTTAGTCTGACCGGCCGCTTCTGACGCGTGCAGCAGGACAAGCGTAACCGCCGCAGGCAGAGTAAACGCCAGGAAGCCGGCTGCGTACGCCGTTCCGGTAGAAAGGACCGCCCCGGCAGCGATCAGGATCAGGCCGCTGGCCAGCGAGAACTTGAGGTCTTTACGCGCGGGCAGGTCGAAGGAATGCAGCACCTGCAGCCACAACAGCAGCTTGATCAGCGGCAGTCTGGCGTCGAACAGGTTCGCGATCAGCTCGCGGAAGAAGAGCAGCGCCAGGACGAGCACGGCTGCGGAGAGAATTACTTTAAGGAGCAGGTTCCGCCGCCGCCGCCGGCGCCAGCTGGCAAAAAAACCTGCTGCTGTCAGCGCCGGCACCAGCAACGCGGTGGCGCTGCCGAAGTATCCCATCGCCAGCACCGTTATCTCCGCCGTCAGGATGCTGATGAACACGCAAACCCGCAGGGCGAGGCTGTCTTCCGGCTCCCTTCTGGGGTTGAGCCGCTGGTACCAGGCTACAAGCTTTCCAGGCATGGCAGAGCCTCACCGGCCGAGTTGACGAGTACGAAGCGGCAGCCGGCGCCGGCAAGATTTGCCGCCAGGCGCTGAAGCGCGGAGCGTCCCATGAATCTCTCCGTCCGGCCGCCGGAGAAGCCGAGCCCGTTAATCATGATCACCACCGGGCGCGGGAAGCGCGGGATGATGCTGCTTGCCCGCATCCCGTCATAGGCATGGTGACTGGTCAGGATGAAGACCGGCGTTGCCTCTGGCCAGGGCAGGGAGCAGCCGGAAAGATTCAGTGGTTCAGGCGCGGTGGCCCGGGCCTGGGCCAGCCAGGCCATGGCCGGGTCCGGCGTGCAGTCAAGGCCGCGGCCGGCAGCCTCGTCCAGGCCGCCGCCCAGGCCAAAGCGGCGCCGGCGCCGGGTCTCCCGCTCGACAAGCGAAGCGGTGATGATCACCGCTTCGCTTGTCGA
>JAMDDD010000020.1:0-33970 GCA_023489275.1 Actinomycetota bacterium
TATGTTTCCATAAACTCTATCAATGTCTTGGGACCGTTCACGGCACTGCCTCCTGTTCGGTGAATCTGCTTACAAACAGAAGATATCAGCCGGGTCGGACGGAACCTGAGCTAATAGGATGAGCAGTTAAAAAAATGAAAATAGCGTTAGTGAGGTTGCCAAAAAATATAACAACCACAGAAAGCGGCTGCCGGACTTTACCGACCGCAACAGAAGATAGAGCGAGAGTGACGAGATGAATGTCAACCAGGAATAATAGGTAGCTTCGCGCGAATACCAGATAAGGAATGGCGAAGCGGCTGTAAATGCCGACGCCCACAAACCGACATCACTTGAGAAAAGCTCTCTACCAATAAGAAAAACCAGGTAAATGACGGCTACTCCGGCTCCCCAAGAGATTAGCCTGACTCCGGTGTCACTGTGAATCAGAGAAAACCAGAAATGACCAAGAAGATAATATACAGGCGGGTGTCGGGCAGCTGCTTCTTCCTGAACAAGTAAGCTCAAAGGCAATCGGCTGCTCCAGACCGTGTAAAGTTCGTCATACCAAAGACTTTCCCGGCCGAGCTGGAAAAAGCGAATAAACGCCCCCAAAAAAATAATGAGCGGCAGAAGCGCTCTTTCCAGATGCCTGGAAAATCTCATTGCAGACCGCCTCTTTTTCTTTCACTTCTGACCGACAATGACAACCTCTTCACCAGCTGTGGGCCGCACCTTTAACACCGCCCATTCCACCAGTTGCAACCCTTTGGCTCCCAGGCGGTCCTGCAGGGAAACGGCGGCGCCAACCTCGAAATGACCGGTGCGGCTGATCGCTTTGTCACTCAGATAGAGTGAGTGCGCGTGCCGTATGGTTGTAAAGACTTTAATCTTTTCAAAACCGGACTCCTGCGCCACCCGCCGAAGCGACGGCGCTGAAAACACATACAGGTGCCGCGGCGAATCCATGAACATCAGATCAGCGTTACTGAAGACGCGGTGGCCCCAGCTCTCGATATTGGGGGTGATGAAAACAAACTGACCGCCCGGTTTGAGAATCCTCAAAATCTCCCGGAAGAGGTCAACCAGGTCAAAAACATGCTCGATGACATGGTTTGAAACCACCGCGTCAAAATAATCATCAGGATATTTCTGATCCTGTAGCTGGCCAAGGCGGACCAGCAGCCCCCGGCTTTCCGCGTTCTTCCTGGCGTCTGGATCACGGTCGACCCCTTCAGCTTCCCAGCCCAGAGTCTGCATCAATTTAAGCTCCGTTCCACCGCCGCTGCCGATCTCAAGCAGCCGCCCTCCTGGCCGGGCTGTGAGAAAGTATACCGCCGAGTCAAAAGAGGACCGCCAGCCGGGGTGCAGATAAGCGAAATACCCGAGATAGCTCTTGCCGCCCACTCCGCCGCCGTAGCCATACCTGTTTTTCCAATACCCCCGCTTGATTGCTTCGTATAGGCGCCGGGGCAGATTCTGCGAGTTCTCAATGTTTTCAATCCACCGGGCGGCCGCGGTTCCCTCATGAGTAAAATAATTCTGATAAGCCTTGTGAATGTCTTCTTCCAGCGGCATCGGATCCAGCCAGACCAAACGGCAGTCAGGGTTGGCGCACTTGCGTGAACTCCACTTGCCGGGCGAGCCAAAAAATGTGTCGCGAAGATCGCGGTAAAAGATTGACCCGTTGGAGCCGCACACCGGGCATTCGGGACAGGGCCTCGTTCTTATGTCCGTCGTACTTGTCATTTTTGATTATTTGTAGCCACGCAGCGCTCCGATCTGGGAGCTGATGCGACGGAACCGACGCGTCCTCCCCAATCGCTGCATCAGCCTCCATTCCCAAGGCAGGCCATAAAAATCGAGGCGGCATCGAAGCAGCGCCAGCCAATGGAGCGGGTACAACAGCGGCATCCACATCGGCCTGGAAAGCCGCTTGCGCATCTGACGGCCGGGAAACGCGAAAGGAAAGTAAAAATTATTGCAGCGCTCAACCAGATCCTTTTCCGCGGTCGTGATCCAGGTGGTGCTGATGCTGGTGGATTCCCATTCAGCCCATTCCTCGGTTTTACGCGGGAGTTTCAGGTTAAGGCTTAAAGCGATGTCATAGACCGGCGTTCCCGGATATGGCGTCACGTAAAAGGTGACGGTCACCACCTCCGGGTGAATGCTCCGCATTTTTTTAATCAGCATCAGTGTCTGCCAGATCTCATCTTTTGCCTCGGGAAGAGCTTTGGGGAATCCGACCATGAAGGCATAGCAGCCCTGGACCCCGGCCGCCTCCAGGTTTGCGTTGGAATGGATCGCTTTTTCGGGCGAGGTCCTTTTGTCAATCAGATCAAGAATTGCCTGCGAACCCGATTCGATGCCTATGCCGATCTGGGCGCAACGGGTCTGCTTGAGCATTCTCGACATCTCGGGAGTAATTTTCTCCATCTGATCGGCTCGGGCGGCGCCGCTCCAGGTCATTTTCAGGCCACGCTCATGCCATAATCCAAGGATTTCTTTCATCCGCTTCATGCTGGCGAATTGATTCGAATCGGAGAAAGTAACATGCTCCAGGTGATAGCGCCGATCAAGCGATTCGATTTCATCCACGACCTGCGCGGCCGCGCGGCCGCTCCATTTACCGAACACCTTCGGCTCGACGCAAAAAGTGCATTTGAAGGGACAACCCTGACTGGAGACATACTGAAGCGCCCGGCGGCCTCCATTCATCCTAAAGAAACGCTCAATATCAAGAAGTTCATATGGCGCCGGCGGAAAAGTGCTGACGTCGGCCATTGGCCGGCCGGGATTGCTGATGATTTTACCGCCCGCGTCACGATATGTGATACCGGCAATGCCGTTAAAGCCGGCACCAGCCTCGAGCCGGGAGACAATCTCCTGAAATGTAACCTCGCCCTGGCCGCGCACAACAGCGTCCACATACGGCTCTGCCGCAGTTAGCTCAGGCAGCAGGGAAGGATGGTATCCTCCCCAGATAATAGGAAGCTCCGGAAACCTGTTTTTTAATAAACGGGAAAAATGAATCGATCGTTTGAGCTGGAAGCCCGTGATCGTGCTCACACCTACGCATAGCGCATCCGCGGCCGCAGCCAACAGATCCCCCTCAGGATCATCATGAAGCCGCTCATCAAAAAGAGTTACGTGGTAACCCTCGGCGTGCAGCGGCGCGCCCACTGCCAGGATCGACAGCGGAATTTCCAGGGCATAATCGCCAACCTCAAGCGGTTGCGGAAATACCAGGACAATCTTTGGTTTTAAGGCATGCGCCATGCTTAAGTGACAGTAAATGACTCTGGGCCGCCGCCGGAACGGGTCTGATAGAGAATCTGAATTAAACGTCGCCGGCCACAGACAGAAATGAAACCAGGCTGGGTAAAACGGCCATGCTGCAAACTGACTAAATTATAGCCAAAAGCAAGAACCCCGGTAAGGTCGGGTTTATTTCAATCGATGAAGCTTCTGTGCCACAGTTCGAAGATGAGCAGCATCCAAACTTGCCAGACGCCTTTTCCGGTTTTCTCGTGGCGTTCAATAAACGAATTTAGCGCCGCCCTGTTAAAATAACCGCGGCTAAGGGCCTGTTCCGAAAGCAGGATGTCTCCGGCCTCGCGCTTCAGATGCCCTTGCAACCAAGGCGTCACCGGCGCCGCAAACCCCGATTTATCCCGGTAGATAGTTTTATGCTTCAGAATGCCTTCTCCCATTTTCTTAAGGATGTATTTGGATTCGGTCCCTTCGAGAACAGCATCGTCGGCGAGACTGCAGGCAAACTCGACAAAATGATGGTCAAGGAAGGGTGTTCTTGCCTCAACTCCAAATGCAGCACAGGTACGATCGAGAATGCGCAGCATATTTGGCATCATATTTTTCATATCAAGGTACATCATCCGGTCAATCGTAGTTGCTGCCGGCGCCGAATTAAATCCATTGAGATAACGTTCTTCTGTGGTATAACCGCTCAATCTGTCCTTTAGCCAGCGCGAAAACAGATTTTCCTTTTCCTGGGGCGGAAACGTGCTCGCAATGCGCAGGGCGCGCCTTCCTGATGATACTCCCACCTCCTGGAAAAGCCTCTTCAATGACCGGGACCCGTACGTATCTTTCATGGTACGCATTTCCGCGTAGGCTGCCGCCAGCCGCCCACGTTTCAGCGCCCTGGCAAACAGATCCGCAAGCTGAGCAACAATGTAACGGTTGTAGCCGGCCAGGAGCTCATTTGAGCCCTGCCCGCCCAGCACAACTTTAACGAACCGGCTGGTGAACTCATTCAGAACGTAAAAAGAATGAATCCCAGGGCTGACAGTGGGCTCATCGACATGCCAGATCACCTTTTGCATTGTATCCAGAAAAGTCGCCGGATCGGGAAAAACCTCAATCTCTTTGTGGACGACTCCCGCCTTTTCCGCCGCCATCAAGGCATAATTGCGTTCATCGTATTCTTTTTCCCGAAAGCCGGCAGAAAACGTAATCAGGCGCTCGCGGTCGATATCCGCCGCTACAGAGGTGATGAAACTTGAATCGATACCGCCGCTGAGATGGATGCCCAGCGGCTTCACGTCGGCGACTTCCAGCGCCACCGCTTCCTTGAAGATCGACAGTCCCTCCTCGACAAGCTGGCGCTCATCCCAAGGATGATCAGGAACAAAGTTCATATCCCAGTAACGCTGCAGGCGCCCAGGCGAACCGGCTTTATCAACGACAAAAATGCACCCGGGGGGAAGCGCCAAAATGTTCTCAAACATGGTCTCGCCATCGAAAATATAGGAAAGAGCAAAGAAATCGCTCATGGCCCGAAAATTGACATTGCGCTTTACCGTTGGATCAGCCAGAATCGCTTTGATCTCGGACCCAAAAAAGAGGCGGCCGGCTGTTTCTGTGTAATAAAGCGGTTTCATGCCGATGCGGTCCCGGGCAAGCAGCACCCGGTTCTTGTTTCCGTCCCAGAGAGCCAGGGCGAACATTCCATTAACGCCGTCCAGAAAATGGTCGCCCTTTTCCTCATACAGATGAATCAGGACCTCGATATCGCTGGGACCGGTAAACCGGTGCCCTTTTCCTTCCAGATCACGCCGGAGCGCCGCGTAATTATAAACGCGGCCGTCACAGGCGATGTGAACCATGCCATCTTCATTGGCGAGCGGCTGAGGCACAGATACAGAAGAAGGGATTCTTAAGAAGGAGTGGGAAAAGCCAAAGTTGCCGCTAACAAATTCAGCACAGCCGTCAGGACCCCGGTGAGCGATGGCGTCCGCCATCCGTGATACCTCTTGGCTAGAAACCGTTTCTGACGGTGTTTTGAGAATGCCCGCTATGCCGCTCATCGATCTCTTTCAGCAAAAAAAATAACGAGCTCGCGCAGCAAGCTGATGCGTTGGTAGAACCGTGTATAAACATCGTCGAACAATTCAGGAAATCCCGGGGAGCACCTCTAGAATTACGAAAACCGGTAAGAGTTTACACGAAAGAACAAAATGATGCACAATATGCCTTAATTGCTTGTATTTCTTTGAATTGAAGTCCATATTGCGAAAAAGATCATGAAATGTTAATGCATGCCCAGTAAAGCCAGAAATTACTTTGTCGACATTTTACTGATTATGGTCGCCGCGGTGGTCATAATCAGGTTGTTATCGATCGTCGTAATATTTGACAGGCACTACCTCGACCCTGATTTTTCCGATTTCTACACAGCCGGCCAGGCCGCTAACGCCGGACTTTCCATTTATGTAAACAACATTTTTCACCATCCACCCATTTGGGATGGCGCGACCCTGCTGACGAGAAGTGGATTTCTTTATCCTCCACTGGCGGCGATTTTCTTTCAACCGCTGGCCATGTTGCCCTACCTGGCGGCGAAGTTCATTTGGAGCACAATTACCTTAGCCTGCGTTGCGCTGACCATGGTGATTGCGGGAAGGATCGATAAAAAATCCCTGGAGTTCAGGCCAACAATAATGGTAATCATCCTGGTGGCGCTGTTTGAGCCTTTTCTTGCTCTTCTGGAGCAAGGCCAGATTGACGGGGTCACGCTGATATTAATGGTCGGGGCGATTGCGCTGATGATGAGGCGAGGTAAAATTCAGTCATATTCCGCCGGAGGACTGATTGCTTTTGCCGTACTGCTCAAAATCCAGTGTATTCTCTTTGTGCCTTTCCTGCTTTTAAGAAGAAGGTGGCAGACGCTGACTGGAGTGATAGCGACAGGAGCTATCCTGGTCATTTTAATGTTAATCGTGAACGGATGGCAGGTCACGAAAGACTACGCGGAAAATCGTCTGCCCCATTTTGAAAACGCGGGCGAGTCAATCGATAGGCAAGACCTTCCGTTTCCACGGGGCTACAAGGATGGCAGACTCTACTACATTCCGCCGAACGTTGCGGTCGCGCCGACAGCGACCCTCGTCGTGGCAACCCTTAATTTGGTAAAGAGCGCAAACAATTTGCAAATGCCCAAAGCGACTTTGTCGTTTATCTTTTTTTTCATAATGTTCGGGATTGTAGCTTACTGGCAAAAGCGCCACCAGAACGTGGTTAAACACTTTTCGGATATGCAGGAATTTGCTTATTGGCAAATTGGATTAATCATAGTGTTATTGTGCGGCCCATTGACCTGGGTCATGAATGTCGTGTGGATATTGCCAGCCGCTTTTATTTCAATTTACTGGTATAAAAAAGTGGAAAACGGAAGGCAGGCATTTTTCCTGGCATTAAGCACTTTGGGACTTTTACTGGCGGCAATTCCGGGCGAATGGGGCTTTATGTCGCTTTTCCCGCAGCAATTTCACCCTGAATTCAAATACATTATCGCCGAATTAATGCTGTTTACGGGGCTGCTGTATTTCATTAGTCACAAAATCCCCGAGAATGGACACATCTAGGCGCCACCGATTTCAGGGTGCTATTTTTTGAGGGCGCTCCTCACGTCAATCACCGAAAAAACACTATCATTTGTAACATACGCGTAATTGCCGGCAAGCTGCACGTAGAGCGGGTGCGGCAAGCCCGCTTCATCTTTGATCGAAACTGCCACCTTGGGTGAAACAGGATTTGAAACATCGACGATAGTCAGTCTGTGCCTGTCTGACGAAGTCAAGTAGAGATATTTTCCCCGCACCACGGTATAACAGCTGGATCCGATAATTTCCGGATCCGAGATATGACCGACGATTTTCATCGACGACTTATTTGATACGTCAACGACACTGATGCTGTGACCAGAGGTCGGCTCATTATTGGCGTTTCCGGGAACGTATGCGTAGTTATCCTGCACGGCCATCTGATCGCCCCCCCGGAAATACGGCGAACTCAATGAGCCGACTATCCTGGGATTTCTCGGATCAGAAACATCAATGGCATTTAAATAGTCGATGCCCGGCCCTTGCATGTGATGCGATACCACGTAGGCGATATTTCCAGCGATCCAGATTCCGTCCGCGGCAAATAGCTTCGAATCGTCTTTCACAGAACCTACCACTTTGGGGTTCTGAGGATCGGCAACGTCAACGACGCTCATGCGGTTCTTGTGTGGCGCGGTTACAAAAGCGTAGTTGCCCGAAACATAAACATGAAGGGCTCCGTCCAGATTCGTATGATCCTGAACGGAAGAGATAATTCTGGGAGCAGACGGATCAGAGATATCAATCACGGTCAGGCGGTCGCTACCGGCCTGATATCCCGTCGAGACATATGCGTAATCACCGCGAATGAATATTCCAAAAGCGCCGCTCAGTCTGCCAAAAACATCAGTTAAATAACTTTCCATTACCGGCGCCTGAGGATCGGAGATGTCGATCACGGACAAGTGATCGCCGCCAACAACATATGCGTGGTTCCCTCTGACGGAAAGGCCGTCTGACATTACCAAGTGAGCTGGATCATTAAGGCTGCCCGTGACGGAACTGTTTTTCGATAAGCTTGCACGTGCGTATACGACCGCCGTTAAACAAACTGCAGCAATAATAATGATGATGATGTTTCGGTATTTTTTTAGAATTTTCAAGGTGCGATAATTTAATCAAGGATCAGCCTTTTTTTCAATAAATTTTTAAATAAAATATTATAACTTTGGTTAAGTAAATTATTTTGGCTTTATTGGATATAAAAGGGCTTGCGCGGGAAGCCGAGGCATCCTGAAAATAGCACCGGCCTTTTTTGCTGCCACCGCTGACGGTTTACGTGAATGAACGCGTCCGGACGTCCTTGCCGACCAGGCGCGTGCCGGACAGTACCGCTTTACCGGCGCTTTTCACTGGCTGGGGCATTTTTGACATCAGGAAAGCGACGTGAGGGTTCTTGCCGCGCCAGACAAAGTTGCAGTCACGGCACAGATCCAGCTCCTGATAGCGGCCGTTGCGGTGCATTTCCCGGTAATGGCGCAGAATGTCGCCGTTCCAGATATCCATGATCGATTCCCGGTTGAGGTCTCCAAGAATGTCGTGGCCATTTAAATCGGCGGCGCAGCCAACGACGCGGCCGTCCCAGCCGATGCTCATCGTGCCCCACAGCACCATGCAGGGATAGTAATAATCTCCGGTTGTTACCTGGGGAACTTCGTCCCGGATCTCGCCGCGCCAGGAATGCGGATGGATCACCTTGATCCGGTCCAGCGGCAAACCGGCAAACCGGCGGCGAAATTCATCGCCAACCATGAGGTCGCCGGCGTTGCCATTGCCGTTTCCGGGTTGCCCTTCCTTCTTCACAACCTTGAGCGTCACATGCGGACTGGTTTTGCCGCGCTCTCCCTTTAGCCGGAGAAAAGTCCGGATATTTTCTATTACCTGATCAAAGTCTGAACCCTTGCGCATCACGTTATAAGTCTCAGCATCGTCGCCGTCAAAGCTTACGCCGAGAAAGGCAAGGCCGGCGTCGAGAAGTTGATGCGATTTCTCTTCCGTGAGCAACATGCCATTGGTGTGCAGCCGCGATTCCATCCCGGAAATGGTGGCGTACTCAATCATGTAAGGAAGCTCGGGATGCAGCAAAGGCTCGCCGGCAAGGAAATGAGCCACCTCGTGAATGTTCAGAGCAGCGGCCTCATCAATGATCTTCTCATACAGGCCCACATCCATGTAGCCCGGCTTTCGCGAATAGTTGTATGAACACAGCTGGCAGCGAATATTGCAATAGCTGGTGGGCTCCACGTTGATATAAAAAGGCCCTGTGGGCGTTATGCTTTTCTTGCGGAACCAATGGTACCGCCAGCGATATTGGGCAATCTCAAAAGGCAATCTCCTGGCTGCGGCCATCTGCTCACCCTCTTTTTCCAATTCGTCAAACATTTATAACGAGGTCGGCATCCCCTCGTTTCAGATCAACAGTCCCCTTCTTATACCTCCAGGCTTGACTGGTTCAAACATTAAACAGACATTTGATGCTGGATGTAGACATTGGCTAAAACCAAGAACTGGTTTTGTTGATTAAACAGCCTATATCGAAAATCCAGCATGCGGGAGCCAGCATCTGCCGCTAGCTGTAAAACTGGGAAATGAGGAACGGATCGTTATTTCCCATCAGGCGCGCCGCCAGCTTTGCCAGGCGCCATTCCACCGGCAGGCTGTAATTGTCCCGGGCGACCCGCGCTGAGGCGATAGCCTGCATCGCCGCAAATGGCAGGCGCATTAAGCCCGAGCCCAGATTGTTCAGCACCCTCTGATCGGGATAGGCGATGGGAAAATAAAACGTGCTGCATCTTTCGATGAAATCCTTTTCCGCCGCGGAGACCCAGGGTGTGTTCACATTGGTAAAACCGAAATCGGACCAGGCTTCCAGGGTGGCGGGCGCGTCAAACCCCTTTTTGAGAGCGTAGGGAAACAGCGGCGACCCGGGATAAGGGGCGTAATAGCAGATCGGCGTCTTGATCTCAGCGAAAATGGACTTGACCTGCTTGGCCGCTGTCACCGTCCGCAGCATTTCCTGACGGCGCGAATCCCTGTCTACCGGAAATCCCACCATGAAGCTAAAGATGCCGCCGATGCCGTTGGCTTTCATCCGCCGCGAGCATTCGTAAATCTCATCCACGGTAATGCGTTTGTCGATCATGGACAGGATTTCCGGGGAGCCCGACTCGGCGCCCACACCCAGCGAGCGGCAGCCGCTATCGCGGATCAGCTTCCATAAATTATCATCAAATTTAAGTACTTGATCAACGCGGGCAACAGCGCTCCACTCGATGTCAAGACCGGCCTCAAGAATTCCCTGGAGAATCTCCTGGGACCGTTTGAGACTGACAAAGAAATTTGGATCGATAAAGGTGATGTGATCGAGCCTGTATTTCGCAACCAGTCCGGCGATCTCGCGGATCACTTGCTCCGGCGCGCGTCCCAGCCACTTGCGGTTGTTTACCAGCGGCTCGGCGCAGAAACCGCAATTAAACGGGCAGCCGGTGCTGGATAGGTATTGCAGAGACCGGAAACCCGGGCTGTTGCGCACGATGATCTTCTCGATGTCAAGCAGCTCGTATGGGAACGGGGGCATATCAGACAGAGCCGCGGGTGATCGCGGCGCATTAACAATTACCTTGCCGGCCGCGTCCAGGAAAAGAACTCCCGGCACCCCAGCAAGGTCCCGCCCCGCCTCCAGCCGGCCTACTACTTCCAGAAATGTCATCTCTCCCTGGCCGCGCACGACCGCGTCCACATACGGCTCGGCGAGCGTCTGCTCCGGCATAATCGAAGGATGGTAACCGCCCCAGATGATGGGCAGCTCCGGAAAGGTGCGGCGGGCAAACCGGCTGTACTCAATGGCGCCTCTGAGCTGGTTGCCGGTCATGCTGCTAATGCCAAGGCAGATGGCGTCTTCACAGGCTTCCCGGAAGCGGGCTTCCAGGTCATCCTCGATACCCTCGTAGATCAGCACCGGCTCGTAGCCGGCTTCCCGGAGCGGCCCGGCCAGGGCCAGAATCGCCATCGGGAAACCGGGCGACGCCGCCGCCGGCGCCTTGTCGTTGCCGCGCACGGGATCGGGAAAAAACAATACCACCTTTTTACTGTTTGACACTTTTCTAGCCTCCAGAACAGTTTCCAGCTTCTGGTTTCAAGGTTCTGGTTCCCGGTAGTGGAGGTTAACCAGAAACCGGAAGCTCGCAACTTGAAACCTGGTTTTACAGGATGTCGCTCGGCCTCGCCTTGCGCTCCATCTTCCGGTACGCTTTCCAGGCATAGTACGCGGGGGTGCTGCGCTCGCAGATATCCATCAGCGGCCGCCAGCGCCGGTTCTTATGGCCGAAGTAGCTAACCAGTCCGCGCAGCCGCACCAGTTGCTCCCGGGGCAGGCCGGGCAGCGACAGCGGCGTGTCCTCCCAGCAATTGGGAGCTTCGGTCTGCGCCACCGCCATCATTCCTTCCCGCAGGGCAACATCATAAAACGGCGTCCCCTTAAACGGATAGCAGAGCGTCAGCATGTAATGATCCAGCCCCAGTTCCCGCAGCTCCTGGATCAGGTCCAGCGTCTTGCCGATGCTGTCTCTGGTCTCGAAAGGCATGCCCATGACAAAAAACCCGAAAAGTTTGACATTGTACCGTTTAATGATATCAACCGCGTCGCGGACCTGCTCCTGTGAATAATTCCGGTTCAGGTGCTCCCGGCGGTAGGCCGGGTCACCCGACTCGATGCCAAGGCCGATGACATTGGCGCCCGCCGCGGCCACCATGCGGATGCGCTCCTCCGTCACGGTTTCCGGCCGCGTAGTGAAACGGAATGGCAGGTTGACCTCCCGGGTCCAGCGATCGCAGAATTCCTGGATGCGGGAGTCGCGGAGCAGAAACGTCTCATCGATGAAATTGACATAATCGAGGCCAAAACGTTCCTTTTTGTCAAGCACCTCCGCGATGATGCGGCCGACTGACTTTTCCCGGTGATATTTGCCCTTTCCCTTGTAAAGCTGGTGCAGAGTCGGGCTGATGCAGTAAGGGCAAGCGTACGGGCAGCCGCGGCTCGTCTCCAGGGCGCCGATACGCCGGACGTCGCCCGCAAAGATCCGGGAGTGCGAGTCGATAAAATGGCGGCGGTCCCAGATGTCCCAGTCGGGGAGCGGCAGCGCGTCGAGATCCTGGTTCAGCATGCGTACGTCGCTCTTGCTGATCCCTGCCGGGGTGCGGCTCCAGACGCCTCCGATCGCGGTCGTCTCCCCCCCGGTTTCCAGCGCCTCCGCCAGCTCGACCAGAGCTTCCTCTCCCTCTCCCCTGACCAGAAAATCAATGGATGGCTCCGCCATCACCTCATCAGGGACGGCAGTGGGATGAGGGCCACCCACCACCAGGGGAACGCCGGAACCATCCAAAGCAGGCAACACGGCCGTCCGGACAAAATCCCATTCAAATGAGCGGATCGAGATTCCGGCCAACCCTGGCTGAAACATCGCCCGCCTGGCGGTGATTATGTCAGCGGCCTTTTCGAGGTCAAGGTACGTAAAATCGATGAGATCGACCTCGTGACCGGCTGCCTTGAGGCAGGCCGACAGCTGGCTCAAGCCAACCTGAGGCAGAGCCGCGTTCTGCTCGATGTTGGGGTAAATGAGAAGAACTCTCATCGAGAGCTCTCAATGTGAGCTTTCAGAATGAAGCTGGACTCCTTCTCCGTCGACGAACACCCGGCACCACATCTCGAAGGTCACCAGTGACCAGACCCTCCAAATGTCCTTCTTCTTCCCAAAAGCGCGGCCAATCAATCGTTCCACCTCCGATCGATCGAAAATGCCGCGCCCGGATGCCCTGTCGCCAAGGAGCAGCTCGCTGATTCCGCCGGCCAGCGAACCGGTGAACCAGCTTTCGATCGGCGCCGTAAATCCCTGCTTGCGCCGGTCAATAATGCTGTCCGGAACCCGTCCGCGGGCCACCTGCTTCAGGATCATTTTGGGATTGTCTCCCCTGACTTTCGCCCGGGGCGGGATGGACGCCGCCAGCTCCACCAGCCGGTAATCCAGGAAGGGCACTCTCGATTCAATGGAATGGGCCATGCTCATCCGGTCCTCGGTCCGGAGGATGCTGGCAAGCATATTGCGAAAGTCGTTGTAAAGCATGCGGTCAATCAGGTTGTCCGAATCGCATTCATCCAGCGACCGGTGAAAGGTCGCCAGCGGATCATAGCCGTCCACTTCCTGCCTGAACCTAGCCGAGAACAGCGAGGGCAGCCGCCGGGGATGAAAGCCGCTGACAATCTCGTAAATCCGCCGGTCGGCGGGAGCCGTCAGCCGGAGCAGCTCGTTTTTAAGGCCGCCAAGCCCGTAGCGGCGGCGGTACTGATCAGCGTCGGCGGCCAGGTGCAAAAGCCGCAGGCGGCCAAATGAGAGTTTCATGTCGTTTTCCAGCAGCGCCATCCGGTAGCGTGGATAGCCGCCGAACAGCTCGTCGCTGCCTTGTCCTCCCAGAACCACCTTGACCGAGTCCGCGACCAGTCCGCAAAGGAAATAGTAGGGATAGACCCCCGGGCTGAGCGTGGGCTCATCCATGTGCCAGATGATACGGCGGAGATTATCCAGGAAGTTATCCGGACTCACCTCAACCTCATGGTGCGCCGATCCGATCATCCGGGCTGCCTCCCTGGCGAAGGGCCGCTCGTCAAGCTGCTCCTTGCCGACAAAGCCGGCCGAAAATGTGTTGAGCTCTGGCAGATAGTTGCTGGCAACCGCGGAGATCAGACTGGAGTCCAGCCCGCCGCTTAAATAAGTGCCCACCGGAACGTCGCTGACCAGATGGATGCGCACCGCGTCTTCCAGCAGCTCCGATACTTTCGCGGCCAGTTCCGGTCCTTCCATGCCCGCCTTGCGGGCGTAGGAAAGCTGCCAGTAGCGCTCCGGCCGGAGCGGCGCGGAGCGAAGGTCCCAGACCAGCGTATGCGCCGGGCGCAGCTCTTGAATCCCGGCAAACGCGGTGCGGTCCTCCTGCACCAGGCTGAGGGCAAAGAAATCAACGACCGATCGGGGATCGGGGGCCGCCGGCCGGGCGGCCGTCATCACCAGCGCCTTGGCCTCGGAGGCAAAGCTCAACGCGGCGCCGTCAAAACTGTAATAGAGTGGCTTGATGCCGGCGCGGTCGCGCGCCAGAAGCAACCGCTGCTTCTCCTCATCAAAGATGGCAAAAGCAAACATGCCGTTTAGCCGGCTGACGCATCCGGGACCGTACTCTTCGTAGAGATGAACGATCACCTCGGTATCGCAACGGCTCCGGAACCGGTGCCCGCGGGCAACCAGATCGTCGTGAAGCCCGGGGAAATTGTAGATCTCGCCGTTAAAAACGATCCAGACGGTGCCGGCCTCGTTGGACATCGGCTGGTGACCGCCCTCCAGATCGATGATGCTCAGACGCCGGTGAGCCAGCGCGTAATTTTCTCCCTGGCGCAGTCCTTCGTCGTCTGGCCCGCGGTGACGGAGGATCGCCGCCATTCGCTTAACGCGATCAGACTCCGCTTGACCCATCTTGTTACGAAAAACACTGCCCGCTATTCCACACATTTACTAGCCCCGCACCAGTGATTTGATCTCCGAGCCGCTAACCGCCCTGGTGGCAAAAACGGTTGCCACATAAGCCAGTGAAGCGACGGGCGCGGCCAGCCAAACGCTGACAGGCAAGAGTAGAAGCGTCACCGCACCCATGACAACCCCGCCCAGCAGCGGCCGCAACAGGAGCGGATACATAACCCTCTCCATGACATGCCTCCGGACTTGCCAGTGGAAATAGACTTCCTGAAAGGCGACAGACGCCAACGCCGCTAGCGCCGCGCCGGTTCCACCAAAAAACGGAATCATCAAAAAACTGAGCAAGACGGTCGCGACTGCGCCCAGGACCGGTCCATTGGCAGCCTGGCGCTGATGATCACTGGCCTGAAGAATGTTAATGTCAACTGTGCTGATGAAAACAGGCGGCATCGACCAGGCCATTACCATCAAAATAACAGCACTATCCTCGTAGCCGGCCGGAAAATGAGACAGGATCGGCTTTGCCACCATGGTGATCAGGAGCGCTAGTGGAATCCCCGCCAGCGCCATAAAGCGGTACCATTGCCACGCGTTCAAGCGGGCAAGATGCCGGTCGCGCATATAAATCTCGGTGAACCCGGGGAAAATCGTCGTGGACAGAATCAGGGTGAGCCACACAAAAGGCGTGTATAAAGAAAAAGCAATGTTGTATACGCCGGTAGCGACATCCCCTTTGATAAATTCCAGAATCATCAGGTTGATGCGATAGGATAAAGTGCTCGCGACGCCGACGATGGCAAACGGGATGATGACAAGTATCATCGGCCACAAAGCAGAAGGACGGAAACGGAAGGAAAAGGAGGTAAATTTGCCCACGACGACTGCCAAGCGCGCGCTGGCCTCGATAATCGTCGCCGCCAGATAACCGGCAAGAATCAGGATCACAGATCTGCCGGTCGCGAGCACAACAATGCCGGTTGCAATGTAAATCAACCTTCCGAGAAAAGTGAACGAGGCCGAGAAAATGAATTGCTGCCTCGCCGTGAAGACCGATTCGGTCGTGCCGATAACGCTGTACAGAAAAAAAGCAGCAAGCCCCAACAGCAATAGCTGGAATTTCGGATATGCCGGATGAAGGACGAGAACGAGCATCACGCCAATCGCCAGGAAGGGCAATGATGTCAAAACCTGCAATACCAGAATCTGGCCCGCCAGGAGCTCCTTCTTGCCCCAGCCGCGCACCAGCTCGCGGGCCCCGAACCTGGCGATTCCGAGATCACCGATGCTGTTCAACATTTCCACAGTGACCAAGACGAAGGAGAGAACGCCAAATACCGCCGGCCCCAGCTTGGTGGCGGCGTAAACCAGAAACACCAGCGACATGATGCGGGAAAGAATCCGGAAGCCCATCAGGTAGCTGGAATTTTTCAAAACTGTCTTGAAATGCGCCAAATCTTGAGGCCTTAACCGGGATCCTTTTTTGATC
Organism: Actinomycetota bacterium; assembly: GCA_023489275.1. Classification (GTDB taxonomy): domain Bacteria; phylum Actinomycetota; class Thermoleophilia; order BMS3ABIN01; family BMS3ABIN01; genus JACWAD01. The sequence continues at coordinate 15,885 of JAMDDD010000020.1, forward strand.
TCATCATCTTTTTTGCCATAAATTTCAGTTTGCGTTTCACCATCAGCGTGGCAGGGGGAGTCAACTCGTTGCCGGCTTCCTGCAGCATTTCGCGGATGGGCAAATCATACGGGCATTTCTCTTCACACTCGCCGCATTCCTGGCAATCCGCAGCGGTAACGCCCAAAGCCCGGTATTCATCCTCAATCCACGGATCCCGGGAAGCGTATCGCCGGTGGTAATTTGCCATCCAGAGTATCTTCGGTATATTGATCCCTTCGGGACAGGGCTGGCAGTACTCGCAGCGACGGCAGAAAGTACCGCCCAGCTGACTGGCGTTTTCCAGAAGCTCATCTCTCTCCGCTTCTGTTAGCGGCCTGAAGTTTCGCGCCGTTTCCAGGTTTGACTCAACCTCGGCAGTGCTTTTCATGCCGACGAGAACCGCATCCGCCACCGAATCTAGACAAAAGCTGATGCCCAGGCGCGGATCATCGAGGGTACCGCCGCATACCGGCTTCATGGCGATGATGCCGATATCCATCCGACGGGCCAGTGGCAGCAGTTCCTGCTCCGATTCCCGGTCAACTATGTTGATCGCCGTCATCACCGTGTCAAAATGACCGGTTTTGACGGCAGCAGCCAGTATCGAAGGCCGGTGCCCGGTGACTCCGATAAAGCGGACTTTGCCGTCCTGCTGAGCCTGCTTTAATGCTTCCAGGGCGCCCCCGGGAGCCAGGACGCGGTCCAGTTGCTCGGCGGTTTTAAGGCTGTGCACCTGGTAAAGATCGATATAGTCGGTGGCAAGCCGGCGGAGGCTCTGATCAATTGCCCGGGCCATCCCGGGAGCACCGCGCTCGGGAGATTTTGTGGCGATAATCCTTGATTCGCGATGGTGCCCGAGGAAGCGGGATAGCTTTTCTTCGCTGTCGCCGTACCCCTCGGCGGTGTCCGCGAAATTGATGCTGCCTGCGAGCGCCGCTTCAATGACGGCGCCAGCTTGGTCGTGGCTCAGCTTGATCAGCGGAATGCCGCCCAGGCCGAGCCGGTAGACTTCCAGATTTGTGCGTCCGAGACGTGCCATGAGATTTCAAAACACGGCTTTGTTATAGAAAAGCCGCTCATCGTAAGCGTATCACAAACGCATCCATGTACTTCCCGGTCGAAGAGCGCCCCCGAGGCCGGTGGCGGCCGCGTAAGCGGCCAGCCCCGCGGCCAGCGAAACCCATACTCCCAGCCCGGATGTAAGCCCCGCCGCCGCCGCCATCAGGAGGCCCGCGGCCACCGGCAGCCCGAAAGCGCCGGCGGCGCCATGCCCGGGGGCAAGCACCCGGCCGAGCAGCCGGTGTACCTGAAACAGCCAGATGGCGGTTGCCGCCACCATCGCCACCGCCGCCCCCCTGACCCCGAAATAGTGAATCAGGAAAAAATCGAGAATGGCAATGATTATCGCCGTGACAACCGTTGAGCCGGCGGCCGCCCGCTCCCTGTCGGTTACCACCAGCGTGTTGAAGCCCACCGTCACCATCATCAGCATCGGAATGGACCAGATCAGGATCTGCAGCGTCACGATCGACCCGGCGAAGGCGGACGGCATCAGGGTCCGGATCAGCGGCCCCGCGATCATCGTGACCGTAAACGCCAGCGGTACCCCGGCAAGTCCCACCGCCCGGTACCAGAACCATGTCGCCGCCTCCCCGTCGTCAGGATCACTGGCAAACCGGCGGGTCAACCCCGGCAGCAGTGTCCGCGCCAGGATGATCGGCGCCCAGACAAAAAAGGCAAAAAAGGAATAGGCGGCGTTGTAAATTCCGACCGCGATGTCGCCGCGCAGCCATTCCATGATCAGCGTGTCCACCCGGAAGTAAACCAGCGTCGCGATGGCCGACAGCGCGAAGGGCGCGGTGCCGCGGACGACCTCCGTCAGTTCGCGGCGTGAAAATCCAAACGAAAATGAGGTCAACCGCGATCCGGAGTAGGCCATTCTGAGTCCGCTCTCGATCAGATACCCCAGCAGAAAAGCGCCGGTGACCGCAACCACTGAGTAACCCGCTTTCAGGGCGGCAAAGCCGGCGGCAAGATAAACGACGCGCCCGGCGACCGCAAACACGGCAGAAGCGCTGAAGCGCTGGTAGGCGGTAAAAATCGTATCCGTGGTAAAGATAAATGAGGATACAAACGCCGCCGCCAGCCCCAGCAGCAGGACATCCCGTTTGGTGGGTCCCGGCGGCACCGCCACCAGGACCGCCAGCACCACAACCGTCAACAATGCCGACGCCAGAATCTGCATCACCAGAATCATCCCGGCCAGCGGCGCCCGCCGATCTTCGTGCCGGACAAGTTCCCGGGCGCCAAACCGGGAAAGGCCCATATCCCCGAGCGCCGAGAGCATCTCTACGGAAGCCAGCGTAAAAGCGAAAACACCGAAGAGGGGCACGCCCAGCCGGGCGGCGGCATAAAGCTGGAAAGGCAGCGAAGCCAGCCGGGCGAACAGGCGCGCCAGCAGCAGATAGCCAGAGTGTTTCAGCACCTCAAACCGTTCGGCGGCTTCCCGGCTTTTTAACAAATATCTGATGTTTGACATTTTTTATGATCCCGGGTTAGCCAGCAGGCGCAGAACCCCTTTTTTCCGATCATAGCCGAACTGGTAAGCCTTTCGCAGCAAACCCTGGTTAAACGAGTCACCCGCGACGAATGCCCTGATATCGGAGCGCCTGTAAGTGATGGCGATCGCCGGCGGCAAAGTTACCTGATCAAAAACAGAGTAACCTGACATGACTGGCACGTCCCGATAAAAGAACACAGCGCCCGGCGCCGGATCCGGGACCAGTTTTTTTGTCTGGGACAGGATCGAGCCGCTGACGGCGTCCGCCGCCTGCCATGGTTGATTGTTCTTTTGAATCGCGACCACATCGAATAACATGATACATACAAGTAAAAACGTCAATACATGCCGCAGTTTTCGCTTGCCGGCGCCGAGGTCGAATAAAGCGGCGACGATCATCGTCACGAAGGCAAGCTCCGGAATGAAGAGATAGCGGCTATTGGCCAGGCCCTGGGTGACGCCAATGATGAAAACAAACGGAAAGACCGGGGTCAGCGACAGTACAAAGAACAGCCCGAAGAAGATCGCGGCCCGCCGGTTTGCCGGAAGATTCGGACGGCGAATGACGCGGACCAGAAGCAGCATGATCAGAATCAACGCCGCTGCCAGCGCCGCCGTGAAGGGAACCACCGCCGGGCTGACCCTGAGCCAGCTGAAAGGAAATATAAAAGCCACCGCAGAGAAGAAGGCCGCCCGCGCTGACGGCATGCCAATGACGGGAGCGGCGCCGCCCATCCCATGCAGAACCGCCAGCCTGGCAATCATGTAAACGAGGAATACCCCGCCCAGCGGCAGCCACCGGCGCGCGGCGGCGCGCCAGAACCCGGCGCGGTCATAAGCGCGAGTGTCCACTGCCGGGTCTTTCCGGTAGACAATCTCCATTAGCGGGATCAGGCCCACCAGCATCACGGCCGGCTCCTTTGTCAACATAGCCGCGAGTGCGGCCGCAAGCGATCCGGTATAGGAAACGGCGCCTCCCCGTTTCAGAAAAATAAAATAAAGTCCCAGGGATAGAATCATCAAAAACAGGGCCGCCAGGTCAAAGCGGACTGCTGACCAGGTTACCGCTTCGACGTCAACCGGAGCCAGGGCGAACAACAGGGCTGCAAAATATGCGCTTAGCTTTTTCATACCCAGTTGCCCGAGAAACCAGAAAAGCAGGGACGCATCCAGACCCTGAAGAAAAAGGCTGAAGATATGGGAAAACAGCACCGAGGCGCCAAAGAAGCGCCACTCGAGCCAGTAAAAGAACTCACCCAGCGGCCGGAAGAAGATTATCTGCGCATACGCCAGCCGCCACAGCTCCAGGATGCCGATATCCTTGACCTGCCCCAGGAGCCAGTAGTCATCGCGGATGAGCGGATCATGTAAAATAGGCGCATACGTCAAGAAGACGGCGGCAAAGAGGAAAAAATAAGCCGCGCCTGAATATCTCTTCAAAAATGACATTTGCGAATCGCAGTCCCGTTTCGGGTTCAGGAATAATTTCAGAGACTATCTCAAAAAGATAATTTGCGGCGAGGCGCGAAAAGGCCGCAACCCTTATATACCTGTTGAGGCAGGCTCTTAATCAAAGCCAGACGGCGGGGAGGACAATTTGGACACAAATGATTACCGGGAACTGGAGCTGGCGCTCCGGAAAGAAGCCGCGGAAGCAAAAGCTGCAGGGGAAGCGTGGCCGGCTGATGAAGTGTCCCGGAGGCTCGCAGAAGTCGCCGATGCACTGGCCGCGATCAGGCGGCGCCCGGAAACCGGCATCAACGCCAGCATGGGGAAACGCTCCGGCAGCGCCCAGGAGGATGTCTAGCCCTCTCTGACGCCCCTCATTAGCCACCAGTCAACCGGCAACTGCCAGAACTGGTGCCGGCAGCGGGCCCCGCTGATGGCGCTGGCGGCGCCCACATATGAGCGGCGCAGCCAGCTGCGCGAGGCGCGCCGGCGGACCCACTCGGAAGGATAACCGTAAACCAGGTAGAACTCGCGCTGGCGCTGCCGGTTCTGAAATCCCTTGTTGATCCAGGGCAGGCTGCTGGCTACCGTATTAAAGGAAGCCCACTCCTCAAGCGACTGGGGCTGGGTCAGCCCCAGCTCGGCCGCTTTGTCGTAAAGAGCATTGCCGGGCGTCGGGGCGTAGAAGTGCAGCTGTGAGTTGTATTCTCCGACGATCTTTGATACTTCCTCCATTACCCGCCATGTTTCCTCGATCTCCGCCTCGGTTTCGCCGGGAAAGCCGACGATGAAGCTGTAGGTAATCTTGATCCCGTGCCGGGTCGCTACCCGCGCCGCCGTCAGGATATCCTCCGGGGCGATGTCTTTTTGCATCGCTTCCAGCTGCGTTTCGGAACCGCTCTCCGCCCCCACCAAAAACGCCCACAGACCGCTGCGTTTCAGGGTGTCAAAAGTCTGTTCGGAAAACTTGCCCAACTGCGGCGCCCTGGCGTTGGCGGCCCAGCCCAGCCGCATCCCCTGCTCGATCATCCCCTGGGAGATTTCCAGCGCCCGCTTTTCCTTGACAAAATAGGTAGAATCAAAATACATGATTCCGTTGACATCAAGGAAGCTTTGTAAAAATTCCAGGTCAGACAGCACGCGGTCCGGCTTGTAAGCCCGCCAGGCGCGTCCGTACACCTGCGGCTCGGCACAGAACTGGCAGCGGGCGGGACACCCCTGGCTGGAAACGTAATTGATGGCGCGGCTGCCAACATGCATGTTGTTCAGGTACTGCCGCGGGTTGCGCAACTTCTCATAGGGCAGCCGCGGAAAGCCGTTGATGTCAGCTACCGGCCGGTCCGGGTTGGTAACGGTCTCGCCGCCCTGCGTGAAGGTAATCCCGTCCACGCCGGTGTAGTCCTCGCCTTCGCTGATACGGCCGGCCAGCTCCACCATCGTCAGCTCGCCCTGGCCGCGGACAACGGCGTCGACGTACTGGTTCCGGCTCGTCTGCTCCGGCAGAATTGACGGATGATAGCCGCCCCAGACGATGGGGAGCTCCAGCCCGGCGGCGCGCACCGCCCGGGCGGCCTCCAGGCCGTAATGGATCTGCGGACCGGTCATGCAGCTGATGCCGAGCAGCGATGCTCCGCGGCACTCCGACAGCAGCAGCTGCGTCCACGCCGGCTCGACATTGGCGTCGATCAGCGAGACGTCGAATCCTTCGGCAAACAGCGGCGCCGAAACCGCCAGGATCGGCAGCGGCGCCCAGGTCCAGGGATGGTATTGCTTGCCAAAATGGTTACGAGGATAAAGTAAGACGATCTTTTTTGAATTCTCGGATGATTTCATCGATGTATAAAGTTTATCGAAAATTGGCCTTTATTCATTTGCGAAACCGTTACGGCAGATTTTCTCTTAATCCACTACGCAGTCTACATCAAAGTGTCAAATCCCCGCTGCAGGTTGCAACCGAAAGATCAGTGTCTCCTGGCTTGTTCCCGGCAGCACCCGGCCAACCAGTTTCCAATCCGGATGTGCCGATTCGCCCCCGGTCAGTCGCGAGAGCGTCGGCCTCCAGGTGCTAATCTCGCTGGCCCCAATAACAAGAAAATCAACATGATGTTTTCTGGCGTAATCAGTCGTGCGATTGTAATCGTCATACGGAAGCAGAATCGAGGTGCCGCCGGAATAATAAGCGGCGCTATACTCGCGACTCATCACATTGTGCCCTTGACCGGCGGTTTGCTTTATGTACAAGCCGGCGTCCTTATATCCTACCGGGTAACTCATTTTAAATGAGGTCTTGACGGCAAAAGCCAGTACCGGCAACAGCACCAGCGCGCCGATCACCCACGGAGTCGCACGCACCAATGTTTGCTTCCTTGACGAGGTAAATACGGTATCCACAGTTTCCCTGGCCCAGCCAACCAGCCGGTCCCATCCTTCGGCAACCCAGATCATCAGCAGTGGCACAAAAGGCATAAAGAAGCGGTCGTGGGCATACATGGCCAGGATGACAATGACTGGACCCATCATCAATAACAGGTAGCCGACGCCCAGCGCCCGGCGGCGGTTCCAGGCAGTGGCAAACAATCCCAACCCCATCAGTGGCAGCAGCCAGAGGGGGATAACCTTCGGCAACTCCTGGTTGTAGAAATCCAGAGACTGATTGACAAAAGTCTTGGCTGCGCTAACCGGCTGCTTGATGATATAAGTCATCAGATCCTCATTCGGAAGCACCATTATCTTCGTCTGGTAATTGTCAGCCGTAAGGCTGAGCAACTGCCTGTCCCAATCGACCGAGCCAGCGCTGATATTGTGAGTGGAATCGTAAATGTTGCCCGAGTTTAATTTTCCGTCATATGTCCACTTTCCCAGTTGGGAATGCAGAAAAACGATGTAGGGCGCGGCAAAAATGAAAAAAAGCGCCAGGAATACGACGAGGACTTTTGCCATCTGACGCCACGAGCGCCGGGTCACGCCGATGATGACCGCCAGCGCCGCCAGCACGACCGCATAATAGATCCCGGAGGGATTGGTAAGATACGCCAGCCCGACCGCGGCGCCGGCCAGCGAGCCGGAGAGAATACTCCGGTCCCTGAGCATCCGGTAGCCGAAAAGAATCCCCATCAGGAGAAAGAAGATATAAACGCTTTCGGTATAGACCAGAGAGGAATACTGGACAAACAACGGGGTGACGGCCATCAGAGCCGCCGCCATCAGGCCCACGCGCCGGCTGGACAGTTCGGCACCAAGGAGATATGTGGGAATCAGCAGCAGGCTTCCGAAGATGGTGACGACAATGTACGCCGCCAGGACGTAATGTCGCACCATCGTCGCCACGCCGGCGATGAAAAAGGGAAGGAGCGGTGAAAAATGGGTAGCAGTATCGCCGGTAATATCCCAGAGTCCATGACCGCTGGCCAAGTTTTGCGCCATGCGCACATAAGCGGTCTCATCCAGCTGGATCATCTGTCTTGTCAACACCGCCAGCACCCGGATCGTGAAGGCGGCCAGCACCAGCAAGAACAGGATACGGCCGGTGGTAAAAAAGGATTTATCGCCCTGGGCGGGTTTTATTCTATTTGCCTCTTTTGTGGAAAAGCCTGATTCCATCCTGGTCAAAAATCTTTACGTAGCGGCTGCCCGGCGCCGTCAGAAAGGCAAAAGAGCCGGCGTCGTTGTAGTAGGCATTATGAAACGGCTTCACCAGCACGTAGTCGGCGTCCAGCCAGGCGGTTCCCTGGGGCAGCCGGTCAGGTCCACTGGGAACATCCCATAACAGCGGCTCGTACAGACCCCAGCGCACCGATACGTGCGAAAGGGCCCGGCCGTCATTTGACGCAAATGAGACATCTGGCGGCACCATCGCCAGTGCTCTTGACAGGGCCGCCGCATCAGCGGGCGGCCCCTCTGGCAAGGTCTTGATCCAGATGTGAGCTGTTGCCGCTACCAGTATAGCAATAATCAGCGAAGCGGAGACAGCGGCGACCTGCTCCCGGCCGGGCAATTTTTTTTGCAGGTAGGCGATGAAGCCGGCCAGCGTCACCCAGAACGCCGACACGATCAGCACCGAATAATGGGAGATGCCGCCGGCGACGCCGGAGACATCGGAGCCGCGCAGGACATTTATGGCAATGTTCGGCAGCGCGAACAAACTGGCAAGGCCGGTAAACGGCAGCAGCAGCCCCTCCGGAGCAAAAAGGTTGTAAAGATAGCTGGTTTGTATTTTTTTGATCTCTTCCAGGACGTAAACCGGGTGGATGAAAATGGTGCCGATCGCCGCGGTCATCGTCGGCCCCAGATGGCCGTAATAGAGGTTGAACATGTTATGAACGACGACGATCTTGAAGATGATCAGCACCGCCGCCCCCCAGACAAGACCCAGAGAGAGCGGCGCCAGCGCCCACTTCCGCGGCCGCCTCTTAATCAGCGCCAGCAGGGCAAAAACAAAGGCGGCGGGGATGAAATCCTCCCGGACGGATACGGTGATCACCAGAAATATCAGAAAGAGCCCGAACCGGTTTTCCAGAAAATAATAAAAAGCGGCGAAGAAGGGAGCGGCGACAAAGACGGTCTCGTAGCCGGCGGTAAACGGCTGGGAGACGATCTCCGGATGGAACAGAAACGCCGCCGCCAGCAGTAGCGCCGCCGCGCCGCTCGCGGTCAGGCGGCGCACCAGGTAAAAGAGCGGCACCGCCGCCAGCGCCAGTCCCAGCACTCCGCAACAGCAAGTCATGAGCGGCGATTGCCACAGCGCGTAAAACGGGAGGATAAACACCAGCAGGAAAGGGGAAACATGCGTGCCCAGATAGCTGTTGGATGTCTCTTCCAGGCCGGCCGAGTAAAACACATGCCCCCTGAGCGTCGCCCAGAGAGTCTGGTTGTACTGGGCCAGGTCGCTGTGGTAGTAGCCGAGAAACCAGTGGAAGGCGAGCCAGGATAGGGCGGTAAAGACAGCGAAATACCCGCCGGCCAGCAACCAGACCAGAAGCCCGGCGCGGCGCTCGATCGCCCGCAGCACCGTCCCGGGATGGTCCCTGAACAAAATCAGCTTCAGGCTGACGCTGCCGGCGAGAGACAGGGCCAGCAGCCACAGGGCAAGCGCTGCCACCCGCTTCGCTGACGCGCCGCCGGCCAGGAACAGGCTGGCGACGCTGCCGTTAAAATAGGGGGCTGATATGGGCAGGATAAAAAGCGGCAGCCAGGAGATTGCGATCCGGTCCGACACTTCCCCGAGCGGCCGCTCGAGCAGTTTTGATAGAACCAGCGACTCCGCCGGCCAGGCCACCAGGAGAAATCCGCCTGCCCCCGCGGCCGCCAGAACCTGGGTGAGGCCGTGCCGCCCGAGCGCGCCGGCAACCGACCAGGCAAACAGCGCCGCGCCGGCGGCGACAATCAGCGGCAGGCAGGCCAGCCAGACCCGCGAGCCTTTCACAAAGCCGGGAACGGCGGCCTCCCTGAAGTCCCCGCCTGACTGTTTCGAGGGAGCGGTCACGGCCGATTTAAGCCGCCGGATGAAAGCTCGCCACCGCCGCCGCAACCCGGTCAAGCTGAGCCTCCTGAAGTTGGGGAAACACCGGCAGCGACAGCACCTCGGCCGCCGCTGCCTCGGTCGTGGGCAAAGGTCCGCGGGCCAGCCTGGCGTAAGCCGGCTGCCGGTGCGCCGGTGCGGGATAATGAACGAGCGCCTCAACCCCGGCCGCGGCCAGATGCTTCTTCAGCCGGTCGCGCTCTTTTGACCTGATTACATAAAGATGATAACAATGCCGCGCCCAGTCCTTTTCCACCGGCAGGGCAACGGCGGCGGACAGCTCCCGCCTGTAAAAGGAGGCAATCTCGCGGCGGCGGCTGATCTGCAGGCTGAGACGCCGAAGCTTGACCCTGAGGATGGCCGCCTGCAGCTCGTCCAGACGGCTGACGTCGCCGCGGAAGATGTTCCGGCGCCGCTCCCGGCTATCCCGGTCCTGGCCACAGTTGGCCAGTGAGCGGATCCGCGCCGCCAGCTCCGGGTCATTGGTGACAACGGCGCCGCCGTCGCCGCAGGCGCCCAGGTTCTTGGTCGGGTAGAAGCTGAAACAGCCGGCCTTCCCGATCGTGCCCGCAGCGCGGCCGCGGTAAAAGGCGCCGTGGGCCTGGGCGCAGTCCTCGATCACGGCCAGGCCATGATCGTCGGCAAACTTCGCGACAGGATCCATATCAACCGGATGGCCGTAAAGGTGCACCGGCATGATCGCGCGGGTACTGCCGGTGACGGCGGCCTCAAGCAGCCGCGGGTCCATGCCAAAGGTTTCCGGATCAATGTCAACAAATACCGGTGTTGCTCCGGCTTTAAGCACCGCCATCGCCGTGTTGACCGCGGTATGCGATACGGTGATTACCTCGTCGCCGGCGCCGATCTCAAGCGCCTTCAGCGTCAGGTAGATGGCGTCGGTGCCGGAGCCGACCGCGGCGGCCGCGGCGGCGCCCAGCCAGCCGGCAAATTCCGCTTCAAAGGCGTCCACATTTTCGCCGAGCACGTAGGAGCCACTCGCGAGCACCCGCTTCACGGCTTTGTCCAGCTCCGGTTTCAGTTCCAGGTAGCCGGCGGCGAGATCGATGCAGGGAACTTCCATGCCCTAGACAAACTCAAGGTGCTTCTGGTTATCGACGATCCAGGACCGGGCCAGGATCGCCGCTTCATGAAATGGACAGTCAAAGATGGCGCACTTTTTTGGATCGGAAGAATGAAAGGCCTGAAAGTGGCGCTTGCTGTACCAGATTTCGGGAACGCTATTCTGATAGATGTTGCCGATCTTGTGCTCCTCTTCCCGGTGATGGTAAAAGGCGCACAGGTACATGTCACCAGCGGCATCAATTACTGGATGGATGGGATTGAGAAAGCAGCGGCCAATGACCCGGGTCTTGTTGAGGCTGCCAAACACCTGGAAGCCGGCGTCCGCTTCCCGGAGCGCCCGGACGCCCTCTTCTCTCGCCTGTTCCAGCTGATCGCCCCTGAGAGTGAACTTGCTGTTGCGGAGGCACTTGAACTGAAAGTAATCAAGCCCGATCTCGCGGGCCATGGCGGCGGCCGGCCCCAGCTCCCGCCAATTCTTTTCAGAGACCAGATATTTGGCTCCGATTGTTGACAGGCCGGTCCATTGATGATCTTTGCCGCCATTTCCGCCGTTGCCGCCGGCGGCGCCGGCCTCATCGCGGAGCCGCAAGCGCGCTTCGACAACCGTTCGCAGATTTTCGTGCAACCGGTCAAACATGTCCCTGCCGTGGATCTTCCTGTAAGTCCCGGGTGTGCTCGCATCAAAGGCGATCCGCAGAAACAGGAGATTCTGAACCAGGAACTCCGACAGCTCTTTCGTCAGCAGCGTCCCGTTGGAAAAGATCCCCACCTTCAGCCCCTTGCTGCGCATGAACGCGATCGCGGGGACTACCTGCGGATACATCAGTGGCTCGCCGCCGCCGGAAATCTCGACCCCCTCGACGCCGAGCTCGGCCATCTCGGAGATGATCTCTTTCAGCCGGTCAAAATCGAGGAACTTTTGTTGGCTGCGGTGCTGGCGCCGCGAATGGCAGCCGACACAGGCGTGGTTACAGGCGTTCGACAGGTGCAGCTCCATCGTCCTCGGAGCAGGCATGCCGCCCGTGAGGATCTGCTGCACCTCGCGGTAGCAGGAGAGAATCTTCATGGCGCCGATAGGCACATTGTCAATCTCTATGCTGGTCATCGGTCAGTCCCCGGGCGGTTCTGAAGGCGCCGCCAGGTCGCGTTTAAACCGGCGGAGCCGCCGCCGGACCCGGAAATTCCCCGCGAGCATCCCGGCGCTCGTTTTCCACACCGGCGTCTCGCCGCTGGTGGTGTCATGAATCCAGGGAAGCGCCACCTCGGCTATGGTCAGGCCGAGGGCGCCTGCCTGGGCGAACAGCTCCACCAGCATCTCCGGCCCGTCGGCCTCAAGCTTCAGTGAAGACAGGATCTTGCGGTAAAAGGCGACCGAACCCGTCTGCGTATCGCACAGCTTCAGATCAAACATGACCCGGTTGAGGAAAATATACCCCCAGCTAAAAATTCTACGCTTGAGAGGGTAGTCGGCCTTGACGCCGGCATAGCGCGAGCCAACGGCGATGTCGGCGTCTTTGAGCGCCAGAAGAAGCCCCGGTACGGCAACCTCCGGTGACATCGCCAGATCGCAGTCCATCGTCATGATTACTTCGCCGCGGGCCGCGCGGTACATGTCGCGGTATGTATTTCCCAGGCCGCGGTTGGGAAAATGGGTGGTGACCGACGTCTGGGAATCATCCCGGGAAAAGCCACGGATTATTTCCAGCGTCCGGTCCGTGCTCCCGTCGTCGCCAAAAATGATCTCATATGGGATCCGCTGGGCCTCGCAAACAATCTTGAGGCGCTGATATGTCGCCGGCAGGATCGACTCCTCGTCGAAGCAAGGGATGGCCACCGTCAGAAACGGAGGCTCGGCCCGCTCCCTGGCGCCGTCGTTGACAGAAGTCTTTTCGGTGGCGACGGTCACAGCAGGTCCTTCCGGTTGGGATCGCGGCCCGATATCGCCAGGTAGCGGAGGAAATCCGCGGTTGCTTTCATTGTCTCCCCGGGATGGCGCGCCAGGATGCCCATCTTGCCGCCAATGTATGCCGGGGTGAGGCAGTAGCGCCGGTAAAATTCCGTCTCCCGTTCCGGACCAGGCTGATGCCGGAACCGGCAGCGGTACGGCAGCAGGCTGAAATCGATGTTGCTGCGTTCCCGCTCGAATAGGGGCGTATGCGGATATGGCACCAGGGTTGACACGGCGATGAAATCGAAGCCGATCTCGCGGGCCAGCCGCAGGCTCTGCTCGAAGTCTTCCCGCTCCTCCACCGGGGCGCTGACGATAAACCAGCCGACCATCTCCAGGCCGCCCTTCTTGACGGCGCGCAGATTGCCGGTGACGCGCTCAAGCTTGTAGCCGCGCCCCAGGTAATCAAGCACCTTCTGAGAGCCGCTCTCGACGCCCAGATAGACGCGGCGGCAGCCGGCTTTTTTCAGCGCCGCGGCGATCTCGCCGTCAATGGTGTTCGGCCGGCTGAGACAGCTCCAGCTGATACCGGGGATCCCCGCCAGACCGTCGCAAATCTCCAGCACCCGGCTCCGGGAAGCCGTGAAGGTGTCGTCCATAAAGCGGAAGTATCTGATGCCGTGATCGCGGACGGCGGCGGCAACTTCATCCACCACCTGCCCGGCTGACGCCTTGACAAACTTCCGCCCAAATGTCTTGACGCAGTAGGTACACGGAAACGGGCAGCCGCGGGAAGAAAGAAAAGTCGTGAATGGCTGCCCGAAAAACGGCTCGCCGTATAGCGAATGATTGATGGCCGCCTGGTCGGCAAAGGGAAGCCCGTCCAGCGACGCGATTCGCTGATATTCACCCGGCACGAACTCGCCGCCATCGTCGAAACAGGCTACGCCCTCGCCGGTCAGGCTTCCTCCCCCGAAGCGGCGCTCAAGCAGGCGCCGGAATGACAGGTCCGGCTCGCCGGCCAGCACGAAGTCGGCGCCGGTGGCTTCCAGAGTCTCCCGCTGGAAATAACTGGGCAGATGCCCGAAGCATCCCACCAGCGCGGCGGGAAGCTGTTCTTTGAGCTGCCTGAGAAAATTGACATCATTATCAAAATACTCAATCGCCATGATCGCCACGGCCACGTCCGGCTCCCAGGCGCGCGCCCGGGCGAGCGCCGCCGCCGCCGGCAGGCGTTCCGCGACCGCGTCCATCAGGCGAACCTCACATCCATTCAACTGTTTTGCCTGCGCCGACAGGTACATTAGTTCCAAGGGGGGGAATAAGAAATTAGGCGCGTTATAGGAACACATGTAGCGGCGGACGATCGGCGCGCCGTAGGGAGGGTTAATTAACAGGACTCTCATGACGCGGTCCTCCTCTCAAATGTCCGCAGCTTCCCGTTTGTTAGTATTACAGTATTACAAACAAACGTCCATTCAAGCGTCCGCGGCGAAACGTTTCCGGAAGCAGCGCGCATCTTGGTCACGGAAAGGATGGATTTCCACTTGATCCTGATCCTCATCATTATCACGGCGTTCGCTAACCTGGCGGACATCCTGCTCAAAGTCGGCGCCAACCACGCCGGCAGCACCCTTGGCAATCCCCTGGCCGTCCTCCTGACGCCATGGATCTGGATCGGAGCCGTGGTCGGTATCGGCTCCATGGCCATGTGGATTTACGTCCTGGCGCGGCATCATATCAGCCACGCCTACCCCATCTTCGTCGGGCTCGGATTCATCAACGTGACTCTCGCTTCCTGGCTGTATTTTCATGAGCGGATTGGAACGCCACGGCTGATCGGCATCACTACGATCCTGGCCGGGATTATCATCGTGCATCTTGGTTCCCGCCCGGACGGCGTCCACACCGGGTCTGAAAACAAGGACAGCCGGCCATGATCGCCATCAAGATCATGATGGTTTTACTGGTGTCGGCCACCGCGTCCCTGGGCAATTCGATGCTTAAGGCAGGCGCATCTCACAGCAATGGCGGCGATGGAAAGCCGCTGATGCTGAAGCAGCTGCCGCGGACATTCCTGCGGCCGGCCATCCTGGCGGGCGTTGCCGTCTACGGCGTCTCGCAATTTGTGTGGATAAATGTCCTGCGGGTGGTCGACCTTTCTCTTGCTTACCCGCTACAGATAGGCCTAAACTTCGTCCTGATCATGCTGGTTGCCCGCTGGTACTTTCGCGAGCCGCTGACGCCGGTCAAACTGGCCGGAATCGTCCTGATATTTGTGGGGATAATGACAGTAGCAGTGGGGTAACGTTTAACGTTAAAACGGTTAACATTAAACGGATTTTTACACCCAGGTGAGGAAGTCTTTTACCATCCGGGCGAAATTGGCCGCATCCGCCGGCTTGCGAATCTTCTTGATGGAATTGAGCACCACGCGCGGCTGGCGGTAGAACTGGCGGAAGGCGCGCTCACGCGCCGCCATTACCTGATCCGCGCTTAACTGGGGCGTATTGATGACGGAAAAATTCTGTTCGAAGTACTTCCAGTCGGCGTTATCGATCCAGCCGTTTTCCACGCAACGGTCATAGAGTTTCGAGCCGGGGAAAGCAACGGCGCAGTAGAATTGCACGTAGTCAAGCTTGAGAAACCTGGTGAAATCGATTGTCTGCTGCATCGTCTCCTCCGTCTCCCCCGGGAAGCCCAGCACGCAGTGACCTGTGACTTCCAGGCCGGCTTCGTGCGCCATCCGCACCGCGTCCGCCGACTGCTTGAGAGTAGTTCCCTTCCGCACCGAGTCAAGCACCTGCTGGTTGCCGCTCTCGATGCCAAAACCAATCATCCAGCAGCCGGCCTCCTTGATCGCCTTAAGCAGCTCCGGCGAGACGGTATCGACACGGCTGTTGCAGACCCAGCTGAAACCGGGATCGCGCCGCTTGATCTCGTTCGCCGTCTCGATGGCATATTCCTGATCGTTAGTAAACGACTCTGACCAGAACAGGAAGTTGCGCACGCCGAACTGCTCGGCCACCCACTGCATCTCGTCCACGATGCGCCCCGCCGAACGCTTCCTCAGCCGCGCACCGTAATAGATCTTGTTGGCGCAAAAGGTGCATCCATAAGGACAGCCACGGGCGGTAGCCACCAGCAAAAAGCGCTCGTTGGAAAAGGGCAGCCGGTACAGCCCGGTGTCGATCAGATCCCAGGCGGGGAAGGGCAGCTCATCCAGATCCTCGATAAAGAGACGGCGATCGTTCTCGTGAATGCGGCCCTCGCCATCCCGCCAGGAGAGCCCCGCCACGGAGGCGAGATCAACGCCATCCCTGAGCGCCAGCGCCGTATCCCGGATGGTATATTCGGGTTCGCCGCGGATGACCATGTCAAGATTTTCGTCCATCTCAAAACAGGAGCCGGGCAGTGCGCTCGGATGGATTCCCATCGCCACAGATCTTGCCTCCGGCGCAGCCCGCCGCACCAGTGAAGCAATCGCCACATCAGTCTCGATGGAAGGGGTGGCCGTGTTGATGACAACCAGCGACGGCGCCCATTCGCGGACGGCCCGCTCCAGCGCGGCCAGGTCAACCGCCTCGACGCTGCAATCGATCAGCTTTGGATCGAAACCCTGTTCCCGGAGCACGGCCGCGCTGGTCGCCATTGACACCGGCGCCCACACCGCCGTCCAGGCGCCGGTGCGCTGCATGCAGCGTCCCTCGCGGACGACATTCACCCCGCCAACCGGGGGCGGATTTAAAAATAAAACTCTCATCAAAATCCTGTTTCCAGTCTCTTCCAGCTCCCAGAGTTTCCAGTTCCAGTTTCGAGTTTAGCAGCTCTGATTTTAACTGGAAACCGGAAACTGGAAACACGAAACTTTTTTAAGTGCTGTAATGAATCAGAGCCTTGGCAACTTCTTTTACCTGCGCCGGACGCAGGTGACGCGCCAGCGTCCAGAGCTGCCGCGGGCGGCCGTAAAAGCTGAACACCAGCCGCCGCTGCCACCTGTTTAGCGTCGCCGCGTCCAGTTCTCCCATCGGGAATGGCGTAAAATAGTTAAAAGAGCTGTAATCAATTTCTTTTCCGTCCAGCCGGCGCAGATACTCCTGGAAAATATCTGATCCGGGCAGCGGCGCCAGCAAGGCA
This sequence comes from Actinomycetota bacterium, assembly GCA_023489275.1. Taxonomy (GTDB): domain Bacteria; phylum Actinomycetota; class Thermoleophilia; order BMS3ABIN01; family BMS3ABIN01; genus JACWAD01. The sequence goes on from JAMDDD010000020.1 coordinate 32,541, forward strand.
AAATTGGCGCGGTCAAACGGCACCCGGCGGGCAAACTCCATCGTTTCCTTGATGGTCTCGACCGTCTCCCCTGGCAGTCCGACGATGAAAAAGCCGTGCGTCTCGATGCCGTGTCGCTTCACCATCTCAACCTTGGCGGCCACTTTGGCCAGGTCCAGTTTTTTGTTGTTTATGTCGAGCACCTTCTGGCTGCCGGATTCGATGCCAAAAGCGAGGCCATAGCATCCGGAGCGCCGCATCAGGGAGACCATCTCCTCATCGAGAGAGTCCACCCGGACGCCGTTGGGAGTGCACCAGACAATGTCAAGACGGCGGCGAATGATCTCCTCACAGACGGTGGCGGCGTGGCTTTTCTTTAGTGTGAAATTGTCATCCTCAAAGTGGATTTCCTTGACCTGAAAATCGCGCACCAGCAGTTCAATCTCATCGACAACGTTGCCGGGAGAACGCGTGCGCCAGCCTCGCCCCCATAGCGTCGTCGAAGCGCAAAAATTGCAGTCGAACGGGCAGCCGCGGCTTGTCATCACCGGCGCCACCGGAAATTTCTTGTGCAGCAGCTGATGCGGCAGATCAGGATATGTACGCGGATCGATCAGATCCCAGGCCGGGAAAGGCAGCGAGTCCAGGTCACGAATAAATTCGGAGCGCTGTGAACAGGTAACTTCGCCTCTCGCCTGGCGGCAAACGCTTGGTACGTTGCCATCGACCGGCTGCCCCGCGGCCAGCCTGTCAACCAGCTCGGGAAAGACTATCTCCCCCTCCCCCACCACACCCAGCTCGACGCCCAGATTCTTCAGTGCGTCATCGGGAAGGGCGGTTATGTGTGGACCACCGGCCACCAGGGGCGTCTCCGGCCGCCTCGCTTTGATTGCCTCGATCAACGCCCGGGCGGGCAGATAAGCTGTGCTCAAAATGCCAACACCGATCAGATCCGGCCGGTGCGCCAGGACAGCTTCAGCCCCGCGGTCCCCATCCAGGCGCTGCTTGGCCAGGTCGACGATTACCGGCTCGTGACCGTGAAGACGGAGGCTGGCGGCCAGGTATCCCAGCCCGAGCGGCGGCGTGATCGTGTGCGCTTTTGAGTTGGGGGCGACAAGGACGACTTTCATGACGCATTAAGTGTTAGACGTTTCCGGAAACCGCGCTTGAGAACGCCTGAGGATCATTTAATTAAGTTCCTTAAAAGGCACCAGACGTATTTGTACCAGACCCGCCAGACCACGATCTGGGAGTCGCCCTCCTTGCGGCGATACTCGTGCGTCGGCACCTCCGAAACCCTAAAGCCAGCCTTGAGCATCTTCATGATCATCTCCTGCTCGATCGTGAAGATGTCCTCCTCAAGCGTGATGGCGCGGGCCGCGCGCGTGGCAATGGCCCGGAACCCGTTCTGGCTGTCGGTAAGCTTGACGCGCCAGCGGTAATCGATCGCC
>JAMDDD010000020.1:33980-59802 GCA_023489275.1 Actinomycetota bacterium
CGATGAGATGGAACTGCCGGTGCTGCGGATAAATTTGCCGAGGTCTCCGAAGAGTTCGTCGCTCCCTCCCGTCCAGCGAGAGCCAACCACCAGCTCGGCCTCCCCGGCCAGGATTGGCGCCACCATCGCGGGGATGTCGGCGGGATCATGTGAGCAGTCGGCGTCAATAAAAACGAGCACATCTCCCGTGGCTGCCTCAATGGCCTTGCGGATGCCGTCGCCCTTGCCGTGCCCGTCGTCAAGAAAAACCTTGGCGCCCAGCGACTCGGAGATCTCGCGGGTGCTGTCGGTCGAATGGCCGTCGATAACCAGCGTCTCGTCCGCGAGTGGCAAAACAGCGCGTACCACCTCTTCGATGGTCTGCGCTTCATTTCTGGCTATTACGGCAACGGAAACATTGCCGGAAGTCTTATCGCTGGTGTCTGTCAAGCGGAGTTATCACCCAGTCAAGATTAGCATAAATCTGGTCCGGAAAGGGGGGAAAGTCCCGGTAATGACGCCGCATTTTCACCCGAACGGCCTTGTCCCTCCGGGAAATCAGGCGGGAATATTGGGAGAACCTACAAAGCCGGTGATGCCGGCGATAAAAGCCTCCCGCTTCGGGCTCCTGAGCACCTCAGATGTCTCGTTGCGCACCGGGTTGTCCGTTACCATAAGCGCCATGGTGGACTTGACCCCCAGATAATTTGCCAGGGCGAACATGCTGGCGGCTTCCAGCTCCACCCCCAGAAAACCCGCTTTATTCCATGATCTGAGCAACTCGTCGGTCTCGCGGAAGACCGCCCCGGTAGTGACGATCGGTCCTTGAAAGACCTTTTTTCCCTGGCGGCGCAGAAATCCGGTCAGGCTGCCGGATAGGCCCGGATCGGCGGCTATCATCTGGCCAAACTCAAACCCGTAATGAGCCGACAGGCATTCACCGGCCTGAGCCGCGTCAGCGATGATGATGTCGCCGCAATCGATATCGCTTTGAAGCGCGCCGCAGGTGCCCAGGCCGATGATCGTATCCACCCGCGTGAGCGGCAGGCTGCGCATGACGCCTTCAAGGATCACCGTGCCGGGAGGCACCCGCACGTAGCCGATCAGGCGGCCGCCGACATAACCGCTGTAAAACGTGCCGAAATGCTTGTGCTTTTCCAGGAGCGGGCTGATAAAGTCTTCGCCAAACGCCAGCAGCAGCGTCCGTGGACGGAAGGCGTGCGGGTCACTTTTTTGAAAGACCCAGCGCTCGGCGACAAACCTGACAAATTTTTGTTCCCAGTTCATATTAAGTTCATCGTTCCAGGCTGAAAGTTCTGTAAATGGCAAGCGCACAGCAATTACCGAAATCCCGCCGCGCCAGCCCCGCGCTTTCATTCACGGTTAATCGTCGATATATTACCAGCAAATGTCTCAACCACCTAGAGACAAGGCGGCGGCCGGGTCCGCCTCCAGAAGCCGCGTGCCGCTCAACGCCGTCCTGCTCAGCTCGGCGCAGTTTCTCAGAATCATCATCGGCTTTCTGTTCTTCCTCGTGCTTGCCCGCCGCCTGGGGCCGGATGATTACGGCAAGTACATGTTTGCCTTTGCCCTGTCGGAGCTGTTTTCCATCACGGGCGACATCGGCCTGCACGAATACAGCATCCGCGAATTCTCGCGGCGGCCGGAGCTGCTAAAGGAACGCCTTGCCGGCGTCCTGGCGCTGAAAACGGTGCTCGCCAGCCTGTCGGCAATGGTCATGATTGGCATCGCCCCGCTGCTGGGAAAGGATAGCGCCACCCAGGCGGCAGTGGCCGCTTTTGCCATCGCCCAGATCGGCTACGCTTGGTTTTATGCATCAACAATCTCCTACTCTGTCAAGCAGGATCTTCACATCCAGGCCTTTCTCTGGCTGCTGGAAAAGGCCCTGTTCGCTGCCGCCGGCCTGGCCCTGCTGGCCGCCGGCTATGGCTTTGTCGCGGTAGCCCTGAGCAATACCTTTGTCCAGTTTCTGGGCGGCGGGCTGGCGGTCTGGATCGCCTGGCGCCGGTACGGCCCCTTTGTCCTGTCGCTGGACTGGGGCCGCTGGCTCGCCAGCCTGAAGACGGCACTGCCCTTCGGGCTGATCGTCGGCTTCTATCTGGTTTACTTCCGGATCGACAGTGTCATGATCTCGTTCTTCCGCGGCGACTTCGAAGTCGGCCAGTACAACGTCGCCTACAACTTGGTGTCGGCGCTGATGTTCCTGCCCTCGGGGCTGGTGGCGGCCCTGTTTCCGCGCCTGGCCGGCGCTTACCGCTCGCCGGCGGACAACGTTGACGCCCCCTTCCAGCGGGCGGCGCGCTGGCTCCTGGCCCTGTCGCTGCCCATGGCCGTGGGCGGCTGGCTGCTGGCGGCGCCCCTGGTGCGGCTGCTGTTTGGCCAGACCTACCGGCCGGCGGCAACAGCGCTGGCGGTGCTGATCTGGACGCTCCCCGTCTGGTTTGTCACCTTCCTGCAGGGAAACATCCTCACCATCATCGAGCGGCAAAAAGCGGTCGCCACCGTCGGACTTGTTAACATGGTGCTTAACATTATTATGAATCTGTTCGTCATCCCTGCTTATGGCTTCACCGGCGCCGCCGTCACCACGCTGCTGACGGAGCTGGCCGGGCTGCTGCAGATGTTCTACCTCTTGCGGCGGAATATCTCCCTTGCGGGGACGATCACCACGGCGCTGAAAGTAGCGGCGCTGGCGGCCGCCATGGGGGTGCTCGTGCTCGCTCTCCGGGACCGGATCAGCGTCGTCGCCGTGATCGCCGTGGCCGGAATTGCCTATGGCGCCGCGGTTGTCGCGTTTGGAATTATCCCGTTACCGGAGATTGCGGGAATTCTCCGGCGCGCCCCGGCGCCCGGCGAGGATGAGATCGGCCCCGTCAGGCCGTAAACCCGGTTTCTGGTTTCCGGTTACCAGGTCCAGCGATCTCAAGCATGGTGCGGGCTGCCGCCGCAAAAAAATTGAGCCGGTCGAGCCCAACCGCAGGCTGTGCAGGCTTCCATTCTTCCAAAACGTGCTATGGCTTGCGGCAGACGATGAAGAATGTCGAGCCCCAGTTCATCGGCAGGAGCGGGTTGAGCGCCCGGCCCAGCACCCCCGTGCCGAGGCTCATTACCCGGTCCAGCTGCTTGTGCCGGGAGCAAACCGAGCCGAACCCCGCCAGCGTTTTAAGCGTCCGGGAGGATTCGGCGTACCCGGTACCGGCGGCCAGCCGCTTGGCGTATTCCTCCGGCGGGAAGATGCCGGCGCGAAAGTATGACCAGGTCTTCTCCACCCGGAAGCCGGCCCGCTGGAAGCGCCGGGTGATGTCGGCGGGCAACTCCAGGCCGTAATGTCCATCCATGTCAATGAAGTACTTCTGGTACAGCGCCCGGTTGCGCTTAACGAGGCGGAAGAACGGCGCCGTGCAGTCGGCCTCGATGATATGCAGCATCGTGCCGCCGGGTTTAAGCACCCGCCGCCATTGACCGATCACATCGTCCTTCTGCTCAACCGTGATATGGCCAAACACATCCCAGCTGTTGATCAGGTCAAAAGTGTGATCGGCAAAGGGGAGCGCCCGGGCGTCGGCCGTCGCCACCGCCTGGTAAATGCCGGCGGCGTTCCTCAAGCCCGCAAACGAAAGGTCGACCCCCACCGTTTGATAGGACGCCAGCAGGTTGTTGCCACCGCCGCAACCGACATCCAGGATCAGCGCATCCGGATCGAAACGTTTAAGCACTGTCTTGGTAAAAAAATGCTTGACTCGCGTGGATGAGAACCGCTCGTAGCAAAGATCGATGAATCTGCCCGCGCCGGATGTCCAGCCGACGCCGTTTTGCGTCGGCGCCACAAATTTGCCTTCATAAAAATCGTCCGCGGGAACAAAAAGGGGAATGCCATCCAGGAGTGGAAACAAAGCGCCGCAGCCGGGGCTGATCAGCGCACCCTCCTTAAGCGTCAGGTCGCCGCCGCACTTCGGGCAGCGGAATATCTCAGTCACGAGCATGGATTTCTTTTACTTTTTCTCTGCCAGTTTCGCTGTGACGAACTCAGCGATTTCGCGCTGGAACCGCTCCCTCGAGAACCGGGCGGCATGCTTGCTGATCCTGGCCGCGTCGAAGCTCATCCCTTCAAACCGCTGCACCGCCTTAACCAGCGACGCCGCCGCCGGCTCGCGGAAAAACAGCCCCGTCTCGCCGTCCACCACCGTTTCCAAGAGGCCTCCTCGCCCGAACCCGATCACCGGCCGCCCGGCCGCCATCGCCTCCACCGGCACCATGCCGAAATCTTCCTCACCAGGAAAGACAAGCGCCCGGGCCCGGCCGATCAGGCCGGGAAGCTCCGCTTCGCTCACGTACCCGAGGAACTCGATTCCCGGGCCGGCCGCCGCCTGCAACCGCTCTCTGCCGGGGCCGTCCCCGGCGATTTTCAGCGGCAGGCCCAGCCGGTTAAATGCTTCCACCGCCAGCTCCACCCGCTTGTAAGGCACCAGCCGGGAAACCACCAGAAAATAATCTTCTGTCTCCTTGACGGCAGGGAAAGCCTCAACGTCAACCGGAGGGTTAATCACGGCGGCGTCGCGCCGGTAGTACTTGCCGATCTTTGCCGCCACGTTGCGGGAATTGGCGATAAAATAGTCAACCCGGTCCGCCGCCAGCCGGTCCCACAGCCGCAGGTAGTGCAGCAGGACGTCATTTCCCGCCTTGAGAACCTTGTTGGCGCCCTGAAAACGCGTGTCCAGCCAGGGCTCCCAGGCGTACCGGAGCGGCGAATGGCAGTAGCAGATGTGTGTCGTCGCCGGTCCGGTAAGAATGCCCTTGGCGCAGGCGGAGCTGGACGAGATCACCAGGTCATATGAGGAAAAGTCAAACGATTCGAAAGCAAGCGGGAACAGCGGCACGTACTTCTGCGAGATCCGGCGCAGGAACGGCAGTTTCTGCACGAACGAGGTCCGGACATCCCAGCTGAGCATCTCCGGCGGCAGGTTGCGGCTGGAAAGAAAAGTGGTGTAGACCGGCGCGCCGGGATAGAGATCGAGCAGGGCCGCCACGACCCTTTCCGAGCCGCCCAGCGTGGTCAGCCACTCATGGGCGATGGCAATCTTCAGGTCTTTTGTATCTTTTATCATCAGCGTTACCTTTGCCTGCCAGAATGTTTGTTGCTGCTTGGATGACAACCCCTAATGAGTCTGAGCAAGGTTTGAGAATCTCCCATCAAAAGCATATACTTTTTCTAGCCGACAACAGTAATATGAGTCCATCCACCGAACCGGTACAAGAGCTACCATCCGAAGCCGCGCCCGATTTACTTGAAGAAGAGCGGGCCGCGGATGAAGCTATTATCAGATCCTTATGCTATTCGGACATTTTCGGCTTTCCCCTGAAGCTGGAAGAGATCGTTCGCTTCAGCGAGATGGCCGGGCTTTCCCTGGAGCTGGCCGCGGACAGGCTTAAAAACGGCAAAGCCCTGCATCAGATCGTCAAGTCGGCCGGCGAGTTTTTTTATCTGGACGGCCGCGAGGGCAACTGCGAGATCAGGCGCGGCCGGGAAACCGAGTCCAAGCGGCAGCTGCAGATAGCCCTGCGGCGGCTTATCCCCCTGCAGGGGATCCCGTTTCTGCGGATGGCGGCGATCACGGGCGCCCTGGCGGCGCTCAACTCTCCCGCCGGTGATGACGTAGACCTGCTGATCATTTCCTCCCGGGGGCGGATCTGGACTTCATACCTGTTCATGCGCTGCTGGCGGTATTTTGGCCATAATCCTGATATTTGCTTCAATGTGTTCCTGAGCGAAGGCGACCTCGTCTTTCGCAACGAGAACCTCTTCTTTGCCCGTGAGATCCTCGGGTCGATGCCCGTCTTCAACCGGGGTGCGTTTGAAGAGTTTGTCGCCGCCAACCCGTGGATTTTTGAAATCTTTCCCTCCTGGATCCCCGATCAGGAGCGCCGGAGCTACAAACTCGACATTAGCCCCCGCTGGCAGCGGCGGCAAAAACGGCTGGAGACGGTGCTGACCGGACCGCTCGGGGACCTGCTGGAATTCGCCGCCCGCAAGCTGCAGTCACGGATTCTGATCGGTGCCGCCCCCGACGCCGCCCTGGGCGTCCGCCGCAACCGCATCAAGCTGCACAAGCACGACAACCGCTCCCCCATTCTGGACAAGTACGACGAACGCTGCCGGGAGCGCCTCACCCGCTACCGCGAGCTGGCCAACCAGGCGTAACCGAGTTGGATGAGTCCGGCGCAACTGCCGGACACAACCGCGGACACGGCTGATTCCTATGATTCCATTTCTCTTCCAGCAAACTGGATGATCAATTAACGTGACGAGGATAACGACTGGAAACCGGCAACCATTTAAGCGTCCCGGTCCACGAAGGCAAACAGTGTTTTCAGCATGATCTTTATATCCAGCCATGGATTCCAGTTCTCGATGTAATAAAGATCATGCTCGACCCGCTCGGAGATATCGGTGTCTCCGCGAAGCCCGTTGATCTGCGCCCAGCCAGTGAGGCCGGGCCGGACCCGGTGGCGGGCGTCGTACGACGGAATTGACTTGATAAATGTCTCTACGTGCTCGGGGCGCTCCGGCCGCGGCCCGACCAGACTCATCTCGCCTTTGATGACATTGATCAGTTGTGGCAATTCGTCGATTCCCAGCGGCCGGATCACCCGGCCCACACGCGTGCGGCGGATATCCCCCGGGATAGTCCAGCCGGCGCCTCCTTTTTTCTCGGCGTCCCGGCGCATCGATCTGAATTTTAAAATGGAAAAAGGCCGGCCCTTCTTTCCCAGGCGCACCTGCCGGTAGAGCACCGGACCTGGTGAGTCAATTTTGATAGCAAGAATTGTTAGCAGTATCAGCGGCGACAGAGCCATCAGGGTCAGCAGCGAGATGATAATATCCATCGTCCGTTTGGCCAGCGCCTGCAAGCCGGTGATGCTTCCACGTTTCAGACCGATCACCGGCAGCCCGCGGATGTGCTCCACCCCCACCCGGTCGCTGAAAATCTCATACAGTCGCGGCACCATCGTGAACTCGACGCCGTAAGGGCGGCATCGCTCGATCAGATCGACAATTTGATCATGCTTGTCGCGGGAAAACGCGACCACCATGTGCTGGATGTGAAATTTTCGGATCAGCTCCTCCAGCTTTGAATAATCATCAAAGACATGAAAAGAGCCCATCTGCTGGGCCTGCTGTGACGGCATTTCATCGAGAAAACCAACGAAGCGGAGTCCCAGCGCCGGATTTTTCAGGAGTTTGTTGGCGCAGGTCAACCCCACCTTGCCGGCGCCCAGCACCAGCGTATTTTTCACGTACCAGCCATGCCGGCGCCCCAGATTGTGCAGCTGGTAGATAACGAACCTGATCGCCGAAATCGAGGCGATCACGCATAGCCATGAAAGCAGAATGACGTTGCGCGAGTAATGCGTTGGCGGGAAGGTGATCACCGCCAGCGTCATCAGCAGCATCGACGCCTCCGTGGCGGCGGAAAAAATCGGCGGGAAAATTTCCAGGACGCTCAGGTTGAGCCGGAACCGGTAAAGGCCGTGCAGCTTGAACAGGATCCAGTAAACGGGGAGGATGACAAGCGTAATCGCCATGTAAAAGCCAATCGAGGGCTGCTCGGTGCCGGGAGCGATACTGACGTACCAGACGCCCATCTGAAAATAGATGGCGAAGGCCAGCCGGTATCCCGCGAATACCCCCAGGAAGTCTCCGATGATCAAACTAAAATGGGAGAACCGGTGCGAGGTAAAGAATCTGTTAGCTGCCGTTAACAAGAAATAAGTCCCTTCACCATTTTAGCGGTTTTTGCCCGGAATTATTAGCTTTTTTCGCCCGGACTTTGCCTGGATCCCCGGCCAATCCGCCGTCTTCGAGCCCATCCCCGCAGGTGATCCCCGCTGCGGCTCTTTGTCGGTATCAGGCCGCCGGTGCTAAAATCCCGGCATGCTTCACATTGGCATCAATGGCCGCTCCATCTTCCGGCAATTGACCGGAGTTCAGCATTATGCTCGCGAGGTGATTCACGCCCTTTGCCGGATGGAAAGCCAGGAGATTCACTTCAGCGTCTTCGCCGGCCGCGAAGGGCGTTCCGGCAGCGAACCGGATCTGCCGCTCGAAACCAGCGCCCTGCCCGCGAATGGCCCCATCCGCGGAATGATCTGGGAGCAGACGACACTGAAAAAACTGGCCAGGCGGGCAGGAGTGGACATCCTGTTTAACCCTGCCAACGTGGCGCCGCTCACCCCCCCCGTCCCCAGCGTCGTCACCATCCATGACCTGGCGTTCCTGCTCTTTCCGGAATACTTCTCGCGCACCTTTGCCGCTTACTACCGCAGCGTCATCCCCCGGATTGCCCGGCAGGCGGCGGCTGTAATTACGGATTCGAACAGCTCCCGGAACGACCTCATCGAGCGGCTGGGCCTGCCGGAAGATAAAATCAGGGCCGTGCCGCTCGGGGTGTCTCCGTCATTTCGCCGGCGCATTCTCAAAGCCGATCTCGAACAGGTCCGCCGCCGCCACAAGCTGCCGCCGCGGTTCTTCCTTTCGATTTCCAGCCTGGAGCCGCGCAAGAATCTGGTGCGGCTGGTCATTGCCTACCGCCTGCTGCCGCCGGAGATCGCCCGTGAGCACACCCTCGTTCTTGCCGGCGCCGGCAACCGGGTTTACGCGGACAGCGGTCTCACCCGGGAGCTGTCGCTTGTCAAGGATGGCAACGTCATCATCCCCGGTTACATTCCTGGCGGCGATCTGCCGTCATTCTACCGGATGTCAACGGCTCTTGTTTTCCCTTCCCTCTATGAGGGCTTCGGCCTGCCCGTCCTCGAGGCGATGGCGGCGTCCACGCCCGTGATTACATCCAACCGGTCCTCGCTGCCGGAGGTGGCGGGCCACGCGGCGGTACTCATCGACCCGGAGAGTCCGGAAGAGATCGCCGCCGGCATGGAACTCATCGCCGCGGATTCCGGCACCCGCAATCTGCTGATCGAACGGGGGAAAAAACGGGCGGCTCAGTTCACCTGGGAAAAGACAGCGAAGAAAACGCTGGAGATACTAAAAACGTCTGTTTCAAGTTTATAGTTTCTGGTTTCTTGTGAAAGCAGCGACAACGGAAATTGGAAACTGGCAATTCAAGACCAGGAACTGGTTTTGTCCATCCACGCCGCCAGCCCCAGCAGGGCGAAGAAAAGGAACGAAATCCCCGTCTGCCACAGGAAGTAATCAAGCATGCCGTGCCCGGCGTAGGCCAGCAGGCCGATCATGATGGCTATGGCGAACAGCCGGTAAGACCGGTCCGCCTGCCGGTTCCGGATCAGCCTGAACAGCACCCAGGCGGCTGCCCCCAGCAGGTAAATCATGGCCAGCAGGCCGATCAGGCCCGTATTTACCAGAGCTTCCAGAAAAATGTTGTGGGTCCGGATGCGGTCATCCGGGGTCACGTGGATATAACCGGCGTAATTTTGCCGGAACTGGTCAGGTCCGATCCCGAGGACGGGATGGCTGCGCCAGATATCGATCGCGGCGCGCCAGAGCGCGCTGCGCGGGGTCGCCACCACCCCCGGCTCGGGAACATCGACGTTGCTGGAGGGCGCCGGGATGACAAATGGCGCGCCCGCGCTCCCCGTGAACTCAACCGGCACTTTCAGCTCGGGAACGCCGGCGGCAGAGAACCATGTCCGATGGATGTGCGCCAGATCAAAATGAAGGACATACTTTCCCGGCAGGGAGGGGGTGTTAAAATCTGCCTTAACGTCAACGGTGCCTCCGGGGGGAACGCTGCGGGGCAGGTAAGTAATGATGAAGGGAACGTTCTGCTGCTTTCCGTCCGGATAGGTGAGCCAGCGGAAAAACAGGCTCACCTCATCGTCTGACCCGCGCCTCCCCCAGGTAAACGTGCCCGTGTTCTTGATGCTGATCTCGGCCGAGGCTTTCCCGCCTGGTCGCAGCTGCGCCGGGAAAGCATTCAGCGTGTAGGAAGCCCCGTATTTATTGGCCTGCTGCTTCAGGTCAAGCCTGGCGCCCATCTTGTTGCTGAAAAGGACAGAGCCGCCCAGAGCGATTAAAAAAATCCCCACCGCAACCGCCAGCATCATCCAGACCCGCCGCCCGTAGTGGAAAAAAGCCGCGAGCAATAACCCCAGCAACAGTGACAGCGGCGCCATCACCATGCTGGTGCGCGTGAATGTCAGCAACTGGGCCACCAGCACGGCTGTGGCGCCGGCGATCGTCGCCGCCAGCCAGCCCCGGCGCCGCCAGGCAGTTGGAGCCCGCTCCGCCAGCCAGACGCCAAAGACGAGCGCCACCGGCAGGGTCAGCTCCAGGTACATCGACAGAGAGGTGGGATACGGCAACGTGGAGGCGATCCGGGCGTTGTAAAAAGCGCCAAAAGAAGCATGTTCCTGCTGGAAGGGGCCCAGCACCCAGGACCACGTCACCGGGATGAAAAAATTCTCCATCAGTCCCATGATAGCGACGATTAACACCGCGGCCGTGACTGTTCCCCCGATGATGAGATGGGAGCGGAAGCGGCGCGGCAGCCGGGAGACGCCAAAATAAACTCCGGCCGCGTAAATCATTCTGAGGGCGAATTTTAGCGCCCCGGCCTTGTCGGCCGCCGCCGGCACGGAGATCAGATTGCTGGCGACAAATAACAGGACGGCCAGATCCAGTGACCGGCGCCGAAGGACAGTGCGAAGATTGCCGGTGCTCCAGGCAATCACCGTGATGAAGAAGAAAACGGCCGCCAGTTTGGAGGTGGTAAGGTTGAAAATACCGAAATTGACCAGCGGCGTCAGGACTTCAAACGCGGAAAAGAAAACCGTCAGGCAGGCGCCCAGGATAACCAGCCGCGCCCGTCGGGCCCTGGGTTTGCGGTCAACGAGCTGCACCGGCGGCCTTGCGGAGGATATCCAGGGTCTTTTCCGCGGCGCTCTTCCAGCTAAACTGAGCGGCTCTTTCCAGACCCTTGGCCGAGAGCGAAGCCGCCAGCGCATCGTCGCCGAGGAGCCGCTCCATGGCGCCGGCAAGTTCCTTAACATCCAGAGGATTTGTGTAGATGCCAGCGTCGCCGACCACTTCCGGCAGCGACGACCCCTGGGAGACGATCACCGGTGTTCCGGAAGCCATGGCTTCCAGCGGCGGCAGGCCAAATCCCTCATAAAGGGAAGGATAGATCAGTGCCGCCGCCTGGCGGTAGAGGGCCGGCAAGTATTCGTCTTTGACGTATCCGGTGATGTGCGCCCGGCCCAGCAGATCACGCCGCTCCAGCTCGTCAAATATCGACTGTGCCATCCAGCCCCGGCGCCCGGCCAGCACCAGGTGCACATCAGGCATGGAATCAGAAATCTTGTCAAAGCTCTTGATCAACACGTTGAGATTCTTGCGCGGCTCCAGCGTCCCCACAAACAGCAGGTACGGCCTGGCAATCCCGTAATGCGCCAGGGCGTCTTTGTCTCCGGCGTCCGCCACGGGGCTAAACTGGCTGGAGACGCCTTCATGGACCACCTCCACCTTTCCGTTGCTTACGTTCATCAGCCGGAGCAGATCCAGTTTGGTGTTGTTCGAGGGAGAGATAATGCGCCAGCTGCGCCTGATCGAGGCCGGCACCAGGCTGCGGGCCCAGAGAACGTTGCGCAGCGCATGGGTGCGGGGAAACAGCTTGAAGGAAAGGTCATGAATGGTGAGCACCATCGGACAGGGCGCCGCCATCGACAGGACAAAATTGGTAAAGAAACAGGCGTCGATCTCGTATTTCTTTAGCAGCAGCGGCAACAGCAGCTGGCGCCAGGGCTCCTGGTAGCGAAAGCGGCTTTGCACCAGGGTCACCTGCGGGCGGCCTTTCACCTCATGATCAAAGCCGGTCTCATGGTTGCTAAAAAGGTAGAGATGATCGTCCGGTTCGAGCAGGCCGATCATTTCCTTGAGAATGTAGTACGTATACCAGTCCACCCCGCTTTTGGTGGACTGAATGACTGAGAGATCTACACCAATTCGCATATCGGAAGGAAGTCAAAATTTCAAGGCAGGCGGTAACCGGGCTGGAAATAATACCCCTGTCTGGCGCCCGCCTGTTTCATTTTAACTTTCCCGCAGATCGAAATCCAATGAAAACCCGGATCCTGAACGTTTGACGCCGGACTCTGGATGCTGAAATTCGTTTAACAGGGTTTAGGCCACGGTTCCATCCGCCACCTGCCATCCACTTTATCCGCTTCCACTGGGAGACAGGAAATCACTGATCTGTTTCTGGTTGGCGTTCTCGTCGAGCACCACGTACGAGAGGCCGTCGATGTTGCGCGGCACGCCCGCGAGCACGTACTTGTGGTTGTGGCTCGCCGGAGTGCGGAACTTGTCCCACCCGAGGCGGAGCAGGTCATTGGTAGACATATCGGTAATCATGTTGCCGATGATGTCGGGCGCGATCAGCGGCATTTTGACTATGTTCATCGGGCTTGTCATTTTCTGTTGCAGCGCTTCCATGAACTGCTGCTGGCGCGCCATCCGGTGGAAATCATCGTCGGAGTAACGAACCCGCACGTAGATCAGCGCCCGGTCACCGTCCATGTGCTGCGGCCCCGGGTCAAAGTGAACATGGGTCCACTGGTATCCGTTGGGGTATTTGGAATCGATGGTGTAGGGTACGTTAATGTCGACGCCGCCCAGGTCGTTGACGATCGCCGGGAAGCCGCTAAACTGCAGCTCGACGTAATGATTAATCGGGATTCCGGTCAACTTCTCAATCGTCTCCATCTCCAGGGCCGGGCCGCCATAGGCGTAGGCGGAATTGATCTTTCCTTGTCCGTAGCCGGGGACGTCGACCAGCGTGTCGCGGGGGATGGAGAGCTGCGAGATCGTCTTGCCGGCGTCATCGACCCGGAGGATTAGCAGCGTATCGGCGCGGGCATTCTCCCCCGGGCGCTTGTCGCTTCCCATAAAGAGGATATTGACGGGCCCGCCGGTCGCCGGTTTAAGCGCCGCCCGGGCATCGGCGGGCACCTTGGCGTTGCTGGCGTCAACGGCCTGATTCAGCCGCCAGTAAAAAAAACCGGAGGCCGCCAGGAGCAGCCCGATGAGGACCAGAACCGCGATCAGGATGATCCGTCCCCACCGGCGCCGCCGCTTTGGCTTAACCGGCGGCGCGCCCGGGAAACCGCCATCGCTGCCGCCAAACTTCGGTTCCGGCGACTCGCCGTTTTTCAGGGGATGACTCGGCTTGAATCGGGCGCTCCGGTATTTGGTATAAGGCTTCGGGGGTTTTGACTCGTTTTCCAAGATGTAATCAGACCAGCGATACTTTCATCCAGCGGTACTCCTGGATAATAAACCATTTCCGGAGCAAAAGTGCGCGGGGCCGCTATCGGAGTGGTAACAACTGGAAGGTCAGGTGATAAACGATAACCGCGCCGTAGAGGCAAACCAGGAAGGACATGCCAACGCGGGCCACTCGCAGGTTCCAGAATCGCCATAAGCAAACGACGCCGCCGGCCACGGCTACGGTTTTTATCAGCATCGCCACCGGCATGCTAAGCCTGAAAAGCCCCGCCATCACCGGATTGGCCTCGGCGACTCCCATGGAGAGGGCGCGCGAAGTCAGAAAGGCGTCGAGCAGATTAAAAACGACCAGAGCCATAGCCAAAAAGAGCGGCAGCGCCTCCGCCGGCCTCCTCCCGGCATAGCCGCCGGCTCCAGGTTCGCCGGCCACGGGCCCGTTCACAGCCGGCCAGGCGAGCTGGGGAGCAAAGCTCGCCAGCCGGCGCCGGTCGGGGAAAAATCTCCTGCCGGCGGCTACTTTCTGATAACGGCGGTCCAGAATCAAATGGCCGCACCGGCCGCACCGGTTACCACAGCCAAGCCTGATCCCTGTATTTGCTGAGCAGACAAGCGTCGCCGCCAAATTTCCTCCTGGAAGTAACTTTCTGGATGCGCACGGATACAAAAAACCTTTTTCGATCAAGCGTGTACATCCGTCCAGACAAAACAAATTTACGCTAATTTATTCCATTATTTTTACCATTCCTGACCTCCTGATTCAATTCGTAAAACAGATACTGGATTCTGGATGCCGGATTTTGGATAAATTAACCGGACAGAACCGTGGACTGTATTGAAACAAGGACTCCAATTAGGTAAACTCGCCCGGCTTGCTTATGGTTTCCAAACCCGAAAAACTGGTGATTGGCGTTGATGTCGGCGGCACAAAAACCGCTGCCGGCATCGTAAATGGACGCCTCGAGGTGATCGACGGCATCGAGAACAAAACCGTCACCTCCAGCCAGAACGGGCTGCTGGACAGCATCGTCAATGCGGTTGAGGAACTCAGACGCCGCTCAACGGGGACGGTGGCCGCCGTGGGCATCGGCTTTCCCTCCATGATCGACCAGACCCGGGGCCGGGCGGTGATGTCGGTCAATATCCCGCTGTCGGATTTTGACATAGTTGCTTACATGCGGAAAAAACTGGGTCTTCCCGTTCTTATTGACAATGATGCCAACCTGGCGGCGCTCGCGGAGCTGCGCGCCGGGAGCGCCCGGGAAGCCAGGGATGCGCTGATGATTACGGTAGGCACCGGCATCGGCGGCGGTGTTATCATCGACGGAAAGATCTACCGCGGCGCCGTCGGCAGCGGCGCCGAACTTGGACATATCGTCATAGATGTCAATGGCCCGCCCTGCCAGGGGGCTTGTCCCAACAACGGCTGTTTTGAGACAATGGCTTCCGGGACCGCGCTTATCCGTTACGCCCGGGAAGCAGCCCAGGCACAACCTGATTCGCGCCTGGGTCAGGCCGTAGCCGCCGGCAGCATTCCTGACGGCGCCCTGGTATCGAAACTCGCGGCTGCGGGAGACGCGGCGGCAGCGGCGGTGCTGGAAAAAATCGGTTTCTACATCGGCGTTGGGATCACCGGCCTCATCAATGTCTTTAATCCCGAGGTTTTCGTTCTCGGCGGCGGCGTGATGCAGGCGGGAGACGCGATTCTGAAACCGGCGCTTAAATACCTCCATGGCAGAGGACTCCGGCCCAGCCGTGACGTAGTCAAGGTCGTCACCGCCAGGTTTGGTCCGGAAGCCGGCGTGCTCGGCGCGGCCTGCCTGGCTCTAGACAACATTTAACGTTTAACGAAATTTTGGTTTTGTTATACATTAAAGGATAGTTGCCAGTTGCCAGTTGCTGGCTGCCGGTTGTCCACCAGAATATTTTCACGGGAAACTAAAAACTCGAAATCAGAAACTTGGGTTTATGTCAAAAGTTTACTTCATCTCCAGCCGTGCCGACAGCCGCGAGCGCAACCTCACCAAATACCAGCGGCTGCTGAAAAACCTCAGTCTGAACCGGGTTGTTGCCGGCGGCGACCTGGTCGCCATCAAGCTCAGCTTTGGCGAACGGGGCAACTTCAATTATCTGAGGCCGCAATACGTGCGGGTCGTCGTCGATGAAATCAAGCGGCTGGGAGGCCGTCCGTTTCTTACCGACGCCAACACGCTCTACGCGGGCGGGCGTCATAATTCCCGGGACCATCTGATTACCGCTCTGGAAAACGGGTTTGGTTACGAGGTTACCGGCGCTCCGATCGTCATCGCCGACGGCCTGCTGGGGCATGACTACAGATCCGTCCCGGTGGATGGCGCTCATTTCCGCGAAGTAAAAATCTCTTCCGTTCCCCTCGACGCCGACGCCATTATCTCGCTGGCCCATTTCAAGGGACACATGGTTTGCGGCTTTGGCGGCACCATCAAGAATATGGGCATGGGATTCGGCGCCCGGCCGGGCAAGCAAATGATGCACTCGGATGTCCATCCTGAAGTCAACCAGGAACTGTGTGACGCTTGCGCCCGCTGCCGGAAATGGTGCCCCGAGGGCGCCATCACGCTGGTTGAAGGCTCGGAGGCGGCCGGCCACAAAGTGGCGCTGATCGACGACGAGGCCTGCATCGGCTGCGGCGAGTGCGTCGCCACCTGCTTTACGGGCGCAATCAGTGTTGTCTGGAAATCCGATCCGCGGATCGTCCAGGAAAAGACGGCCGAGTACATGGCCGGTGTCCTGGCCGGCAAGGAGGGGAAATTTGCCGCCATCAATTACATTATGGGCGTCACCCCCGACTGCGACTGCCTCGGCTGGAACGACAGCGCTATCGTGCCGGATATCGGCATCGCCGCGTCCCTGGACCCGATAGCCGCGGATGCGGCGGCTCTCGACATGGTCAACGCCGCTCTCGGCATCCCCGGGGGCGCCCTGGGCGAGAAAGATCTTGCCAGCGGCGACAAGTTTGGCTCCATCCATCACGGCATTGACGCCACCGCCCAGCTGGCCCATGGCGAGCGGCTCGGTCTGGGAACACGCGATTACGACCTGGTCAAACTTGACAAAGATGATGTTGAAGGGCATAAAGAGAATAGCAACGAATAACGCGCTCCGGCGCTGTGAAATATAAGACAGGAGGATGTTTAAAAAATGGCTTTTGAAATTACTGAAGAATGTCTCGCCTGTGGCGTTTGCATGGACGAATGCCCAGTTGAAGCCATATCCGAAGGAGATGACATCTTTGTCATCGATGCCAGTGAGTGCACCGATTGCGGTTCCTGCAGTGAAGTGTGCCCCAACGAGGCCATCATCGAAGGCTAAATCAGCCGGCGCTGATGCCGGCCACAAACAAGCCTGAACGAGTTTTATGCTTTATGTCTGCCCCACACCGATCGGCAACCTGGGTGATATCACCCTGCGGGTGCTCGAGGTGCTCAGGAGCGCCGATCTGGTGGCGGCGGAGGACACCCGCCGCACCCGGAAGCTGCTGGCCCATTACCAGATTAGCAAGCCTCTGGTAAGCTTCTTCGAGCACAATGAGCTGAAACGGCTGCCCGCCTTGATAAGTCAGCTTGAGCGTGGTGAAACGATCGCCCTGGTCTCTGATGCTGGCATGCCCGGCGTCTGCGACCCCGGCTATCGACTCATCAAAACGGCGCTGGCTAAAGACCTGCCGGTGCGGGTGTTGCCGGGGCCGTCGGCCACCCTGACGGCGCTGGTTTCATCCGGCCTCCCGACCGATTCTTTCCTTTTCTGGGGATACCTGCCGCGCAAGCCAAAAGAGCGGGAACAGGCGCTGATGCAAATCGGCGCCGAGCCGCGCACCTGCGTGGCCTTTGAATCGCCCCGGCGCCTGAAAGCTACCCTGACTGCCGCGGCGGCCATCCTCGGAGACAGAAAAATCGCCGTCTGCCGCGAACTTTCCAAGAAATTTGAGGAGGTTACCAGAGGAACGGCCACAAGTCTGGCAGCGGGCACCCCGGATGCGGTCAAAGGTGAAATTGTGCTTGTCTTTGCGGGAGCCGTGCCGGAAATCGCCCCGGAAGAGAAAAAAGCAGATGGCCGCCTGGCCCAAATCAAGGAACCTCTGTCACAGATGCTTGCCGCCGGGCTTTCTGCCCGCCAGGCCGCGGGCATCGTTGTTTCCCTGGCCGGAATATCCCGCAACCAGGCCTACCGGATGGCCCTGGAGATTAAGAAAACTGGCCGCGCCTAACATCTGCAAGACAACAACCGCCAAATGGTCTGAGAGGCTACCGCCTCCCGACCAGAATCTCAAAGAATCCTTTTCCCACGATCCGGCGCCGGCGATCGAAAAATCCGGCCCGGCCCATCTCGCGAAACAGTCCGTCAGTCAACATGTCGGTCAGAGTATCAGTCTCTGCCAGCTTCTCTACTCTCATCCCGATTTTTGTCAGCCTTGTATCGGGAGGCCGCATGTCGGCGATCACCGCCAACCCGCGTTTTTTGAGCACCCGGTGCATCTCCGCCATTGCGTTCTCCCGGCCGCGCCGGTTAAGTTCATGAATCGCCAGCGAGGCTGTGATGCGGTCGAAGCTGCCGTCGTCAAAAGGCAGCGATTCGGCGTTGGCCTCAACGTACTCGAGCCGGAGAGGCTGCAGACCGGCGGCCGCCGCTTTGCGCCGGGCGACTTTAAGCATCCGCTCGGACAAGTCGATCCCCACGACGCTGCCCTCCGGACCGGCGCTCTCCGCCAGGAGTTGCGCCAGGGTGCCGGTGCCGCAGGCGACATCCAGCACGCGGTGCCCGGGCTCCACCCTCGCCGCCGCGACGATGCCGCAGCGGAACATGACCTCGCCCCCCACCGATCGAAAAAGCTGGCCCACGGCAAAATCATAGAAGCGGGCCACCCGGCCGAACTCCTCACGATAATATCCGGACAGGGCGCCGCCACCGGCCGGAACATCGGCGCGCTCTTCGCCCGGCCCGCCGGCGCTTGCTTCACCGGAAACAGCGCCGGCGGCAGGTTCATCTTTCATTTCTTGCTCTTCCTTTTGTTTCAAAGTCTCACCTCACTAATCAGAACGAAACACAAAGACCGCATAACTTGAGGCTATTCCGGCCAGCCGCAGGTTCAGCAAAAAACGGGAGTCTCCTCCCGTTTACCACATCCTTTCCCGGCCGAAACCGCATCCCGGGCGCCGTCGTCTGCGGCGTCATCCGCCAATGCAGATTGGCGCGCGTCGTGACGGCCAAACTTGTGATAAGGTTGAACAGGAATTCAATGAAACCAATGCGATACGTTTGACAGCGCGGCATTTGGCACTCGGCAATTACAAAACGATATAGAAAAGTTACAGGGACAAGTGACGACCGAAGTTTTTCCTTTCCGCGGGCTGCGCTATAACCAGACCCTGGTGCCGGACCTTTCCCTGGTTGTTTGCCCCCCTTACGACATCATCAGCCGGTCAGAGCAGCGGCGCTACCACAAAAAACATCCCGATAACGCCATCCACCTCGACTTCGGCCTTGAGCTTACCACCGATAACGACACCAATAACCGCTACACTCGTGCCGCTGCTTTGCTGGATGAATGGCTGGCCGAAAAAATCCTGGTGCCGGAGCCGGCCCCGGCGCTTTACTTGCTCCGGGAAGAATTCAAGGCTCCAGACGGGACCCCGGCCGTGCGCGAAGGGTTTATTGCCGCTGTCAGGCTGTCAGATTTTTCTGAAGGAAAGACCCTGCCGCATGAGGAAACAGCTCCGGGGCCCAAAGAGGACCGGTTGCGGCTGATTGAAGCCACCCAGGCCAATCTCAGCCCGATCTTTTGCCTCTATTCTGATCCGGAAGACTCCCTTGTCCGGCAGGCGAAGCGGTATGCCGGCGACCCCGAGATTTCGATCAGGGACGAAGCGGGCACGCGGCACACCCTCTGGACCCTGGTGGATCCGGATCAGGTTGACGCCATTTCTGCCGCCCTGTCACGGGACAGCCTTCTAATCGCGGACGGACACCATCGCTATGAAACGATGCTGGCCTACCGGGACGAACGCCGGGCCCGGGAGCACCCGGACGGGGACAGGCCTTACGATTTTACGATGGTTTATCTCGCCGGGATGGATGGCGACAGCCGCTCGGTGCTCCCGATCCACCGGTTTGTCTCCGGCCTGGCAGAAAAAACCGCCGGCGGCGCCCTCGAGCTGCTTGGGGCCGATTTTGACATTCTTGATGTTCCCGGGACGGGAGAGGAACAGCGGCGCCGGATGATCGGGATGATGGCTGAAATTGACGCCGGCCGCAATGCATTTGGCCTGTACCTGGCGGCAGAAAACAGCTGCCACGTGCTCGTCGGCCGCCGGCCCCGGCCGATGCTGCCGGCCGCGGATGAGCATTCGGAAGCCTACCGGTCTCTCGACGTCACCGCGCTGGACAAACTGATCCTTTCGGGCGCCCTGGACATCCGGCCCGGCGGCGTTAACCAGGAAGCCCGCGTCAGTTTCGTGGAGCGAACCGAAGCCGCGCTGGAGAGGATCAATGCGGACGATAAAGACCTGCAAATCGCCTTGTTTGTCAACCACACCCGGTTGGAAGAAATAAAAGCTGTGGCAGCCGCCGGCGAGAAGATGCCGCAAAAATCGACCTACTTCTATCCGAAGCCCCTCACCGGGCTCGTCTTCCGCAGCCTGAAGATCTAAAGCCGGTTCAAAGTTCAAGATGCAAAGTTCAACGTTCCGAGTCCCACATTATTCGGTTAACTGAAGAGTTGCCCGCCAGCCACCATCTGCTTTAATGCCCCGGGTGATTGTGCTCATCGTGCGGCTCAATCCGGCAGGCAGGCTCGGCGTGCACCAGAGCATCCGCTACCTCGGGTATCTGCTGTTTGATCCGCTCCGAGACTTCATGCGAGATCTGGTGCGCCCTGCCGAGCCCGGTGTTTTCGTCCAGCTCAATGCAAACATCCAGCAACACCCTGCTGCCAGCCTGGCGCGCCCGAAGCGTGTGGAAATTAATGATTTCCGGATGGTTTTTGACAATCTGCCCGACACGATCAAGCGTTGCCTGCTCCGGGCTTTGATCCATCAGGATGGCAGTGGTCTTTAGCCCTGATTTTACGGCGGTGCCCCCGATTACGAGGGCAACGATGATCGCAGCGACCGGATCGGCGATTCTTAAGCCGGCTCTTGCCAGCGCCAGCCCGGCAATCACCGCCACCGCCCCCCACATATCAGAGATAAAATGAAGCGCGTCCGCCTCCAGGGCGACGCTGCCGCCGGCGTGATGCGCTGTCTGGTGCAGATAGCGGCTGATGAAAAAGTCAAGCGCAACGGCGATGGCCATCACTGCCAAGGCATACCAGGTAACGTCAATTGTGAAGCCGGTAACCATCCTTTTGATGGCTTCATAAAGAATGACAGCACAAGTACCCCCCAGCATCAACATTTGCAGGCCGCTGCTTAGATTTTCAAATTTTTCATGACCGAAAGCGTGACTGGAATCAGCCGGCCGGTCTGCCCAGTGGATTCCGAGAAAGGCCAGTAAACTGGCGACCAGATCAAGCAGCGAGTGGGCCGCCTCGGCGAGGATGCCAATACTGCCCGTCAGCACGCCGACAATCACCTTCAGTGCGATCAAAAACAGGTTGACGAGCATCGAAACAAGCGCCGCTCCCAGCTTGCTGCTGCGCTGATGTTCATGGATGTGAGTTTTCATAATTCAGTCCGGTCTTACCCTGGCAATTTAAACATATATTCGCAATATACTGACTATCGACTGTCCGAGCCAGTTTTCAAACCGGACGCGGGCCGAATCGATGCTATATAATATGCACCTTGCCGCTCAAGGAGCACTGTGACCGTTTTACTGCTTGCCATCAGCTTCATCATTATTCTTGCCGGCTGTGAAGGCTTCACCAATGGTATCGAATGGTTTGGCAAGAAGCGCGGCCTGGGAGAAGGAGCAGTGGGCAGCATTCTGGCGGCGATCGGGACGGCGCTGCCGGAAACCGTAGTGCCGCTGGTGGCGATCCTGCTCACTGGCAATTCACATGGCAAGGAGATCGGGATCGGCGCCATTCTGGGCGCTCCGTTCATGCTTTCCACGCTGGCGATGTTCGTCAGCGGCTCCGCCCTGCTGGTCTTTCGTTTAAGAAAGGGGCGGCCGCTCAACCCAGCCGTGGATCACAGGCTAATTGGCCGCGATCTCGGCTTTTTCCTGGTGCTGTACCTGATGGCGGTCGCCGCCGGCCTGCTGCATCAAAGGGCGCTCAACCTGGCGCTTGTTCCCCTCCTCATGCTTTGCTACGCAGTTTACGCGGTGATTATCCTCAAAACGGAAGGTGACCTTGAGGGCGAGACGAAAGCGCTTTATTTCCACTCAAACCATCTTCCGGCATCGCCGCACCTGCGACGGATCGTTCTGCAGATCATTGTATCGCTGGCGGCCATTATTATCGGGGCGCGGCTGTTTGTGTCTGCGGTTGATGGGGTCGCCGGCTACCTGGGCCTGTCCGCGCTGTTAATGTCGTTGCTAATCACTCCCGTAGCCACGGAGCTGCCGGAAAAATTCAACAGCGTCCTGTGGATCCGCTCCGGAAAAGATGCGCTCGCCCTCGGAAACATCACCGGGGCGATGGTCTTTCAGAGCACGTTTCCGGTGTCGGTGGGGCTGATTTTGACAGACTGGAGGTTAAGTGGTGTTCCTCTTGTCAGCGCTGTTCTGGCGCTCGGCGCCGGCGGGTTGTTGCTGGCCTGGACCCAGTTGATGAAAAAGGTGGCCTGGTGGATGCTGCTGCTGGGCGGTCTCTGGTATGCGGCGTTTATCGTCTATGCAATCATCGCAACTGCATAAATGGCGAATTTGGAATTCTGGATTAAGGACTTTGGTATGTCGTTGGATGTAAAAGAGGCAAGATTTTGATTTATTCAGAATCCAAATTTCCAGGATCCATTATCTGTTTAACGATTTCACCAGCGCTGAGCGGGTATGCTAGACTATCTTCTCGGTCCGTCCGGCGGGCTATTGGAAGTTCAGGCGACTCCAATAATACATCACAAATGCGCCCGTAGCTCAATTGGCAGAGCAGGGGACTCTTAATCCCAAGGTTACAGGTTCGATTCCTGTCGGGCGTACCAGCTATTTAGCCTGCAAACAAGGCAGTTTGTAGAGATTGCGCGCTAGGCTGCAGTCTCGAATTTCCCTATTTGACACCTATTTTGACACCTACCCGGGTCATACTTCAGCTGAGAGCCTCTCCGGCCACTATTACTGGGGCGGTCCGCATCTTTTCCACAGGAGCGTCAGATAATTGGCAATAAAACCATTGACAGATGTTTGAAATGGGACTAAATTATGGATAACACTCGTTAATACCGAGCAATAATTGTAATTACAGGGGGTGATTATGTTGGGAAGAACCACTAAAACAATGTCCGTCTCTCTACCGCCCGAAATGGTGAAAGAGGTGGAGCGACTGGCAACAATTGAAAAGAAGAGTAAGAGCCAGCTATTCAGGGACATGTTCACGCTCTATGAAGAGATGCAGCAGGAAAGACGCTGGCAGAACGTAAGGCGTGCTGGCACACGGGCAGCAAAACGCCTGGGCATAACATCGGAAGAAGACATCGATAAGCTGATTCACGAGGTCAGGGGTGTATAAAGCCGTTTTTGATACCAATATCTATGTATCAGCCGCCGCTTTTGGCGGCAAACTGGAAATTCTCTTTCGGCTCTCCTGGAGCCCACACCGGCAATTTAAGCTTTACACTTCGAATGATATCCTCAAGGAAACAGTCAGGGTCCTGGCCTCAGACAAGTTTCAATTTACAAGAGACGAGATCGCCGATGCGGTAGCCAGCATTATCGAAGCTGCCGATGTAGTCGAGCCGAAGACTAAAATATCGGTTGTCTCTGATGAACCGGATAATCGCATCCTCGAATGCGCTATTAAAACCATGGCTGATTACCTCGTTTCCGGCGACGCCCATCTGCTCGATCTTAAGGAATATAAGGGCATCAGAATCCTGAAGCCCGCTCAGTTTCTGGCGCTCCTAGAAAAAGAACGTTAAAAACTCTTGCCAGCTTTTAAATTCTGTGAAGAGAGCTGGTCGGGAAAATCTGGACATCCATGATAAGTTCCTGTCAAGGAAGACGGCGATTTCCTCCAGTTTAAGCGTTACTCACGCGTTTGAAGAATCATGCCGTCTTTCAAATAGACTTTTTAGGTCAGCATCACAGATGCGACCAGACATCCATTTGCTGTCTCGGGGAGCAAAGCCCGTCACAGATGTTTTGTCGCCATCGGTCGTAAAATCCCCAAAATCATCGGTTGAAAATTCCCCACCCGTTCACTTCTAACCAGAGGCGGCCCTAGGATTGTATTCAAACCAATCCAAGGAGGTTGCCAGTGATTCAGGGAGATGAATGGTTCATGATCAGACAGCTTTTTCGGGAAGGACTGACAATCTCAGAGATCGCCAGAAGAACAGGCCGCGACCGCAAGACGGTGCGCAAGGCGATCAGCGCGCCAAAGCAGCCAGCCTACAAGCCCCGCGTGCCGGCGGAATCGAAACTCGATCCGTACAAGGAATACATCGACAGCCGAATGGACGCCGGCATGACCAGCGCGGCAAAGATGCACCGGGAGATCCGCGCCCGGGGCTACGGCGGCGGACAGACCATCCTCAGGCGTATATGCATCCGCTCAGGGCTGCGGCCGAGCAAAGAGCGGTGATGCGCTATGAAACAGCGCCGGGGCAGCAGGCGCAGGTCGACGTTATGCCAACATTTCCCGGAACCCTAGGCGGTCCGGTGGAGGTTAACGCCGGTAGCCCGGTCGTAGCTTTCCAACGGGTGCTTTCCAACGGGTGCTTTCCAACGGGTATTTAAATGAGGTACCCGGACAATAAGCTGGCAGTTCCTAAAGCCAGATTTTTCAGGTGATGGTTTGAATAAGTCAAGTCTGGTCGGGGCGCCCGGATTTGAACCGGGGACCTCTTGCTCCCAAAGCAAGCGCGCTACCAAGCTGCGCCACGCCCCGAAAAAAACAGATGATGGATGGTTGATGGTGGACAGTAAAAAACGACAATCCAATCAAAGATTTATTTTATCACTAAACGTTACAGAGCTTTTATCAACCAAGCCATTAAAGGTATCAGAGACAGGTCATGCTGAGCCAGCGGCGGTGGTGAATAATGTTTTTGAACCAGATCCTCCAGCTTGGCTTCAGAGCCTGCCCTGAGCGGCCCTGAGCGTAGCGAAGGGATGACACCATTCCCGAGCGAACAAGATAATCGCGTTAACGAAACCGGTGGGCGGCCTCTACCTGCCGCCGGTATCCCTGCAGAAATTCCGCTCCGCTCATGCGCCGTTTGCCTGGCGGCTGGACTTCCAGCAGCCCCAGGAAACCGTCGCTGCATTGGACAAACAGGCGCTGCCCGCTAATGACAACATCGCCCGGCCCCCCTGATTGTGAACCCTCCACATCCGGGCTAACAACCCCTACCCGCCAGATCTTGAGTGACATCTCCCCCACCGCTGTGTAAGCGCCGATATGCGGTGACAGGGCCCGCACCTGGTTGAATATCTCGCGCGCCGGTCGCGACCAGTCGATGCGGCGGTCCGCGGGAGTAATCTTCTCCGCATAGGTAACCAGGGATTCATCCTGCGGCTCGCCGCTGAGCCATCCCGCCGCCAGATCGTCAAGCGTTGCGACCAGCGCCTCGCCCCCGGCCCGCGCCAGTTTCTCGTAGATGGTGCCGGCGTTATCCCCGTCCTCGATCGGTACGCTCTGACGCCGGTAAACCTCACCGGAATCGAGCGCCAGCAAGACTTTCATGATCGAAACACCCGTTTCATCCTCACCATTCATAATCGCCCGCTCAACTGGCGCCGCGCCCCGGTAACCGGGCAGCAGCGAGCCATGAACGTTGATGCAAAGGATGGCGTCCAGCAATGGCTGTTTGAGGATCTGTCCAAAAGCAGCTATGGTGAGCACTTCTGCTCCCAGCTCGCCGAGCAGAGCGATCGTCTCCGGTGAGCTGATGTTCACGGGCTGCTCGACGCGGAGCTCCCGGGCCAGCGCCAGCTCTTTCACCGGCGACTGTCGCGGTCCCAGGCCGCGCCCGGCCGGACGGTCCGGCTGCGTGAATACGACGACTATTTCATGCCGGGAGCGGATGAGGCTGTCCAGAACCAGGGCGCCGAAGCGAGGTGTGCCGGCAAAGGCTATTTTCATGAAACCCGTCCGGCCGTCCAGGCTTTAGACCTCGCCGGGGAGCTTCGTCTTTCTCAGCCGCCCCATCAGGTCCTTGCGCTGCTCGCGGGTGGTGCGGTTGTGGATCATCACGCCACCCAGATGATCGACCTCGTGCTGAAGAATCCTCGCTTCAAGCCCTTCCAGCTCGAGTTCGCGCTCGCTGCCCTCGAGGTCTTGCCCGGTAACCTTTATTTTTAAAGCGCGCTCCACATCCACGGCGAGGCTGGCCAGGCTGAGGCAGCCTTCGGGTTCGGTTTCGGTTTCATCTGACATCCACGTGATCTCGGGATTGAGCAGCACCTGCGGCTCTTCGCTGCCAAAGC
>JAMDDD010000034.1 GCA_023489275.1 Actinomycetota bacterium
CGATGAGAGACTGAATCTCTTCCGGAGAATACGCGTTATCCGGTGGCGCCGAAGCAGATTGTCCCTCATCTCCTCGCGGCGCAGATCGATATAGCGGTATGTCAGCCTCAGATTTTCATCAACCTCGCCGCGCTCTTCGACGCCAAATGGAGGCGTCTGAGACCGGTTGAGAATCTCAATGCTGGTGACATTTACCTCAATCTCACCTGTGGTTAAATCCGGATTTACCGTCTCCGGCGAACGGAGCGCTACCCCCCCTTTGGCCATGATGACGTCTTCTGGCCGGAGGGTGTGACCAGTTTGATGAACCTCACCCGAGCGCTCCGGGTCGAAGACGATCTGCACCCGGCCACTGACATCCCGCAGGTCGATAAAGATCAGTCCGCCGTGGTCGCGGCGGCGGTGGACCCAGCCACAGAGCGTCACATCGCGGTCCCGGTCTTCTTTTGTCAATTTTCCACAGTAATGAGTGCGCATAATCCCTCAGTTTACGCCAAACGTTCCCTGATCCACTCTGCCACGGAAGCGAAGGCAACCGCTGACTGCCGGCCGCTTTCCATATCGCGCACCGTGGCCCGGCCTGCGGCCACTTCGTCCTCACCGATAATAACAGCAAGCCTGGCGCCGAGGCGATTCGCCTGCTTCATCTGCCCCTTGACCGAGCGCCCGGCGTAATCCGTGTCGGCGATCAGGCCTAACCCGCGGATCCGGTGCAAAATAATGGCCGCCTCCTGACGAGCATCGTCGCCGAAGCTGATCATAAAAACGTCCACCCCCGGCTGTTTGCCGCTGATCCCGGCTGACTCGAGCGCCAGCACGATCCGCTCCATGCCGGTGCCAAAGCCGGCTGCCGGCGTGGACGGCCCGCCCAGCTCTTCAACCAGGTTGTCGTATCGTCCGCCGCCGCCGATGCCCTTCTGTGCCCCCAGGCGTGCGCATTCGTACTCAAACGTCGTCCGGGTGTAATAATCAAAGCCGCGCACCAATGTGCCATCGAGGCGGTAAGAGCGGCCGAACGGCTCCAGGAACTTCCTGACGCTGTCAAAATGTACCTGGCAATCTTGACAAAGGTTGTCAATCAATTTTGGCGCGTCAGCCAGCGCCGCCTGGCAGCTTCGGTGCTTGCAGTCAAAAACCCTGAGCGGGTTCAGCCTGGCCCGCTCGCGGCAGTCTTCGCAAAGCTGATCCGAAACGCTCTTAAGAAAGCCGGACAGCCGCTTCACATAGGCCGGACGGCAATTGCCGTCACCCATGCTGCTCAGCCTCAGCTCCACGTCCGGAACGCCCAGTGACTCGTAAAGCTCCGACATCATCATGATCATCCCGGCGTCGAGCGCCGGATCGCCAGAGCCGATCGCTTCCGCCCCGAGCTGGTAATGCTCGCGGTAGCGTCCCGCCTGCGGCCGTTCAAAGCGGAACATGCGCTCGTAGTACCACAGTTTCACCGGCTGCGGCAGCTTGTGCATCCCGTGCTGGATATAAGCGCGCACAACCGGAGCGGTGCCTTCCGGCTTGAGGGTCAGACTGCGGCCGCCTTTATCCTCAAAAGTGTACATTTCCTTGCGGACGATATCGGAAGATCCGCCCACGCCGCGCTCAAATAATGAAGTGTCCTCGAACGTGGGCGTGGAGATGCGTCCATAGCCCGCAGTATTAAGGATACGCCGGGCCTCGCCGAATATTTTTTCCCGCAGGGGTTGATCGGCCGGTAAAACGTCGTATGTCCCTTTGGGCGCCTGCAATCTACCATTCCAGTTCGGTCAGGAAAAGATTATGTTCTTTTTCCTCGCCAAGAGTGGTGGCGTTGCCATGACCGGGGAACACGGCGGTTTCCGGCGGATAGGCAAGCATCAGCTTTTTTACCGACGCCGCCAGCTCTTCAAACGATCCTCCCGGCAGATCCGTGCGTCCGACCGAGCCGTGAAAAAGGAGGTCACCGCAAAAAAGGCTGCCCGCGGCAAAATAAGTCAGCGAGCCGGGCGAATGGCCGGGAGTCGCAATCGCGCGAACCTCCATTCCCCCAACCGCAATGTTCTCGCCACCGGACAGTACGCGGTCCACCCGGGCCGGCGCCACCTCCGGCATCCCCGGAAACAGGATATGCCGTCCCGGCTCAGCGAGCATCTCTTTCACCTCGGCGCTGCCGTAAATCGGAGTGCCGGAAGCCTGTGCCAGCTCGGGCGCCGCCCCCAGGTGATCTCCATGACCATGAGAAATAAAGATGGCGTCAATCTTCACTCCGGCTCGGGAGACCGCCGCCAGAATTTTTTCGGGATCGCCTCCCGGATCGATAACCGCCGCGGCCCCGGATCCGGTCTCAAACACAACATAGAAGTTGGCCTGAAGCGGCCCCACCGGCCGGGAGATAATTTCAATGCTGATGGCAGACCTCCCTCGTAATCGATAATGCGCGGGCGCCGGGCTTGTCCAGGGCTGCCGGAAGTCCGCTTAAACACCTGTATTTCAGTAACAATCAGGCTCGCGGGAACTCTCGGAGAGTACCAAATTGCCCGCTACAGGGCAAGAAATGATGCTTTGCAGCCAATGCCGGCGCCATCGGGGCAATCCCCTGGCAATTACCAAATAATCTTGCTGAACCTTTTCATTCCAGAATCAGAGGCGGCGGCGGCGCCCGCCTGTCATCGATGGCAAACGCGGACAGAACCCGGGCCGCGACGGCTTCCCCGTCGGCGCGACTGCGGCAATGAATTATGGCAAGCTCCTGATCCTGCTCCACGAAGTCGCCAATCTTGGCGCCGAGAATGATTCCGGCCGCGTGGTCGATTCTGTCCTCCCGGCGCAATCGGCCGGCGCCGAGCGCCAGCGCCGCCTCGCCGATCGCCAGGGCATCGAGCACCCCGATGTATCCAGTGGTACCGGCCCGGACCGGAAGTCGCACCGGCGCCGCCTCCAGCGCCTGAGGGTTATCGATAAATGAAGCATCTCCGCCCTGGGCCTCGATCCATTCCCTGAATTTCCCCAAGGCCAGGCCGCCGTCAATCATCCGGCGCGCTTCCAGTCTCGCCTCATTTATGTCCCAGTCAAGCCCGGAAAGGCTGAGCAGGTTGGCTGCCAGCTCTGTCACCACCGTTACCAGGTCGGCGGGCCCCTTTCCCCGCAGGGTCTCCACGGCTTCGAGAACCTCGAGCGAGTTGCCAACTGCGTATCCCAGCGGTTGGTCCATCGCCGTCATTACCGGCGCCACTTTCAGGCCGCGGGCGGCGCCGATCTCCCGCATCAAATGCGCGACACCATGAGCCTGTCCCCGGTTCTTGAAAAAGGCCCCACGCCCCACCTTTACGTCCAGAACAACCGCCTGGGCACCGGCGGCAATCTTCTTACTCA
>JAMDDD010000022.1 GCA_023489275.1 Actinomycetota bacterium
ATGTAATGGAGCACCTGATGGTCTATCCTGAGCGGATGCTCGCCAATCTCTGGGCCAGCTACGGATTGGTCTTCTCCCAATCAGTTCTGTTAAAATTAATTGACAAGGGGCTCTCCCGCGAGGAGGCCTACGCCGCCGTCCAGGCTTGCGCCATGAAGGCCTGGGAGGAAAAGACCAGCTTTAAAGAGTTATTGCTTGCAGATGAAACTGTCAGGGCGTCTCTCACCGAAGCCGAGCTGGAAAGCTGCTTCGACCCTTCCCGCTACCTTGCGAATATCCACGTTGTGTTCGAGCGGCTCGAAGGACTTAAAGCATAGTTCCTGGTTGCCAGTTTATAAACTGGCGCTGCCGGAAACCTGGAAACCGGGATCTGGTAACGGAGACCTGATGAGGATGAGAAAATGACTAACAGAAACAAGATTTATGAAGGCAAAGCAAAGATAGTCTGGGCCACTGAGAAGCCGGAAGAGGTGGCGCAGCAGTTCAAGGATGATGCCACTGCTTTTGACGGCAAGAAAAAGGGGCAGATCGCCCGCAAGGGTGTCCGCAACGCCAGGATCTCAGCGATCCTTTTTAAACTGCTGGAAGAGAACGGCATCGCCACGCAGCTGGTGGATCAGATCTTCGATGACACCCTGCTGTGCAAGAAGCTTGTCATGTATCCGGTCGAAGTGGTGGTGCGCAACTACGCCGCCGGCAGCATCTGCAAGCGGCTCGGCTTCGAGGAAGGCGCCAGGCTGAAAGAGCCGCTGCTGGAGTTTTTCCTCAAGGATGATTCTCTGGGCGACCCGATGGTTGCCGAAGCGCACATCCGGGAGCTGGACCTGGTCGGCCGGGAGGAGCTGGCGGAGGTCAAACGCCTGGTGCTTGAGATCAACGCCATTCTGTCAAAGTTTTTCGCCGACCGGGGCGTGATGCTCGTTGATTTCAAACTTGAATTTGGTAAAGATGGAGATGGCAACATCGTTCTCGGAGACGAGATCAGCCCCGACACCTGCCGCTTTTGGGACGCTAGCACAAAAAAGAAACTGGACAAAGACCGCTTCCGCCGCGATCTGGGCGACGTGGAAGAGGCGTATGCGGAAATGCTGAAGCGAGTCGAAAAATGATGTTTCTGGTTTCGAGTTTCTAGTTTCTAGTTATGAGATGCGATGCCGAAAC
This sequence comes from Actinomycetota bacterium, assembly GCA_023489275.1. Taxonomy (GTDB): domain Bacteria; phylum Actinomycetota; class Thermoleophilia; order BMS3ABIN01; family BMS3ABIN01; genus JACWAD01. Next base: position 1,162 of record JAMDDD010000022.1, read on the forward strand.
AAAAAATCCGGAAACTAAAAACTAGCAACTGAAAACTGGAGAAGAAGAAATGAAGGCCAAAGTATATATCACACCCAAGCAGGGAATTTTGGATCCCCAGGGCGTCGCCATCGAGCGGGCGCTGCCGGCGCTCGGCTTCGAGGGAGTGGGAGGCGTCCGCGTCGGCAAATATATCGAGCTGGAGCTGCCTGACGGCGAAGGCGCGGGTGAGGAAATGGATAAAATGTGCCATAAACTGCTGGCAAATCCGATCATCGAGGATTACCGGTTCGAGCTCGTGCCCGATTAATTAATCTTGACTGCCTCCCCACAGATCCATACAGATGTTCATGCCGTCCGCTTCGGGGTCGTTGTCTTTCCCGGCTCCAACTGCGACGCTGACAGCTACGACGCCGTGAGCACATTTACCGGCGCTGAAGCCCGTTACCTGTGGCACAAGGACGAGGAGCTGGACGGCCTTGACTGCGTCATCCTTCCCGGCGGTTTCTCTTACGGCGACTACCTGCGCTGCGGCGCCATCGCGCGTTTTTCTCCGATCATGACGGCCGTCCGGCGCTTTGCTGAGGATGGCGGCCTGGTGATCGGCATTTGCAACGGCTTTCAGATCCTGCTGGAAGCCGGGTTGCTCCCCGGCGCCATGCACCGCAACGAAGGACTTAAATTTGTCTGCCAGCTGGTCAACCTGCGGGTGGAGAACGCGGCAACGCCGTTTACACACCGCTACCGCGAGGGCCAGGTGATCCAGGTTCCCATCGCGCACATGGAGGGAAATTATTTTATTGATGAGGCCGGTCTGTCCGAGCTGGAGGCAAACCAGCAGATAGTTGTCCGTTACGCGAATGAGAGCGGCGAGATAACCGGAGAAGCGAACCCGAACGGGTCGCAGGGTAACATCGCCGGCATCTGCAACCGCAAGGGCAATGTCTTCGGTCTGATGCCGCATCCGGAGCGCGTTTGCGACCCGCTTGTCGGCGGCGTCGGCGGCCGCGGGGTGTTCGAATCGGTCATAAATACAGTCTCTGGTCTCTAGTTTCTGGTTTCAGGAAGAAATGGCCCGGAACTGGACCAGGAGTTGAAGATCGGAATTCAAGATTTGGCTTTTCCAGAAACTAGAAACTGATGATTTACATGACTGATAAACCCGCCTACGAGCTGCTCGGCCTCAAGGCCAGGGAATACGACGACATCTGTTCCCGCCTGGGGCGCGAGCCCAATTACCTGGAGCTGGCCATCTTCTCGCTGATGTGGAGCGAGCATTGCGGCTACAAGCACTCGCGGCCGCTCCTGAAAAACCTGCCCACCAGCGGCGAGCGCATCCTGCAGGGTCCGGGGGAGAACGCCGGCATCATTGATAATCGGGGAAGGGCTCGCCATCGCGATGAAGATCGAGAGCCACAACCATCCGTCGGCGATCGAGCCGTTCCAGGGCGCCGCCACCGGCATCGGCGGCATCGTCCGGGACATCTTCGCCATGGGGGCGCGGCCGGTCGCCTGCCTCGACACGCTCCATTTCGGCTCGCTGGAGAAGGCAAGGCAGAAATTCCTGCTCGACGGGGTGGTCGCCGGTGTTGCCTCTTACGGTAACTGCATGGGCATCCCCACCATCGGCGGCGAGCTCCACTTTGAAGACGCCTACGAAGACAACTGCCTTGTCAATGTCACGTGCGTCGGCATGGTCGAGCACGACAAGATTTTAAAGGCGTCGGCCAGCGGTGAGGGCAACCTTGTGATTCTGTTCGGTTCCACCACCGGCCGCGACGGCATCGGCGGCGCCAGCATCCTGGCCTCGGCGGAATTTGACGAGACCGCCGAGGAGAAGCGCCCCACCGTTCAGGTGGGCGATCCGTTCACGGAAAAGAAGCTGCTGGAGGCGTGCCTGGAGATGCGTGACCGGGGGCTGCTGGTCGGGCTGCAGGACCTCGGCGCCGGCGGTCTTTCCAGCTCTGCCAGCGAGATGGCCAGCAAGGGCGGCTCCGGCATCGATATGAACATCGCCAGAGTGCCGCTGCGGGAATCCGGGATGGAACCGTTTGAAATCATGATCTCCGAATCGCAGGAGCGGATGCTCGCCTGCGTCACGCCGGTGAATGAGGCCGGGGTCATGGCCGTCTGCGCCAAGTGGGATCTGGACGCAACCGTCATCGGCACGGTCACCGGCAACGGCCGCCTGCGCATCTTTGACGGCGACGAGATGATCGGCGACATGCCGGTAAAGGCCCTCGTTGATGAGGCGCCGACATATTGCATCACGCCTGTGCGTCCGCCTCATGAGGCGGACGTCGCCCTGGCCGATGATCACTACCCCCTTCCCGGGGATCTTGACGCCGCTCTGCTTGAACTGCTTGCTTCTCCCAACATCTGTTCCCGGCGCTGGGTTTACCGGCAGTACGACCACATGGTGCAGACAAATAACGCCCTCTGGCCGGGGGGGGAGGCCGCTGTCATCAGGATCAAGGGTAGCCGCCGGGGCGTGGCGCTGGTCACTGACGGCAACGGCCGGCGCTGCTATCTTGACCCGCGCCGCGGCGCCCGCTTGGTTGTTGCCGAGGCGGCGCGCAATCTTTCCTGCGCCGGCGCCAGGCCGCTGGCGGTGACCAACTGCCTTAATTTTGGCAATCCAGAGAAGGGCGAGATCTATCATCAGTTCCAGGAGGCGGTTGAGGGAATGGCCGAAGCCTGCCGGGAGCTGGAGACGCCGGTCACCGGCGGCAACGTCAGTTTTTACAACGAAAGTTTCGGCAAGGCGGTCTATCCGAACCCGGTGGTAGGCATGATGGGCTTGGTAGAAGATACGGGACAGATTATGACCCATGGCTTCAAGGACGAGGGCGACGCGGTGCTGCTCCTGGGCGGCGGTCGCCCGGCGGTTGATGGCTCTGAATACCAGCTTCGCATTCACGGCGAGGTGGCCGGCCGCATCCCCGACGTTGACCTGAATCAGGAAAAAAAGCTGCAAACGCTCGTCAGAGGCGCTATTCTTGAGGGGATAGCAAAAAGCGCGCATGACGTCAGTGATGGCGGCCTGGCCTGTTGCCTGGCCGAGTCAGCGATCGAAGGCGGCGTCGGCGTCGCGGTCGAGCTGGAAGCCGGCCTGCGTCCGGACGTGGCGCTGTTCGGCGAGGCGCCGGAACTGGTTGTGGTAACGGCAGCGGAAGCGGACCTGGAGCGTCTGGAGCGCATCAACGGCGCCGGCGTCCCGGTCAAAAGAATCGGCCGGGTGGGCGGCAACCGCATCCGGGTCAGCGCCGGCGGCAAGGATGTCATCGACACCCCGGTTGCTGAAGCCGCTCAGGTGTGGCGGGAGTCGCTGGAAAAAGTAGTTGCCGGGTAAAAAGGGATTATGGATTATCTGGAACATGACAAACCTGAGGAAGCCTGCGGCATCGTCGGCTTAAGCGCCCCCGGGCGTGATGTCAGCCGCCTTGCTTTTTTCTCGCTGTTCGCATTGCAGCATCGGGGCCAGGAAAGCGCCGGCATCGCCGTTTCTGACAATAATCACATCACCGTGTTCAAGGAGATGGGGCTGGTTTCGCAGGTTTTTAAGGAGGAGACCCTCAAAGGACTGTCGGGCCAGTCGGCCATCGGCCACGTCCGCTATTCCACCACCGGCTCCACCCGCTGGTGCAACGCGCAACCGGTCTGCCATATCCGCAACGGCCACACGGTGGCGCTGGCACATAACGGCAACATTGTCAATACTTCAGAGCTCAGGGAGATGCTTGCCGGCCATGACATCAAGCTTACCACTACCAGTGACAGCGAGCTGCTGGCGGCGATCATCGCCACCAACGGCGAGGAGGACATCCGCGACGCCGTCGCCGCCATCGTGCCCAAGATCAAGGGGGCATTTTCAGTAGTCCTGCTGAGCCAGGGTATCGTCCTCGGCTTCCGCGATCCCTGGGGCGTGCGGCCGCTGGCGATCGGCCGCCTGGAGGATGGCAACTACGTGCTCGCCTCCGAAAGCTGCGGCCTGGACATCGTCGGCGCCGAGTTCGTGCGGGAGGTCAAGCCGGGGCAGATGGTCGCGCTCACACCCGGCCACATCGAGATCAGGCAGATAGTGCCGCCCGCCCGTGAGCAGGGTCTTTGCATTTTTGAATTTATTTACTTCGCCCGGCCCGATTCGGTCATCGAGGGCCAGACGGTTTCCCGCATCCGCAACCGGATGGGAGAGGAGCTGGCGCGGGAGTTTCCCGCCGACGCCGACATGGTTATCCCGATTCCCGATACCGGCACGCCGGCGGCGATCGGTTTTGCGCGCGCCAGCGGCATCCCGTATGGTGAGGGCCTGATCAAGAACCGTTACGTGGGCCGGACCTTCATCCAGCCGGACCAGGACCTGCGGCAGCATGGCATCCGGGTCAAGCTGAATCCCTTGCCGGAGCTGATCAAGGGCAAGCGGCTTGTTGTTGTCGACGACTCGATCGTACGGGGCAACACTACCAGCAAGATCGTCGAGATGCTTTTTGCCGCCGGCGCCAAAGAAGTGCACCTGCGCATCAGCTCGCCGCCGATTACCCATCCATGCTTCTTCGGCATCGACACCTCGACCAGTACCGAGTTGATCGCATCCGAAAAGAGCATCAGCGAGATCCGCGAGCATGTCGGCGCCACCTCGCTGGAGTACATCAGCCTGGATGGGTTGCAGCGCGCCGTCGACTTGCCCCGGGAGCGTTTCTGCCGCGCCTGCTTTACGGGAAAATATCCGATTGACATCCCCGATGACGTCAAGGGCAGCAAGCACCGGTTCGAGCAGGTCGAGCAGGATCCGGTCGCGAAAGGCAGGACGGAGAAGGAGCCGGTGGTATAGACGGCGGCGCGAAAGAGCGTCTTACCTATGCCGGCGCCGGCGTGAATATCGGAGCCGGAACCGAGGTCGTGGAGCGGATCCGTGCTGCGGCCGGATCCACCCGAGGAGACCTGAAAATCATCGGCACCCTGGGTGGCTTCGCCGGGCTGGTCGAGCTTCCCCGCCTGAAAGATCCGGTGCTGGTTTCCGCCACTGACGGCGTTGGCACCAAGGTCCTGATCGCCGAGGCCCTGGGACGCTATGACACCGTCGGCATCGATCTGGTCGCCATGTCGGTCAATGACCTCATCACTACCGGCGCCCGGCCGCTTTTCTTCCTCGATTATCTGGCCGTCGGCCGCCTTGATCCGGATAAAGCCGTGGCCTTGATCGAGGGCGTGGCTGAAGGCTGCCGCCAGTCCGGTTGCGCCCTGCTCGGCGGCGAGACCGCTGAGATGCCCGATCTTTACGAGGGTGGCCGTTTCGATCTGGCCGGCTTTGCCGTCGGCATGGTTGAGAAGGAAAAGATCATCGATGGCAGCGGCGTTGCCGCGGGTGACGCAATCATTGGGCTGCCCGCCAGCGGCGTGCACAGCAACGGCTTTTCCCTGGTGAGAAAGATACTTGAGGTCAATAAAATTTCTTATAACGATGAGCTGCCCGGCGCCGGCGCCGCCGGTGAGGCCCTTCTTGAGCCAACCAGAATTTATGTCAGCGATGTGGCGTCGCTTACCGCCGCCGCCCGCGTGCGCGCCCTGGCTCACATCACCGGCGGCGGCCTCCCGGAAAATGTTCCCCGGGTTATCCCCGATGGCGCCCAGGCGGTGATTGACCTGGCGGCGTGGCCGGTACCGCCGCTGTTTCAGGCGCTGCAGCGGCTGGGCGGCGTGGAAGAGGCCGAGATGCTCCGGACTTTCAATATGGGCATCGGCATGGTGGCTGTTGTCGCTGCGGCGGAGGCCGGCCACGCGCTGGCGGCGGTTCCGGGCGCAGCCGTCATTGGCGAGATAGCCAGGGGGAGAGAAAAGCTCAGATTTCAGGGCAGCCTCACCGGCGGCGGCCGGCAATGACCGGCCCGATTTTCCGGCTGGGCGTGCTGGTGTCCGGCTCCGGATCAAATCTCCAGAGTATGATTGAAAAGCTGCATTCCGGTCCGGCGGCGATCGAGGTGGCGGTTGTCATCAGCGACCGGCCTGATGCCTACGGGCTTGAGCGGGCCCGGGCAGCCGGCATTTCCGCGGCCGTTTTTCTGCCGGGCGACTATCGGGACCGCACCGGGCATGACCAGGCCATCGCCGATGAGCTTGAAGCGCGCGGGGTTGACCTGGTTGTGCTGGCCGGGTATATGCGGGTGGTCACGCCGGCGCTGCTGAAGCGGTTCCCGCAGCGCGTCATCAACCTCCACCCGGCCCTGCTGCCCGCCTTCCCGGGAGCATCGGGCATCGAGGATGCTCTTGCCTACGGAGTCAGGATTACCGGCGTGACGGTCCATTTTGTCGACGAAGGCACCGATACCGGTCCTATCATTCTTCAAGAAGCGGTGGACATAGCATATAATGACACCGTTGCCAGCCTGGCGAAGCGGATCCATGATGTTGAGCACAGGCTGTTGCCGCAGGCGATCGAGCTGATCGCCGCCGGGCGCGTCGGATTGAGTCCGGACAATCCGCGCAAGGTGACAATCAGACGGCACTCACCGAGCGCCTCTGAATGACACTTTCTGTCAAATAATCAACCGGCAAGTGATCAGGGGAGGACAGATTGAAAGTCAAGCGCGCACTCATCTCGGTCTCTAACAAGATGGGACTTGACAGGTTTGCCCAGTTTCTGCAGGAGCAGGGCGTCGAGATCATTTCCACCGGGGGCACCGCTAAATTTCTGCAGGAAAAAGGGATCAAAGTCATCCCCGTCAGCGAAGTGACTGGTTTCCCGGAAATCCTTGACGGCCGGGTGAAAACGCTTCACCCTTATATCCACGCCGGGTTGCTGGCGCGGCGCGACAACCATGATCACATGCTCACGCTCAAGGAAAAGGGCATTAAGCCAATAGATATGGTCGTGGTAAATCTATATCCCTTCGAAGAGGTCTCCGGCCGGCGCGGCGCTTCGGAAGAAGAAGTCATCGAGAACATCGACATTGGCGGGCCCACGATCGTCCGGGCCGCGGCCAAGAATTTTCGCGGCGTCGCCGTCGCCCCAGCCCCCCGCCGCTACTCCGGGATTATCGAGGAGATGCGCGGCAACGACAATCAGTTGTCGCTGGGAACGCTCCGGGATCTGGCGACCCAGACCTTCCATACGATTGCTCATTACGACACGGTGATCGCCAACTGGTTCAGCGAGGGCGCTGATGATTTCCCGCCGTTCATGCTGCTTGACCTGGAAAAGGTCCAGCCGCTCAAATACGGCGAGAACAAGCATCAGCGGGCGGCGTTCTATGCCGAGGTGGGAGCGCGCCGGCATCTCCTGAGCCGGGTGACGCAGCTTCATGGAGCCGAGCTGAGCTTCAACAACATGCTGGATTTAAACGGCGCCCGGGAGCTGCTCAGGGAGTTTTCCCTCCCCGCGGCGGTGATTATCAAACATAATAATCCCTGCGGGGCCGCCGTTGCCGAGGACATTATACGGGCTTACAAGAAGGCCTGGGCAGCCGATCCCATTAGCGCTCTCGGCTCGATTGTCACCGTCAACCGCATCGTTGATGAGGAGCTGGCCGAGCTAATGGCGAAGGAGTTCATCAAGGTGTTGTTTGCTCCCGGTTTTACTGCCGAAGCGGTCGAGATCCTGACGTTGAAGGAGCGCATCCGCCTGCTGGTCAACGAAGAACGGCGCAAGGCTGTCACCGGCGAGCCCGATTACAAGCGGGTGATGGGTGGCCTGCTCGTGCAGGACAAGGATTCCGGCATCGACGAGCGCGAAAACATGAAAGTCGTCACCAAAAGGCATCCGACGGAGGATGAATGGGGCGATGCCCTGTTCGCCTGGCGCGTGGCCAAACATGTGCGCTCCGACGCGATCGCCATCGCCAAGGACCTCGCGACCGCCGGCGTCGGCGCCGGTCAAATGAGCCGGCTGGATTCGGCGAGGCTGGCGCTGGACAAATCCCGCAGCGCGCTGGACGGGGCCTCCGCCGGCTCTGACTCATTCTTTCTGCTGACCGACGCCATTGATTTGCTCATCAGCCGGGGCATCACCTGTATCATTCAGCCGGGCGGCGCCAGGAACGACGACGAGGCGATCCAGGTGTGCGACGAGCACGATGTGGCGATGATCTTCACCGGCGCCCGGCATTACTTGCACTAGTTTGTGAATTGGCTCTGCTTTCTGGCCCCTCTTCGGAGAATTTTTGGCATCATCCGATCCTCAAGGCAGAATCCTTCGAATAAGCCTGCGGTGTACATTACAAAAACAATTTCCCAAATTTGAGGAGGCAAGGTCAAAAAGAAGGTCCCCATTTCTGCGCCGTCCATGACAGCGGTATGAGCCTGCGTCAGATGGTGCCACCGGCATTGATCTGGCCGTCTGCAAGCGGGTCTTGGAATGGCATGGCGGCTGTATCTGGGCGGAACCCACGCCCGGTGAGGGCGCCACCTTTTATTTCACTTTCCCCGGGGAAAAGGTCGAACTTGGTTGACAATTTTCGGAATTGTCTTGTAATTTAAAGGTCCCACTCCGCCGCCCCCGGCTCATTTGCGATCAGGCCTAGCGCCGTCTCGACTACATGTCCGGCGCTAATGCCCAGCTTGTCCATCACAACCGCTCCCGGCGCCGAGGCTCCAAAACGGTCGATCCCCACCGCAGCGCCCCTGTCGCCGACCCAGCGGCTCCATCCCAGCGTCGCGCCTGCCTCTACCGAAACGCGCGTCGTAACCTCGGCCGGCAGAACCAAGCTGTGGTAAGCTTCGTCCTGCTCTTCAAACAGCTCCCAGCAGGGCATGCTGACGACTCGGGCATAGATCTTCTTGTCCTCCAAAAGGCGCTGCGCTTCCAGAGCGACATGCACCTCCGAGCCGGTGGCGATCAGGATGACATCAATGGCGCTGGGTCCGCGGTTGGCCTCCGACAGAACGTAAGCGCCTCTGGCTACACCCTCGTTCGCCTCCGGATTATCCAGCACCGGCAGGTTCTGCCGCGTGAGCGCCATCGCCACGGGCAGCCGGCGCCGGTAGAGTTCAAGCGCTGTTCGCCAGGCCGCCGCCGTCTCGGTTGCGTCCGCCGGCCGGATCAGCGCCAGGTCGGGGATTGCCCGCAGCGACATCAGGTGTTCGATCGGCTCGTGCGTGGGGCCGTCCTCTCCCAGGCCGACGCTGTCATGGGTAAATACCCAGATGGCCGGTGCTTTTTGCAGCGCCCCGATCCTGATCGAGGGCCGCATGTAATCAGAGAAGATGAGGAAGGTGGCGCCGTAGGGGATTACCCCGCCATACTGGCCCATGCCGTTTACAATCGCGCCCATGCCGTGTTCGCGCACCCCGAAGTGCAGGTTGCGTCCGGCGGAGCCAGGCTCAAAGTCGCCGGCGCCGTCAATCAGCGTTTTCGTGGACGGCGCCAGATCAGCGGAACCGCCGATCATCTGCGGTAGCCTGGGCGCCAGGGCGTTGATGCATTTGCCGGAAGCCGACCGCGTGGCGACAGGTTTATCCCCAGGCTTGAATACGGGCAAGTCCGCGTCCCAGCCATCCGGCAGCTCGCGGTCGATCGCCGCCTCAAACGCCGCCGCCAGTTCCGGGTGCTCCTCCGCGTAAGCGGCGAAGCGGCTCTCCCAGTCCCCTTTGAGCAGCTTGGCGCGCGCCCGGGCCTCATGGAAATGGGCCGCGACACGCTCCGGCACCAGGAAGGCGGGCTCTACCGGCCAGCCCAGCGCCTCCTTGGTCAGCTTCACTTCTTCTACGCCGAGCGGTTCGCCGTGGGCGGCGGCGGTGTCCTGCTTGTGCGGACTGCCGTAGCCGATATGTGTCCGGATGATCACCAGCGACGGGCGCTTCAGCTCCAGCCGCGCGCTCTCAATGGCGGTCTCGATGGCAGTCAGATCGTTGCCGTCTTCGACGCGCTCCACATGCCAGCCGTAAGCCTCGAAGCGCTTGCCGCGGTCCTCGGTAAACGCCAGGCTGGTGCTGCCCTCGATGGAGATGTGGTTGTCGTCATATAAATAGACCAGCCGGCCGAGTCCCAGATGACCGGCAATTGACGCGGCTTCCGAGCCGACGCCCTCCATCAGGTCGCCATCGCTGCAGATGGCGTAGATGTAGTGATCGACAATATCATGCCCCGGACGGTTGTAAAGCTGTGCCAGATAACGCTCGGCAATGGCCATGCCGACGCCGTTGCCAAACCCCTGGCCCAGCGGACCGGTGGTTACTTCGACGCCACCGGTCAGCAGACTCTCCGGATGCCCGGGCGTGCGGCTGCCCCACTGGCGGAAGTTCTTGATCTCGTCGATAGTCATGTCGCGGTATCCGGTCAGGTGCAGCAATGAGTAAAGGAGCGCGGAGCCGTGGCCCGCTGAAAGGATGAAGCGGTCCCGGTTGGGCCACTCCGGATCATCAGGATCAAACTTAAGAAATTTGGTCCATAATACATAAGCCATCGGCGCTGCCCCAAGGGGCAGGCCTGGATGACCCGAATTTGCTTTTTGCACTGCGTCGACGGACAGGAACCGGAGCGTATTGATGCACTCCAGATCAAGATCGGTATTCTCGGCCATGCTTCACCCCGTTATCTTTGGATTTCGTTGCCGTTTTGCTGCGGGCTTGCGCCATTAGTTTTGATACTGCCCCTTTTTGGGGAAACTGAATCGTGGGCAGGCAGCCACTGCCAGCACACAAACGAAGTTTGTTAGCGCAGGCCTGCCTATAGTACACTAGACTGCCAGACTTTGGATGCCTGAACCGATGCCGAACGACACAATAGCCTGTTTCGGCGCACGATGGCGCCCAGGATATATATCGCGTGGGCCGTTAGCTCAGTTGGTAGAGCACCGGACTTTTAATCCGGGTGTCACTGGTTCGAGCCCAGTACGGCTCACCAATCTGATATTGGATGGTGGATGGCAGATAGTGGATGAGGATGACCTCGTTTGTCATCCGGAGCGAAGCGCGGGATCTGTTTCTTTCAAACATCCACAATCCGGCATATATCACCATTTATTGCCCCCATCGTCTAGTGGCCTAGGACACCGCCCTTTCAAGGCGGCGGCGGGGATTCGAATTCCCCTGGGGGCACCAGTTTCAAATGGGTGGAAGCAGCAGGCTGAAATTGCGAATCTTCCCAGGTTGTTATTAATAGTCATCCATGCTGTTACACGAATGATTGTTTGACGGTTTGGTTGTCATCCTGAGGAGCGAAGCAACAAAGAATCTGCTTTTCTGGTTTATATCACATGTGGGCGATTAGCTCAGCTGGGAGAGCACCTGCCTTACAAGCAGGGGGTCGGTGGTTCGAGCCCGCCATCGCCCACCAAGCTTCGCTTATCCGAACCTTCGGTGAGAAGGTCGTGGAATAAATCTGTAAATTCCTTATCCACGATCTTTCCGTTTTTTATGAGAATCTTTTCAAAGAAAGCCTTGTTGTAGAATTTCCTGACGTTATCGCTGGCTGTTTTGTAGCCGAAGCCGCACTGTGTGGCGATTTCCAGCGCCAGATCAAGCGTTTCTCGCAGCTCACCCAGTTGCATGTCAATTATTTCCATCCGGTTTTGTGACACGGCCATTTCATCCGCAATTCGGTTCTGTTCTTTCTTGAGCAAGTTTAACGGAATTGCTTCAGCATAATATGCCTTCATTAATTTGTCCTGCTCCTGAGCAAGCTTTGAGATTCTTCTTGCAAGCAGATCCTTCTCCATCGCGTTGGTAGATTGTTTCGATATCAACTCCTCATCGAAACGTTTTGAGAGTTTATCCGCGTTGGCTTTAGATAACTGCACATTTTCGTAAAGCTCTTCAACCTGGGCTTCCATATCCGCAGCCGCTACATGTTTTGTATGCGTGCAACCACGGCCTCTCTTGGTTCCGAGGCAGAAAAAGTAAGTGTACTTTCCCTTGGCAGTGTCAATTGAGAATCTGGACCCGCAATCAGCGCAGTAGAGGGTGCCTTTCAGATAGTGATTATTCTTTCTGGTTCTGACTGCTACACCGTGATTTCTGATTTCATAAATTGATTTCACTTTCTGAAATAGCTGTCTGCTGATCAGCACCTCATGCTGGCCTGGATATTCGATGCCTTTGTATCTGACCACACCGGTATAAAAAGGATTGGTCAGCATGTTTGAGATCGTCACATGAGCCATCGTTTTCTTCGAGTTTTTCTTGTTTGTCATCCCCCGGTCAAAAAAGAAATCATTAATGTCATCCAGCGAGAAATCCCCGGTGGCATAAAGATTGAATGCTTCTTTTACATGAGGAGCTGTCTCAGGGTCGGGAACTACGATAGCAACGTTTCTGGTGCCTTCTCTGATGTTTTTGTAGCCCAGGGGAGCCTGATGCGGCCAGCCGCCCTGCTTCATTTTTTCCAGCATCCCTTTTTGGACTTCCGCAGCAAGGTTAGAGGAATAGAATTCGGCCACAATGGCGTGGATGCCTTCAACTAGCTTTCCCGAGGCGGTGTCCTCGATATTTTCAACAACGGAAACTAAACCGACCTTGGCTTTTTGCAGTGTGGCCGTGATCTCGACGTGATCTTTTAGATTTCTAGCCAAGCGGTCAATCTTGTGGACTACAACGGCATCGATTAATTTGTCTTCCTTGACCCGCTTTAGCATCTCCTGAAGCATGGGGCGGTGAGCTGATCTTGCTGATTCGCCTCTATCGGTGTATTCATCGATCAATGTCCAGCCTTTTTCCTGAACGAGCTTGGTGCAGGCTTTCCTTTGGGCAGCAATAGAATAGCCTTCAGACTCATTGGTCTGGGCTTGCTCCTTTGTTGATACTCTTAAATATATTAGGCAGTTCATAATGTTCCTGATGTTTTAATGAACGGGTTCAACGTACTCAACCACTGATCCATCCGGATGCTTTGCGATCATGTTCAAGCCCGTAGGCAGTTGCCGGGGTTCGCTCAATATCTCGGCTCCACCGTTCAACAGTTTCTCTTTGAAATCAGACAGCGAGTCAACGAGCACTATGGTATTCATATCTCGGTAAGGTTCGAGCGCTTCTTTGCTTCCAGCGCAGAGGAAAAAAGGTCCTACGCTTGCAAGATCCAGACCTTGATACTCGATGCGAAAGCGACACTCTCCAAAGACACTTTCGTAAAAAGCAAGAGCGTCATTCATTTTCTCGGGAGGAAGATAAACTCTAGTTAAATTTCGGATTACTTTCATTCTTTCTTTCCTTGATTAAAAAACTCGTCTAACTCTTTTCGCAGTTTCGGGGGAACGGGACGACAGTCACAATGCTTTGCATGCTCGCGGTGCCAGAGCATCCGCTCTTCCCGGGTCGGGTTCTTCGGCATCTTGTTTTCCTGGTGCCACTCCTTGTTTATCTTGCCCATGCTACTTCTCCAAAATCTTTAGAAACTGGGCCGGGGTAATGATCTTGATGTCCTCGTATTCTTTCAGATCTAGGAGGTCGCTGTCACCAGAGACTATTAAATCGGCTTTGGCTTTAACGGCGCATTCAAGGATGCGGTTATCGGAATCGTCACGTTCGGGGGAGATGGCTGAAACTGATTTCTTGGTGGAAACAACATCGCCCCATTTAACGAGGAGTTGGGCAGCTCTTTCAATTTTAGGAGCAGACCAGAGGAACTTTTCGCCGGAGAGGGTTTTGGAAAGCTCGTTTAAAATGAACGGGGAGAGGAAGAGGTCAAATCTTTTAGTGGTCCTGCCGTGGGCATAGACCATGATTGCCCGTGGCTTACCGCCAAAGTTAAGGGCGGATACAAGCACATTGGTATCGAGGACGACTTTAAGATACACCTCTTACCTCATGGATGATCCTCTCAATGTCTTTTTCCGTGATGCCCGCTTCCTTGGCTTTTTTCTCGCCGTATTTGGTTAGCTCTTCCCATTCTCTTTCGTCCTGCAACTCTTCATAGGCAGCGATCATTTCACGGAAGAGCTGGCTTTTGTTTTTTCTTTCGATGCGCGCTCGTCTATCGACCACCTGGAAGTCTTCCGGCGGAAGGGAAATGGTTACTGTTTTTGATTTTCTAGCCAACATACTCACCTCCTTATGTTGTGTTACCCTGTCTTACAATTACGTATCTCTAATTTAATCGACAATCCGGCATCTGTCAATAGTTTTCTTTCCAATCACTTTCTTTTTTCAGCCAATCACAGCTTCGGGACGCTGCCTTTGCTGAGTTTTCTCATATGAACGATGTTGTAGTCGCTGTGCCTTTCGTTCTTGAAAGCCTTGTAACCTAACTGCTCGTACATCCTAATCACATGAGTGCTCTTGTCCCCGGTAAAGATCTGATACTCCTTGCAGGCCGAGAAGTATGCTTCAATTTCGTGAATGAGCGTTAAACCGATTCCATTTTTTTGATACTCGGGCAGGACAACAAGCTTAGCAATTTTACAGACCTCATCCTGACCCAGGACCCCTCGGATTGAACCGACGATTTTCTGTCCGTCCGTAGCTTTGAAGAACACATAACCATCCCTATAATCACTTTCAATTTGGTCTTGTGTTTGGGTCATCGGTGGCATATCCCAATCGCCATATTCGGCGGCTACGGCTTCGAAAGCTGTCTTCTGCAACCGAAGTATTGCGCCAAGATCTTTTTTTGTTGCAAGCATAGCTCATCCTGACTTTATAGCGAGCAGATAGATTCGGTAAAAAATTAATGGGACGTTCCCTTGCTCATCAGATTGTTCTATCAGCGACTTTCTCAAAATGTTTTTGAAAGCTTCAATATATTCCTGAGAAAGTCCACTTGTGTAATAATCCTGGTTCAAATATCCTGCTGCCGCGCCTGATTCAAAAATACCAAAGGCTTCATCTACCGTGTAATTTGAGGTTGTTGCCTCGATAGCAGAACTTTCAACCTTGAAATCATCTCCGTCGAATAACTCTGAATATTCCTTTA
>JAMDDD010000012.1 GCA_023489275.1 Actinomycetota bacterium
GGCCAGCCAGGCCATGGCCGGGTCCGGCGTGCAGTCAAGGCCGCGGCCGGCAGCCTCGTCCAGGCCGCCGCCCAGGCCAAAGCGGCGCCGGCGCCGGGTCTCCCGCTCGACAAGCGAAGCGGTGATCATCACCGCCGTCTCAAAGCTGCCGGCCTCCCCGGGTCCGGTTTCGCCTCCGCAAAACAGGTCCAGGATGAACACCGGCGTAAAAGCTGTCCGCCGGGCGTACTCGATCACGGCCAGCCTGCCTGATCTGGCGGTTGTGCGCCAGTGAATGTGGCGGTGGCTGTCATCCGGGCGGTAATCCCGGACGCCATGATAATCGCTCGATGACGTTCTGGCCGCGGCGGCGCTGTCTGCTGTGGGCCGCCAGATGCCGCCGCCGTCTGCCCAGTCGCCGCCGAGCGGCAGCCGGCGGGGATAGACCTCAAGGCGGCAATCTGTGGATAGATTCTGCCGCCGCAGGATAACGCCGATCGGCGCCGTGCTAGAGACGGAAATCCGGCCCGCCCGGTAAATTCCGCGCTTGAGCCCGTCAAGAGCGGCTTCCGCATCGCAATAACTTCTGGGACCGAGGTATGGAATCATCAGGCTGGAGGAGGCCCCCGCCAGGTTCAGATCCAGCCGCAGGAAGAAGCACGGTAGCAGCGACCGGTTTTCCACCCGGATCATCGACAGCACGCCCTCGCCCTGGGTGGCCGGACCGGGGACGGTCTGGCTTAACTGAAGGCGTCTGCCATTCAGGCGTCCGAGAATAAATCCGGCCAGCGGCAACGCGATCAGGACCGCGGCGACGATATAGAGCCAGCCGGAACCGACGTTGAAGGCGATCAGGTACGGCATGGCCGCGGCCAGCAGCCAGAAGAATGTTTTTCGCGTTGGCACCCCTGCCTCCGTGGCCGGCTTTAGACCGGCACCCGGTGGGAGCCGACGATGTCCATGATGATGCGGGCCGCATCCGCGCTCCCGGGGGACTGGGTCCGCTTGGGGATGATCCGGTGCGCCAGCACCGGCACGGCCGCCCGCTGGACGTCATCCGGAATGACGAAATCACGGCCGCCGGCAAGGGCCAGGCCCTGGCAGGTCCTTGCCAGCGCCACCGCAGCCCGGGGAGAAGCGCCCTGCTGCACAGCCGCATGGTTGCGCGTGGCCGCGATTATGCCGAGAGCGTAGCCCAGCACATTCTCCGCCACCTGGATCCTGCGGACGGCCGCCTGCAGCATCGAGATAGTGCGGGCGTCGGCGACCGGTCCGAGCGATTCCAGCGGGTTGGCCAGCAGCCGGCTCCTTACCAGCTGCTGCTCGCTGTCGGCGTCGGGCAGGCCGATGGCAAGTGAGAGCAGAAACCGGTCTGTCTGATTTTCCGGCAAGGGAAAGGTCCCATGTATCTCATATGGATTCTGGGTGGCGATAACAAAGAAAGGCGCCGGCAGCGGGTGGCTGACGCGGTCGACCGTCACCTGGTTTTCTTCCATTGCTTCCAGCAGCGCCGACTGGGTGCGGGGGCTGGTGCGGTTGATCTCATCGGCGAGTAAAATGTTGGCAAAGAGCGGACCGGGTGACCAGAAGAATTCCTCCTTCCGGGGCGAATAAATCATGCTGCCGGTAATATCAGACGGCAACAGATCCGGGGTAAACTGAATCCGGGAAAATGTCGCCTTGATTGACTTGGCGATACTTTTTGCCATAGTTGTCTTGCCCACTCCGGGGATATCCTCCAGGAGGACGTGCCCGCGGCTGATCAGCGCAACCAGCACCAGCTCGATCACATCATCCTTGCCGATGATCACCCGGCTCACGTTCTCTTTCAGCAGTTTGAAGCTGCGCTGGATGTCCGCGGCCGCATCAGGGAAAATGGAGGCGGCGGTCTTCCCCGGTGTCTGGCGCGAAAGGTGGGAAACCTGACTGTCCTTTTTCATTAAATGCCCCAAAGTAAATTGCGTCTGCCCGTGAAATTTCACGGTAATGGCGCCCGTCCTGTCCTTTCCAGTATCGACGCCGCGGCGGCGGGAATTTAGCGCCTGTCGCGGGGAGAATTGTGATTCCTCAGCTTCGGCCCGGAACCTGCGTGAATAGCGAGGGGGATCACAATTACCTGAGCCGGTTTGGCGATTTCAGTTTTTTTATCTAAGATCCAATATCTGCTTTATGGGTGCCTGATGTTATAAGATTGACCGCACAGGCAAGAATACGAGGGACCGACCAGGGGAGGAAGCTTGCTCGTTGACGAGCAGACCATCGAGAAGGTTCTGACCGCCGCCCTGGAAAGGGGCGGCCGGTTCGCTGATTTTTACGCCGAACGGCGGCAAACCAACTCGCTCAGCCTGGAAGACGGCAAAGTGGAAAAAAGCTCAAGCGGACTGGACGCCGGCGCCTCCATCAGGGTGATTCAAGGCAGAAGCATCTCTTTTGTCTCCACGGACGCGCTCGACGAGAGGTCCTTGATCGCAGCCGCCAGACTGGCGGGCGAAAGCGTCCGCGGCGACGGCGCCACGGTCATCCCGCTGACTGCAGCGTCCGGTGGCTCAGTGCATCAGGTCAAGATTCCCCCCGCTGCCGTCGCCACCGGCGGGAAAGCCGGGTTGCTCAAGGAGGCCGATGCCGCGGCCCGGGCGGAAGGCGCTGATGTGGTTCAGGCTTCTGTCGGCTTCAGCGACGAGACGAGCCAGATCGTCATCGCAAACTCCGAGGGGACGCTGGCCGTTGAGGAGCGCACCCGGGTCCGGCTGATCGCCCGGGTAGTGGCCGCCCGGGACGGCATGATGCAGACGGGATATGACAGCATCGGAGCTCACCGGGGCATGGAGCTTTTTGCCAGCGGTGACCCGGCCGCCCTCGGGAAGATTGCGGCCGCCAAGGCAATTACGATGCTCGATTCGCGCCCCTCGCCAAGCGGCAAGATGACTGTGGTGATGCACCGCGGGTTCGGCGGCGTGCTGTTCCACGAAGCCTCCGGACATGGTCTGGAGGCGGACGCGGTAGAAAAGGGCGCCAGCGTCTTTGCCGGCCGCATGGGGGAGAAAGTGGCTTCGGAAAAGGTTACCTTGATCGATGACGGGAGTATCCCGAATGAATGGGGCTCGAATGCTTTTGACGACGAGGGCGTGCCCACGGGGCGGACGGTCCTGATCGAGAAAGGGATTCTCAAGGGCTTGATGTATGACCGGCTGCGCGCCCTCAACGCCGGCGTCGGCTCCACGGGAAACGGACGGCGGCAATCATTCCGGCATCCGCCGATTCCCCGGATGACGAACACTCTGATCCTGGCGGGGACCGCTACTCCGGAAGAAATTATCCGGTCTACCGAGAAGGGATTTTACGCGAAGACGCTCTCGGGCGGCCAGGTTGAGCCGGCTACCGGCGATTTTGTTTTCGGCGTCTCCGAGGGCTACCTGATCGAAAACGGCGAGGTGGCATATCCGCTCCGGGGGGCCACCCTGATCGGCAACGGGCTGACAGCTTTGAATAACGTTGACATGGTTGCCGATGACTTTGAGATGAATATCGGGGTTTGCGGCAAGGATGGTCAGGGAGTGCCGGTAGGAAGCGGCCAGCCAACGCTCAGGATACTGAACATGACCGTGGGGGGCACCGAAGTATGACAACCTGCCAAACTCGAAGCTCGAAACTATTCTTTATTTATGCTTGATATAGCCAAAAAAGCAATGGCGGCAGCCGCGGCCACCGGTGTCGATCAGGCCGAGGCGTTTGCCATGCAGACGCGGTCGATGCGGATCAAGGTCTACCGGCAGGAGGTGGAAGAGCTGGTCAGCTCAACCGGCAGCGGCGTCGGCGTCCGTGTATTTAAAGGCGCCGCCGTCGGCTATGCCTATACTTCTGACCTTTCCGGTGACGGCCTGAAGGCGGCAGCCCGCGCCGCCGAGGCCACGATGGCGGTGACGGCGCCCGACGAGTTCGCGGGCCTGCCCCAGCCGGCGAAGGAATTCCCGGAACTGGATCTTTATTCGGGCAAGCTGCGGGAGACGCCCGTTTCAGACAAGATCGCCTTTGCGGCGATGCTGGAACAAACGGCGCTGGAGCGTGACAGCCGGATCTCGCAGGTGGAGGCGGCAACCTACGCCGAGGGTGAGGGAGTCGTCGCCATCGCCAACTCGCTGGGTTTTGAACGGCAATTTCGCGAAAGCACCTGTTATGCCTTTCTCCAGGCAATCGCGGAGCAGGACGGTCATATGCAAACGGGGATCTCCTTTACCACAGGTCGTGAGCTGGAGCAACTTGCTGGCGCCGTCACGGGCCAGGAAGCCGCGGATCGCGCCGTCTCCCTGCTGGGAGCCAGGCAGTGCCCCACCATGAGCTGCCCGGTGGTGATGGATCCGTTTGTGACGGCCAGTGTTATTGGCGTGATCGGCGCTGCCCTCACAGGCGAGGCGGTGCAGAAGCAGCGCTCCATGTTCGCCGGCAAGGACGGCGCTCCCGTCGCCAGCCCCGGCGTCAACCTGATCGATGACGGTCTCCATCCGGAGGGCCTGGCGACAGCTCCTTTTGATGGCGAAGGCGTACCGACCCAGCGGACGGCGCTGGTTAAAGACGGTATTTTGCAGGGATTTCTTTATGACACTTATTCCGGCCGCAAGGAAGGAAAGGCGTCAACCGGCAATGGTTCCCGCGGGTCATACCGTTCCCAGCCGCACGTGGCCGCCACCAACCTGCGGCTGCTGCCGGGAACAGCCTCGCAGGCCGAGATTCTCGGGGAAGTAGAGGAGGGATTTTTTGTGATGGATGTAGCAGGAATCCATTCCGGGGTCAATACCATCTCCGGAGATTTTTCTGTGGGAGCTACCGGCAGGTTGATAAGAAATGGAGAATTGGCAGAGCCGGTGCGGGAAGTTACCATTGCCGGTAATCTGCTGAAAATGCTGGAGTCTGTCAAAACCGTGGGAAATGACAACCGGTGGGTTCCGTTTGGGGGCAGCATCCATGCGCCCTCGCTGCTGCTCGCCGAAATGACCGTGAGCGGAAAGTGACGGTCGGGCCGAAATTGGCTTGTAAAGCGCAATTCCATTTGATAATGTCCATAACCGCCAGCTTCTTAAAACCTTAATACAGGAGGCATGGAAGTGGGAAAGTCTGAATTCGTAAGTGCAGTTGCCGATAAGGCAAATCTTAACAAGACGCAGGCCGCCGCCGCGGTGGATGCGTTCATCGACACGGTGACCGCGTCGCTGAAGAAGGGCGAAGAGGTTCAGTTCACCGGCTTCGGCAAGTTCTCGGTGCAGAAGCGCAGCGCGCGCGAAGGTATCAATCCACAGACAAAGCAGAAGATCAAGATTCCCGCCAGCAAAGTTCCCAAGTTTAGCGCCGGCAGCCAGCTGAAACAGGCTGTAAAGTAAGAATCGTCCCGGCAGGTAATTATGGCGTCTGTTCCGGCCGCGGAAGCGCGCTTCCGCGGCCTTTTTGATCCCTGTTTCTCCTGACCGGGGCCTGCCGCGGGTTTCTGTGTTAGAATCCACCACGTGAGTGACGACCTGTTGACATCATATCAGCTGGCGCCCTCGATCCTGTCGGCAAGTTTTAGCCATCTTGCCGACGAGATCAAGACCGTGATGGACGCCGGCGTCCGGGTGATTCATGTCGACGTCATGGACGGGCACTTTGTTCCCAACATCACCATCGGGCCCGTGGTGGTCAGATCGGTTCGCGACCTGGTTCACGGCGCCGGCGGGGTCCTGGATGTTCACCTGATGATCGAGAATCCGGAACGTTTCATTGATGCCTTTGCCGCCGCCGGCTCCGACTGGATCAACGTCCATGCCGAAGCATGCACACATTTAAACGCGGTGCTGGCCCAGATCCGCGCGGCCGGCTGCAAGGCCGGGGTCACCCTGAATCCCGCCACGCCGCTCGCAACCATCCAGGAAGTCACCGGAGACATCGATTATGCTTTGATGATGACGGTTAATCCGGGATTTAGCGGGCAGGAATTCATCGCCTCGGTGCTTCCCAAGGTCAGGCGGGCGCGGACGCTGCTGCCGCCTCAGGTCGGGCTTCAGGTGGATGGCGGCGTCGGCCCGGATACGATCGAGGCGGCGCTGGACACGGGAGCCAACCTGTTTGTGGCCGGCTCGGCAGTTTTCGGCGAGCCCGATCCGGCCCAGGCGGCCCGGGCGCTGATGGCCGCCATGGAGGCGCGACAAAAAGGGGAATAATGGATATTAGACATTGGATTTTCGATAAATCCAAGAATTAAGCTCGCTCGATCGAAAGTCAAAATCAGAAGTCGAAAGCCAATATCCCAAATCCGGTTTTGAAACCGCGGTTCCCATTTGTTATTATTTTCACGTAGATAATTGAATAGCTGTCTTGCAGCGATATCTTCGGGGCGGGGTGGAACTCCCCACCGGCGGTTATAGCCCGCGACCCTCTTCTAGAGGCTGACCAGGTGCGATCCCTGGGCCGACAGTTAAAGTCTGGATGGGAGGAGATATAAGCTCGAATGAGTTTGTACACCCTGGGTATTGTGCTGCCCGGGGTTTTTTTGTTCAAAGTTCAAGGTTTCAGGTTCAAAGTTGGCAAACTTCAAACCTCGAGCGGCGTTATTTTGGCATATTTATGTTCATTTATAAGACAAAAAAAACCGGAACTACTTGAGCGGGTTTGGTTTCCGGAATTGACATCAGTTTCATGCAGCGGGCTCTCAACCTGGCGGAGCTGGCCAGGGGCCGCACCAGTCCCAACCCGATCGTCGGCGCCGTTATCGTCAAGGATGGCAACGTTATTGGCGAGGGTTACCATCAGCGCGCCGGCGCCGACCACGCTGAAGTGGCGGCGATTAAAGCTGCCGGGGGAGACGTTAAGGACGCGACCGTCTATGTCACGCTGGAGCCGTGCTGTCACACCGGCCGGACCGGTCCCTGCACGAGCGCGCTGATCGAAGCGGGCGTCGCCAGGGTGCTGGTGGCTTCCCTGGATCCGTCTGCGAAAGTCAACGGCAAGGGGGTCAAGCTGCTTGAGGCAGCCGGTATCGAGGTGGAAATCCTGAACGGCGCCGTTGCCGCCCGGGCCCGGTCCCAGAACGAGGCTTTTCGCAAGCATGCGGTGACCGGGCTGCCGTTCGTCATCTTTAAAAGCGCCATGAGCCTGGATGGCAAGATAGCCACCAGCACCGGTGATTCCCGCTGGATTTCCGGTGAAGAGAGCCGGGCGCTCGTGCATGCGATGCGGGCGGAAGCCGACGCGATTGCCGTAGGCAGTGGCACCGCCGCCATCGACGACCCGATGCTGACCTGCCGCCTGCCGGGTGATTACAAACAGCCGCTCCGGATTGTTTTTGATTCGGGCGCAGGCATGGATCCGGCCAGCAAGCTGGCAAAAACAGCGAAGGACGTCAAAACGCTGGTTTTCGTGGTTGAAGGAGCGTCTCCGGAGCGGACCCGGAGCCTGCAAAAGGCAGGCATCGATGTGATCGAAACCTCCGCATCGGAGGGCAGAGTGGCCGTGGGCGAGGCCCTGACGCGGCTGGGCTCGATGGATCCGCCGGTGCTCAGCTTATTGCTGGAAGGCGGACCAACGCTGGCGGCCTCGTTTGTCGAAGCGGGGGTTGTTGACAAAGTAATGTTTTTCGTTGCTCCCAGGATTATCGGTGGCCAGGCCGCCCGCACGCCGGTGGAAGGCCAGGGCTTTCGCCTGGTTGGCGAATCGATGCCGCTTTACCGGATGGGCTACGGGCAGATCGGGGATGACATCCTCATTACCGCTTACACCGCGGAAGAAGAATGGTAATAAACCAGATGCTGGATTTTGGACACTGGAAGCTGGATGTAAACCAAACCAGATTTCAGATAACTTGACCTTGAGCTTTAAACGATTGAAGGTGATCAATGTTCACGGGGATTGTTGAAGAGCTTGGCAAATTGGTAAGCCTGGAGATGGGCGCCGACAGCGGTGTTATCACCATCGAAGCCGCCGCGGTGCTGGAAGGCACCCGGCTCGGCGACTCCATCGCCGTCAACGGGGTCTGCCTGACTGCCCGCGCCTTCGGGTCGGGCACGTTCTCAGCCGATGTAATGCCGGAGACTCTCAGGAAAAGCAATCTGGGCAATTTAAAGAAGGGGGACAGGGTCAACCTGGAGCGGGCGATGACGCTGGGCGGGCGCCTCGGGGGCCATTTGATGCTGGGCCACGTGGACGCCACCGGCAAAGTCGTCTCCATCCGTCCGGAAGGCACCGCGGTCGTATACACAATGTCAGCTCCGGAATCGGTCCGCCGTTATATCCTGCCCCAGGGATCGATCGGCGTTGACGGCATCAGCCTGACGGTAGCCCGCCTGCAGGGTGACAAGTTCAGCGTCTCGCTGATCCCCCACACCGTGAAGCTGACAACGCTTGGTTATAATGGAGTAGGATATGAGGTCAACCTGGAGGCCGATGTGATTGGAAAGTATGTGGCCCGTATGCTCGCCGGCAGCATCCCCGGCGGCCATGGTGAGGGCGGGCTGACCATTGAGAAACTCGCCGAGGGAGGATTTTTATAAAACTTTGAACCTGAATTAATGATGGGAGAGTGAAGCAAGGCATGACAGAAAACAATCCACAACAGGAAACCAGGGAATCGCCATTCAGCTTGATCGAGGAGGCTATTGCCGACATGCAGGCCGGCAAGATGGTGGTGGTGTGTGACGACGAGGACCGCGAGAACGAAGGCGATCTGACGCTGGCGGCCCAGTTCGCCACGCCGGAGGCGATTAATTTTATGGCCACGCATGGACGCGGCCTCATCTGTCTGGCGATGACGCCGGAAAAATGCGAGGATCTGGGCCTGCCCCAGATGGTCCAGAAGAATGAAGCGACCTTCAGCACAGCGTTCACGGTCTCCATCGAAGCCCGCAACGGCGTCACCACCGGAATCTCGGCGGCCGATCGGGCCCACACCATCCAGACGGCGATCATGCCGGGTGCGACGCCGGACGATCTGGTGCAGCCGGGGCATGTTTTTCCCCTCCGGGCCAAGCCAGGCGGCGTCCTGGAGCGGACCGGGCAGACGGAAGCGTCGGTAGACCTGGCCCGGCTGGCCGGGGTCGAGCCGGCCGGCGTCATCTGCGAGATCATGAACGAAGACGGCACCATGGCGCGCGTTCCCGACCTGGTCCCCTACTGCAAGAAACACGGCCTGAAGATGGTCACCGTCGCTGATCTGATCAAATACCGGCGCAAGACGGAAAAGTTCATCCGCCGGGCTGCCGAAGTGCGCCTCCCGACCAAATATGGAGATTTCCGAGCCATTGGTTATGAAAGCCTGCTGGACGGCGAAAACCATGTGGCTCTGGTCAAGGGCGATGTGGAAGGCGCCGAGAACGTGCTGGTGCGGGTGCATTCCGAGTGCCTGACCGGCGACGTTTTTCACTCAATGCGCTGCGACTGCGGCGAGCAGCTCGACCATGCCATGCGGATGATCCAGGAGGAAGGCATGGGCGTTCTTTTATACCTGTCCCAGGAAGGCCGCGGCATCGGCATCCTCAACAAGCTCAAGGCCTACGAGCTGCAGGAGCGGGGCCGCGACACGGTCGAGGCCAATGAAGAGCTGGGTTTCCCGGCCGACCTGCGCGACTACGGCATCGGCGCCCAGATCCTGGTTGACCTGGGTATCACCACGATGCGGCAGATGACCAACAATCCCAAGAAGATCAAGGGACTGGAAGGTTACGGGCTGAAAATTGTGGAAAGAGTGCCTATCGAGATGGCCCCGCAGTGCGAGAATGTCGCATACCTGACGACAAAGAAAGAAAAGATGGGCCACATCCTGCATCATCAGGGTCTGCGTTTCGAGGGAGAAAAAAAGAGCAACTGAGGTTTCCGGCGATCTTCAGGGCCGGACCTTAAACGCACAAATCAAAAACCGAAAGGACATCTTTTATGACGACTGAGTTTAAAAGTTATGAGGGAATGCTCGACGCAAAAGGCTTTAACTTCGGCCTTGTCGTGGCCCGCTTCAACGAGTTTATCTCCACCCGCCTGCTCGACGGCGCCATTGATTGCCTGGTGCGGCACGGCGGCGGCAAGAGCGCCATTGAGATTGCCTGGGTACCGGGAGCTTTTGAGATCCCCCTGGTGGCGGCGAAGATGGCCGGAAGCGGCAAGTACGACGCCGTGATCTGCCTGGGAGCGGTCATCCGCGGTGGCACCCCTCATTTTGACTACGTCGCTGCAGAGGTATCAAAAGGGATCGCCAAGGTGTCGCTGGACATGAAGGTCCCCGTGGCGATGGGAGTTCTGACCACGGACAGCATCGAGCAGGCGGTCGAGCGTGCCGGCACCAAAGCGGGCAACAAGGGCTGGCAGGCCGCCGCCGGAGCGATTGAAATGGCAAGCCTGATGAAGAAGATCAAATAAAAGCAGTCAGGGGGTGGCTAGACAGCTTTTTGGACTTTGCCCGCGCTGATGCACTTGGCGCAGACATAGGCGCGGGCGGGAGAGCCGTCCTTGATGATGCGGATCTTTTGCAGGTTCGGGTCGAACCGGCGCCGGGTGGCCCGGTTTGAGTGGCTACGGTTGTTGCCGTAGCCGGGTTTCTTGCCACATACTGAACAGACTCGGGACAATTCAGTTCCTTAATTCTGGACACGCGATTCCGGATCATCCGGCCAGGTTCCTTTATCCAGAATCTAGCTTCCGGAATCCTGCATCCGGTTAATTTGCATTTACCGCAAGGCGTAATTATGCTATAGCCGCTTCTTAAATGCAAGAAGGAGAGGCAATGACAAAATCCGGCTGTCTGGCGCTTTTTGCCGGATCCGGGCTTCTTCTCCCGGGTAGCCTGCCTCCAACCTCCAAGCTTTCTCTGAACCCGCCCGAGCTCAATCAGCCGCTTACGGTGCTTCCCGGCGTTGGTGACGCTACGGCGAAGGAAGCCGGCAAGCTGGGCATCGCCACGCTGGGCGATCTTATCTGTCACTTTCCCTACCGCCACGAAGACTTTACCAGCAGCCGCAAGATCGGCGAGCTCAAGTGGGGGGAGGAGGCAACCGTCTCCTGCCGGGTCGAGCGGGTATCCCTGAAGCGGACGCGGCGGCGAAACCTTCGGCTGGTCACTGCTGTTGTCGGCGATGAGACGGGTCCCATGAACGCCGTCTGGTTCAACCAGGACTATCTGGCCGGCCGGCTTAAGCCGGGGGACAACCTGCTTGTCCGCGGGATATACGATGGCCCCGGCAACTCATTCAGGGTGAAGAGCCATGAAATCCTCGGAGGCGGCGAAGCGGGCCTCCATACTTCCGGTTTCGTCTCGGTATACTCGACGACGGAAAAAATATCGGTCAAGAGGCTGCGGGGCTGGCTGGGAAGGATCCGGCCGCTCGGCGGGCGGATAGCGGATCCTCTTCCTCCGGCAATGCTGGCGCGTCTCAGCATGCCCCTCAAGGCCGATTCAGTGCTCAGCATGCACTTCCCGCGGCGTCCGGCTGATTACCATCTGGCGCGCCGGCGGCTTGTTTTTGAGGAACTGCTGCTGTTGCAGGCAGGCCTGTTGCTTCGCCGCCGGATTCTGGAAGGAAACAGAACGGGTGTCAGACTGGAAGCGGAAGGTGATCTTACCCGCCGGTTTTTAAGCGCCCTTCCCTTCGAGCTGACCCCTGATCAAAAACGGGTCTGCGCCGAGATCTCCGGCGATCTGATGAAGGCCCGGCCGATGCAGCGCCTCTTGCAGGGTGATGTTGGCGCCGGCAAGACCGTTGTCGCCGTCTACACAATTCTGCGCGCGGTTGAATCAGGCCGCCAGGCAGCGATGATGGCGCCCACCGAAGTCCTTGCCGAGCAGCATTTTTTTAGCCTCCAGCGGCTGCTGTCGGCGTTGCCGTTGCGGCTGGCCTTTTTTTCCAGCCGGCTCACGCCTGCCGAGAGGCGGCCGCTGCTTAAGCGGCTCGCGGGCGGCGACATCGACATCGCCGTTGGTACGCATGCCCTGATTCAACCAGATATCGCCTTTGCTCGCCTGGCCGCGGTGGTGGTGGACGAGCAGCACCGGTTTGGCGTCAGGCAGCGGGAAGAACTTGCGGCCAAGGCTGCCCGCGGCGGCCCCACGCCGCATATGCTGCACATGACGGCCACTCCCATTCCACGGACGCTGGCATTAACTTTATACGGTGACCTGGATGTAAGCACGATAGTGAAGATGCCCGCCGGCCGCAGAAAGGTAAGCACATGGCTGGTGCCGGAAGCAAAGCGCCCGGGCGCCTACCGGTTTATCCGGGAGCAGCTCGATGCGGGCAGGCAATGCTTCGTGGTCTGCCCACTGATCGAGGAGCCGGATGATGCCGGGCTGCGCGCAGTCGAGACCGAGGCGGACCGGCTGGGCAAGGGTGAATTTAGCGGTTACCGACTGGGCGTGCTTCACGGTCAGATGCCCGCCGCCGAGAAAAAGGAAATGATGGGCCGGTTTGCCGCGGGCGAGATTCAGGTGCTGGTGACCACGACCGTCATTGAGGTCGGCGTGGATGTCGCCAACGCGACGGTGATGATGATCGAAGAAGCGGACCGTTTCGGACTGGCGCAACTGCATCAGTTGCGCGGCCGGGTGGGCCGCGGGAAGCACCGGTCTTACTGCCTGCTCTTTGGCGATCCCAGGACCGGCCCGGCCGAAAAGCGGCTGGCGGCGATGCGGTCCACCAATGACGGATTTGCCCTGGCGGACCTCGATCTGAGAATCAGGGGGGAGGGACAGCTACTCGGTGAGCGGCAGTCGGGGCTGCCGGACCTGAAACTGGCCCGGCTGGCGCGCGACCGGGAAATCCTGATGCAGGCGCGGCGTGAAGCCCGGGCGCTGCTGGAAGACGACCCCGCTCTCGCCCGGCCGGAGAACGCGCTTTTTAAGGATGAAATCAATCGTGCCTTTAGCGACTCGCTGGATTGGCTGGGAAGGGTTTAAAGTTTCAAGTTGCTAGTTTCCGGTTCTTTAGTCCAGGATTATTAATATTACCAGGTGGATCTGGATGGATTCGCTGCGTCAACTTAATTTTCATGTTTCATTGCTGAAAACTGGCAACCAAGAACTGGAAACTGTCCTGGTTTGAGGATCATCGCCGGCAAAAATAAAGGAGCGACAATCGCGGCGCCGCCGGGAACGCGCACGCGGCCCACTGCCGACCGGGTGAGGGAGGCTGTCTTCAGCATTCTGGGAAGCGTTGAGGGGCTTGCGGTTCTGGATCTCTTTGCCGGCAGCGGCGCCCTCGGCCTGGAGGCTCTTAGCCGCGGCGCGGCGGTTGCCGAACTGGTTGACAACCGCGCCGGGGCGGCAAAAACAATCGCGAAGAATATCGCCAAGCTTGGTTTGCGGAACGCCGGCCTGAACCGGCGCGACTACCGCTCATTTCTGAAAGATGCAGCCGGAAAGGGGCGCGTCTTTGATTTGATTTTTGTCGATCCGCCTTATAAAATGCACCGCGTCATTGAGCCAGAACTTAAAAAGTGGTTGCCGCAGGTTGCCGTCAGCGGCGGCAGGGTAGTGGTTGAATCCGATGCCAGCCGGGCGGTGATGCTGCCATTAGAGCTGATAACTGATAAGGTATACGGCGAAACAAGAATCCGTGTTTTTCGGGCAACCTGACCGGAACCGCTATCTTGGCTGATTTTTCTGACACCATTGCCGTTTGCCCCGGCACCTACGACCCGGTAACCGAAGGTCATCTGGACATCATCCGGCGCGCTACCTGCCTGTTTTCCCGGGTGGTTGTCGGTGTGGCAGCAGTGTCGCCGCGGAAGGACACGTTGTTCAGCGCGCCGGAGCGCGTCACGTTTTTAAGAGGCTCTTTGGGGGAAACTATTGAAGTCGACGTGTTTGACACGCTCCTGGTCGACTTTGCCCGTAAATGGGACGCCCGGGCTCTGGTGAAGGGCCTGCGGGCAATCTCCGATTTCGAGTACGAGTTTCAGATGGCGCAGCTTAACAGGAAACTCGCTTCAGATATAGAAACTGTTTATTTGATGGCCTCGCCGGAGTACAGTTTTCTCAGCTCCAGCGGCGTCAAAGAAATAGCGAGATTTGGCGGCAATGTTAACGACCTGGTTCCACCGGAGGTTGCCAGGCGTCTTGCCGAGCTTTTCCAGTAAACCTGGAACCTGGAGGCGATGTGGACGTTTTGGTATTGATAGACAAGCTTGACGAACTAGTCAATAATGCCCGGCCGATGCCGATGACCGACAAGGTCATGATCGAGCGTGAGGAGATCTATGACATCCTCGATCAGATGCGGACGACAATTCCGGAAGAGATCAAACAGGCCCGCTGGATCGTCAAGGAGCGGCAGGAGATGCTGGCCGAGGCAAAGGCGGAAAGCGACCGCATCGTCAAGGAAGCGAACGATCAGGCAGATCGGCTGACCTCGGAGCAAGAAGTGGTGAAGATGGCCGAGCGAAATGCTGCCCAGATCATGGAGGACGCTCGCGCCCGGGAACGGGAGATTCGTCTGGGGGCGGAGGATTATGCCGACGAGGTTTTGGAAACCCTGGAAGTGAATCTGGAAAAATTTCTGGCGGCGGTAAGGCGCGGGCGGGAAAGGCTCCAGGGCAAGACCGGCGAAGAAAAAGAGGAAACTGCCGAAGCATAATAGTTTCCAGTTTCGAGTTTCTAGTTAAAAACCCGTGAGAATGGAAAACTAGTAAACAGAAGTGAAACTGGAAACTTTTTATGTCCGATCAACCGACGACTTTTGATCTTGCATCGCTGCCGGCGGAGCTGGGAGCGTCGCGGGCTCTTGATGTCCGGCTCTATCTGTCTCCCCTGCATCTGGCCGGGCAGGACTACCGGTTCATTCCCGAAACGGTTCCGGCAAAACTGAATGTGACTTTCGTCGGTGAAGGCTACACGGCAAAGCTGGAATTTTCCTGCCGTATCGAGGGAGCCTGCTGGCGCTGTCTGGAACCGGCCGATCTGGATCTGGATGTGGCCGCAGAAGATTTCTTCGAAACGAAGATGCCTGCTGTCGCGGAGCTGGGGCAGGAAGACGAGGCGTCGCTCTGGTTTATGGAGGATGGAATCCTGAACCTGTCGGAATGGGCTCTTAGCGCTATTGCCGGGCTGCTGCCTCCGCAGATTCTCTGCCGGGATGATTGCCGCGGACTTTGTCCTCAGTGCGGCGCCAATCTCAATCTGGCTGAATGCGATTGTGAACCGCCGCTTGATGAGCGCTGGGGGAAGCTGAGGGAATGGGAGGCCTCGGACTAGTTCAAAGCTCAAAGTTTAAACTGCGCATCCTGTTTATTTGGGAGCGCTGTCATCCCTTCGCTTCCGCTCAGGGCAGGCTCTGAGGACGACCAGTAACAATCATCTGATGAATTCTTGCGGAACAAATTATGTTGCAGGATGCGATCCTGGTTTCGTTTTCGATCGATAATCTGCTATCCTTCTTTCTTGGCTCCCGCATAGGGAACTTTAAAATTTGAACTTGTAATTTTGAACCGTGGTTTGATGGCCGTTCCCAAACGAAAAACTTCACAGGCAAGGCGGGATCAGCGACGGGCTCACGATGCTTTGCGTGATCCGTCCGTCAACGTCTGCCCGCAATGCCACAGTCCCAAGCAGCCGCACCGGGTTTGCCCGACCTGCGGCACATACCGTGGCCGCCAGGTGATCTCTTTTGAGGAATAGTTAAACGGTGTTATCCGGGTGATCCTGCCCGGTGTCGACAAGTAAAAGAAAAGGCCGCCGGGAGCGGTTTTTTTATTGCCGGTAACTTTAAGGGAATAAGGGAAACAGGTGTCTTTACCTACCCCAAGCAGCTACAGAAAGCCGGGGGGGCGCGGCC
>JAMDDD010000039.1 GCA_023489275.1 Actinomycetota bacterium
TCTTGATCAGCGGCGTGCCCGCCTCAAGCCAGTCGGCGCCCCCCTGGACGGCCTCGGCCGCAACCGCGAGGGCGCGGGGGAGATCCACAAAATCCAGGGCGATCTGAATGATGGGGGCCACGGAAAGAACCAGCTTAAAGTCCGACCAGCTGGATGGTCAGGCGGCGGTTGCGGCGGCGGTTGTCAAAATTGACCAAAACTATGCTTTGCCATTCTCCCAGATTCAGATCGCCGCCGATGACCGGCACCGTCAGGGAAGGGCCGAGCAGGCCGGCGCGCACGTGCGAATGGCCGTTGCCGTCCGCCTGGTAAACATTGTGGTCATAGGGGAGGCCGCGGGGGGCGATCCTTTCCAGCGCCGCCTTGAAATCTGCGATGACTCCCGGCTCGTACTCAAGACAGGTGACGGCGCCGGTGGCACCGGGCACGAACACCGTGGCGGTCCCGTGGGCGATGCCGCTCTTCCGCGACGGCGCGGACCACGTCTTCGGTGACGTTGACCAGATCAAGCCCTTCCTCGGTCTGGTATTCTAGCTGCCTGGTAAACACCGCCGCTTTCCCGCCCGCCGCGTCCGGAGCGGTTCTTTTCTTTGCCGCCATGGCTTTTAGTCTCCTCTTTTGTCGCTTTAACCGCTTGGCGTTAAACCGCGGCCGTCCCCGTCCTGGCTACCGGAGCATTCTTCTCGTCAACATGGATGATGACCGGCAGCGAACCGCACTCCGCCTCATCCAGCCAATGGTAAGTCAGGATAATGACGCGGTCGCCGACCGTCACCAGCCTGGCGGCGGCGCCGTTTAGGCATATCTCGCCCGCGGCTCCGGCGATGGCGTAAGTTGTCAGCCGGGCGCCATTGTCGAGGTCAAGCACTTGCACCTGCTCGTACTCACAGATGTCGGCCGCCGCCATCAGCCTGCTGTCGATGCTGATGCTGCCTTCGTAATCGATACTCGCACCTGTGACTGTGGCCCGGTGAATCTTGCTCTTAAGCATCAGCCGCATCCGGGCCTCCCGGCGTCAGCATCATATTGTCGATCAGTCTGGTGCGGCCCACTCTGGCGGCTACCGCAACCAGCGCCTCCGTTGCTACTTCTTCGACAGGTTCCAGGTCGACCGGATTGACGATTTTGACATACTCGAGATCAACCAGATACTCGCCGCCAATCATTTTTTTCATTTTTCGCCTGATCCTGGACACGCTCGTCTCTCCAGAGGCGGCTGCCTCCTTCGCCGCAGAAAGGGCGCGGAAAAGAACAGCTGCCTGTTCCCGCTCCTCATCGGACAGATAAGTGTTCCTGGAACTCATCGCCAGCCCTCCGGGCTCCCTGACAGTCGGGCAGACCCTGATGGCGACATCGAAATTTAGATCGGTCGCCATGCGGCGGATGACGGCGACCTGCTGGGCGTCCTTTTGGCCAAAATAGGCCGTGTCTGGTTTGACTATATTAAATAGTTTTGCCACGATAGTGGCAACGCCGCGAAAGTGACCCGGCCGGCTGGCGCCGCAAAGCCCTTCCGATATCTTGCCGGGAACAACCATCGTGTCAAACCCCGGTTGATAGACCTCATGCTCCGGCGGGGCGAACATGAGATCGACGCCTTCGCCGGCGGCCACAGCCAGGTCGCGGTCCAGGTCGCGCGGATACGTATTGAAATCTTCCGTGGCTCCAAACTGAATCGGGTTGACGAAAGCGCTGACTATGACATAAGAGCATTCCGCCCGCGCCGCCCGCATCAGACTCAGGTGACCTTCATGAAAGAAACCCATCGTGGGCACCAGTCCGATAACGGCGCCGGGCCGAATCCGCGCCTCGTCGACGCGGCGGCGCAATTCGCCGGCGGTAGAGACAAGCAACCGGGATCGAAGGTCAAGCCGGGTTACGGCGTTCTCGTTACTGCTCATCAGTCATTCCTCCGTTCCAGTTCTCGAAAGCGAGATACCAGACATTGGCCGGCTCGCCGGACCCACCCGAGCGCCTGTCGGCGCCGGTGAGTCCACGCTTTGGCGTTAAAGAAAAAGCATAACAGCCGGCGGCCGATTCTTGCAAAGAGCACCCATATAAATTAGAGTTTTAATCAGCGGCCATTGCCACTTTTCATTCAATTTTATCCTGCAATTTGCAGGATAATAACGGTGCTGTCATGCCGATATATGAATTTAGCTGTCACTCATGCGGCGTCCGGTTCGAGGAACTGGTCCGGTCACAGGATGCCGCCGGCGTCTGCTGTCCTGCTTGCGCGTCGGTGGATGTGAACCGGCTGCTTTCAGCTTTCTCGTTCTCCTCGTCCGGCGGCGCCGGTTCCGCGAAGAACTGCGCCCCCTGCAACAAACCATCCTGCGCCGGCTGTCGCTGACCGTGGACCTTCCCAGCCTTGAAGAACTTGCCAGACAGGTTGATTCCTGCCGCTTGTGCCCGCTTCATCAAACCAGGAGCAAATCCGTATTTGGCTCCGGTGACCCTGGCGCCAGACTCATGTTCGTCGGCGAAGCTCCGGGCTACCATGAAGACAGGCTCGGCCAGCCGTTCGTCGGCCAGGCCGGCAAGCTGCTGGACAGGCTGCTCGACAGAATCGGCTTCAGCCGCGGCGACGTTTTCATCGCCAATGTGCTTAAGTGCCGCCCGCCCGGGAACCGCGACCCCGAGACCGGCGAGATCGAGCAGTGCCGTCGGTATCTGGAACGGCAGGTATCCCTGATCGAGCCGGACGTCATTTGCACGCTGGGAAATTTTGCCACAAAACTTCTTTCAGGTAAAAGTGATGGCATTTCCCGGGTACATGGGAAACCTGTCCGCTCAACCATGGCGGACCGCGAGATAACAATTTTTCCTGTTTATCACCCGGCGGCGGCTCTATACACTCCGTCAAATCTGCAGGCTCTTGAAGCAGATTTTGATCGCCTGGCCGGGTTGCTCAAACAGCCGGGCGCGGCGGGCCCGCTGCCCGCTTCCCGCGTGGCGGCATCGGCGGCGGCCCCTGGCAAGAGTTCCAGCAATCAGGAAGAACCCGACCCGCCGCCGGCGAAGCAGACAGATGGCGACATTCAGCTGGGCCTTTTTTAGGAAGACAAGTGCTGCAGTATCTGTCGATCTCGGAAGCAGACACAGGGAAGCTGGCCGCCAGCATCGCCCGGCTGCTAAAACCTGGCGACGCCATTTTTTTATCCGGCGAGCTCGGCGCTGGCAAGACTGTATTTATTCGGACCGCGGCAAAGGAGCTGGGGGTCGACACGCCGGTGACCAGCCCCAGCTTCACCATCGGACAGACTTATGCAGGCATGGTCAAAATACACCATCTCGACCTTTTCCGCCTGGCTGAAGTGACCGGGGCGGACGCTGCCGAGCTGGAGCCGTTTTTTGAGGCGGACGCGATCACGTTTGTCGAGTGGCCCCAGCGGGGCGCCGGCGGGCTGGCCGAGCCGGCCATGATCATCCAACTTGACCATATTGATGAGACCAGCCGGTTGATATCTTTCTGCCGGGTTCGTGACGACTTGAAAAAAAAGGTGGAGGACCTGATTGCAGGCTCTCGCTTTTGACACAGCAACAGAAGACCTCAGCATCGCGCTGGGAAACCGTCAGGAGCTGCTCGGTGAAATCAGCGTTAAAGCGGGGAGATCGCACCTGGAGTTGCTGCTGCCGGCGATAAACGATCTTCTTGGCAATGCCGGCATGACCGCGGCCGGCCTGGACCTCATCTGTGTGGGCACCGGCCCCGGCACTTTTAGCGGCCTCCGTGTCGGTGTGGCGACGGCGCGCGCCTTGAGTCAATCGCTTGAGACTCCCCTTCAGGGTCAAAGTTCGCTGGCGGCGCTCGCCCGGGGGATGGCTGATTTTGCGTCCGGCAACCGGGAAGAGCTGCTACTTCCAGTCATCGACGCGCGCCGGGGGCAGGTTTTTGCCCAACTTTACCGAACAGATGCGGCATCGGTCCTGGCCGCCTCCGGCGTATTTTGTGAAGCGCCTCAGGATCTGATCGGAAAAATTGCGGCGCTGACAGACAGGCCCGTCCGGGCGGCCGGCAACGGTATCCTGTCGTATTTCGCATTGTTTGACAAAAAGCCGGTCCAGCCGCTTCCGGCGGCTGATCTTCGCCACCGGGTGCGGGCGGTTTATTATCTGCCTGCCCCCGGATTAAAGATAAAGTATGATTCTCACGATCTGCTTGATGTGCTCCCCGCGTACATCAGGGAGCCAGATGCCGACAAGACGGTTCTTCTCCGAAAGAAGGGAATATGGCTCTGATCCGGCCAATGCGGCTGGCCGACCTGAATGACGTGGTCAAAATCGAAAAGGCTTCGTTTCCCCGGCCGTGGTCGCATAACGCCTTCATCACGCAGCTGGCCAAGGACGCAAGCGTCTGCCTCGTTGCCGAAGTCGACCAGCAGGTTATTGGTTATACGATCGCCACGCAGTACGTGGAGGTCTGGCATCTGCTTGATCTCGCGGTACGCGAAGATTACCGCCGCCAGTATGTCGCCACCGAGCTCCTCGAATTCCTGTTCGAGCTGTGCGGCCGTGAGCAACATCGCGGCTACACGCTCGAGGTTAGAAAATCCAACCGGGGCGCGATCAAGATGTATGAAAGCTTCGGGTTCATCTGCACCGGCCTTCGCAAGGGATACTACAGCGACAACAGCGAGGATGCGTTGATCATGTGGAAGGACTCTGAGGACATGCTGGCTTGATCCTCGCCATCGAGACCTCATGCGATGATACCTGCGCCGCCGTTCTGGATGACGGCAAACTGCTTGCCAGCGTTGTCTCATCCCAGGATGAGTTTCATGCCCGTTACGGCGGCATCGTGCCGGAAGTGGCTTCGCGCCGCCATCTGGAGCTAATCAACCCGGTAATCGAAGCGGCGCTGTCCGAGGCAGGCGTCCGTCCCGGTCAGATCGACAGGGTCGCCGCAACCACGGGCCCGGGTCTCATCGGCGCCCTCATGGTCGGCGTCGCTACCGCCAAGGCGGTGGCTTACGCTTTCAAAGCTGATTTTGTTCCCGTCGATCATCTGGAAGGACATATCGCCGCCAATTACCTGCCGCCGGAGCCGCTGGAGCCGCCGATGATCTGTCTGATTGCTTCCGGGGGACATACATCAATCGTTCACGTTCCGGAGCGCGGCTCATTCGAGATCGCCGGCCGGACACTCGACGATGCGGCGGGTGAAGCACTGGATAAAGGGGCCAGGCTACTCGGCCTCGATTATCCCGGAGGCGCGGAGCTGGACTCGTTGGCCGCCGCCGGCGATCCCGATTTTACCGCCTTTCCGATCGGACTCGATCGTCCCGGCAACCTCGACTTCAGTTTTAGCGGCGTTAAGACCGCCCTCTATTATTATTTGCGCAAGGCGGGCGAGCAGCAGGCATCCAGCCGGAAGGCCGACATCGCCGCTTCCTATCAGAAAGCGGTCGTGTCCGCGCTGATTAAAAAGACGATCAGCGCTGCCGTCCAGCTTGACTGCCGCCAGATTTGCCTGGCGGGAGGCGTCAGCGCCAACAGTGAACTGAGACGGCGGCTCAAGCAGGAATGCGACCGGCGGGATTTGCGGTTGAGGATTCCGCCGCCGCAGCTGTGCACCGACAATGCCGCCATGATCGCCAGCGCCGCCAGGTTCCGGCCGGCGATCGGTTATCCCGGCTACCTGATCATTGGAGCCAGAGCCAGCGGCGCATTTGTGCCTTAAGCCCATTGATCGGCGACGCCCGGCTGGTTGTGGCCGCACCTGCCGTCAAATCCGTTACAATGATTGTAGCGGGAATACGGTCGGCGGCATCGTAAACTACTGCCGGGTCAATTATGATTCAAATGAGGGGTTTAATTGTTCTTTAAAGACCGGAAGGACGCCGGCGAGCGGCTGGTCTCCATGGTGGAGCAGTACCGCGGCGGCGCCGACACCATCGTTCTCGGCCTGCCGCGCGGTGGCGTCGTTGTCGCCGCCGAGATCGCGGGGGCGCTGGGTCTGCCGCTCGATGTCTGGGTAACGCGGAAGATTGGCGCGCCGCTCAACCCGGAGCTGGCGATTGGCTCTGTTGATTCTGATGGCAATTTGTTGCTTGATGAAAACACCGCCAGGTTATATGAAGTCAGTGACCGTTACATCCGGGAAGAAGTAGCGGCGCAGACCGAAGAGATCAAGCGCCGCTACCAGAAATACCGCGGCATGGAAGCGCCTCCGGATGTGAGCGGCAAGACGGTGCTGGTCGTCGATGACGGCGTCGCCACCGGTTACACGATGCTGGCGGCGCTGCAATCAGTAAAAAATGCCGGCGCGGCAAAGATCGTCTGCGTGGTGCCGGTGTCATCACCACGTGTCATAAGCAAACTTAAAAAATATGCCGACGAAGTAGACTGTTTGTCAACGCCCTCTTACTTTGGCGCCGTTGGCGAATTCTACCGAAATTTCAACCAGGTTTCGGATGAAGATGTCATCGAGTACCTGAACAGGTAATCGGCGGCTTTCAGACAATTTTTTCATCCGATCATCCTCTGAGGACATGTTATTGAAGCCAGCGGGTAAACTCGTCTGGAACCGGCTGGCTTCAACCCGGAAAATGGAGAGTCTGATGACTGCATTCAAGATTACGTGCACGGTTATTCCCGAGCAGCAGAACGACAGCCTGTGGGCAAAATTTCTGGTGGTTGCTCCCGACGACCGGATAGTCTGGGTGGCTTCCGCCAAGCCGGGGGAGGTTTCCGCTCTTGGCCCGGAAGAGCGCGGCCGGGCCGTAGCTCAGGCGGGGCTGAAAAGCCTGCTGGGAAAGCTTGAGCGCGAAGAGGCGAAAGACGGCGATATCCTGGAATTGTCTGACAACCAGATTGACTGCCGCGATAGAAATCTGGGAAAGTGCAGCCGTTTTCCTTCCACGACGGCGGCTAAATGCGGGGGCTGTTCGGAAGGCGCATCGGCGGTAGGGGAAGATTCATGCTATCCAGGCGTGCTCGAGTGCTGGCTGCTGGAAGAAGAGATGGATTAGCGCCGGTAATGCTTGCCCTGGTAGAGCCCGCTGCGAGGGTCCTTTCCCCGGGTCCGTTTTCGTCCGTCCGTCGGACGCTTTCGGCGCGGCAAAGCCGATCTGCCAGCCGCAGGCTGGCCCGGAGCCTGTTTATTCCTGGACCCGGTCAGCAAGAAACCGGCAAACATGACGGTGATGCCGGCCGCCTGGCCGATTTCCTGAAACTGGTAATGGCCGAAGCGGGTCAGCGTTCCTCCCGAAGCCGTAATCAGGGCGCCTCCGGCAATCAGCCCGTTGGCAAGCGGATAACGCCGGAATACAGCTGAGAAGACCGCTCCGCCAACGAGGATGAGCGTCCCGAGGCTGTTTACGGAAACAACCAGGGCTGCCAGCGGCCACGGCTGCCGGATTGCTTTCCAGCCTGGTTCTACAGCTGAACTTAGCACTTTGGCGTCGACGCTCGCGGCCGAAAGGAAGATCACTCCCGCCACCGTCGCGATCAGCATGAACGCCAGCCAGGCCCGCGCCACCCGCTGCGGCGCCAGCAGGTACATGGTGCCGAGTCCCAGATATCCGACCACGACGGTGGCGCCGGTCAGGAAGTAAATCTTGGCGATATAGGATGACCAGCCGCTAAAGGTACCGATAAAATCACAGGCTGAAGCAATTCCAAAAACAAACAGGGCAACCGACCAGCTGAGCAGGGCAGGACTGCGCCGCCGGCGGTACTGCCGTCCGACAACGCCGGAAAACAGGCCGCTGACAAGCATCGCCGCAAGCGGGAGTATCCACATCCTTAAGCTCCGTTTAAAACAGCTTTTTGCGAACCTTCATGATGCAGCTGTCCATGACCACCTTCAGTCCGCCGCCGGCCGCGATCCGGGCTGCCTCCTCGCTGACGATCCCCTCCTGCAGCCACAGCACCCTGGCGCCGATTTCCACGGCCTCACGCGCAATATCCGGGCACGCCTCAGGCTTGCGAAAAACGTCAACGATATCTACCGGCACCGGTATCCCGGTCAGGCTGGCGTAGCTGCGGCGGCCGAGGATCTCGCGCACTTTGGGCCGGACGGGGATAACTTCATAGCCCTGGTCAATCAGATAAGACGCTATCTGAAAACTGGGCCTGTCCGGATTGGGAGAAGCGCCCACGACCGCAATCGTTCTGGCATCCGCCAGAATCGATTTTATCTGCCCGTCATCGAGTATCATGAGAAAACGCTATCACAAAAAAGTTTCCTCTTTCCAGCCCCTGGTTGTGCTAGAATAGATGGGCTTTTCCCGGCCGGCGGCTCTGCCGCGGCCATTATTTGTCTTGACTCCGGTGGAAGTCGCCCTGCCGGAGGGATCAACAAGGAGCGACGCTAAAGTCGAGGAAAGGATCTCGGTTTGCCTGCTGTAACCATGAGAGAACTGCTTGAGTCCGGAGTTCACTTCGGACACCAGACCCGCCGCTGGAATCCCCGGATGAAGCCTTACATCTTCACTGAACGGGGCGGCATCTACATTATCGACCTCCAGAAGACCATCAGGCTCATTGACGAGGCGTTCGATTTCGTCAAGGGGTTGACAGCTGACGGCAAGATGGTCCTCTTTGTCGGCACCAAAAAACAGTGCCAGGATACGATCCAGGAAGAAGCGACACGCGTGGGCGTTCCGTACGTTTCCCACCGCTGGCTTGGCGGCCTCCTGACCAATTACGCGACCATCTCCAACCGGATCAAGCGCATGCATGACCTGCGCCGCCTCCGCGATGAGGGCCAGCTCGATCTGCTGCCGACCAAGGAGCACATGGCTCGCCTGGCGGAGCTGCGCAAGCTGGAGCAGAACCTGGGCGGCGTCGCTGACATGAACAAGCTGCCGGCGGCGGTATTTGTTATCGACCCCCGCCGTGAGGCAATCGTCATTCGCGAGGCGAGGAAGCTCGGAATTCCCGTGGTCGCGCTGGTGGATACCAACTGCAATCCGGACGAGGTTGACTATGTCATCCCGGGCAACGACGACGCCATCCGCTCCTGCGGCCTGATTATCAGGGCTATCGCCGCAGGCGTTATGGAAGGCAAGCAGCTGTTTTCCGAGAGAGAGATGCAGGCGGCCATGAAGGCGCAGCAGGAAGCGGAAAGGGCGGCGGCCGAGAAAGCCGCGGCGGCGAAGGCTGCCGCTGAGAAAGAAGCAGCCGAAAAACCTGCCGCCGAGAAAGCACCCGCCAAACCCGGGGACGGCAAGAAAGCAGCCGCGGCGGCGGAAGCGCCAAAAGCAAAGGCAAAAGCGGCGAAGCCCAAACTGGAGGCGGCTGAGCCAAAAGCAAAAGCAGAGCCTAAAGATAAGGGCACAGCGGCAAAGCCGAAGGAATCAGCCGGCACAGCAAAAGCCAAGGAGAAATCCGCGGGCGGAGCTGCCGGCGGCGCCATGAAGACGGGTGGATCCACCGGCGCCGCCGCCGGCAAAGCTGAAGATGAGCCGGCTGCCGCCAAGCCGGAGCCGGATGCCGCCGGAAAAACCGGGGCTGATGAAGCCGGGAAGGACACGGGCAAGTAACGGGATCCCTCCTGACATCGATTAAATTGATGAGGTGTAAATAAGTGACAGTAAGCGCCAAAGAAGTAAAAAGCCTTCGCGACCAGACCGGCGCGGGCATGATGGATTGCAAGCAAGCCCTGGCAGAAGCGGGCGGCAACGTCGAGGAAGCAGTAAAGCTGCTCAGAACAAAGGGACTGGCCGATGCCGCCAAGCGGAGCGGCCGGGCTACCATGCAGGGCCTGGTTGACAGCTACATCCACGCCGGCGGCAAGATCGGCGTGCTGATCGAAGTCGGCTGCGAGACGGATTTCGTTGCCAAGACCGATGATTTTCGCCGTTTTGTCCACGATGTCGCCATGCATGTGGCGGCGTCGGCGCCGCAGTATATCAGCCGGGCTGACGTGCCGGCAGACGTTACCGAAGCCGAACTCTGCATCTACAAGGAGCAGGCCAAAGCCACCGGAAAACCAGGCAACATCCTCGAGAAGATCGCCCAGGGCAAGCTGGACAAGTTTTATGGTCAGGTTTGCCTGCTGGAGCAGGCTTTCGTCAAGGATGACAAGCTAACCGTGGAGCAGCTGCGCGGAGAACTGGTTGGCAAGATCGGCGAGAACGTCGAAATCAAGCGGTTTGCCCGCTTCGAACTGGGAAAAGAGTAAGTGCAGGAGGCCGTCCATGAGCCGCGCTCACCTTATGCCGGCCAACCGGCGGTCTTCGACCGTGTGCTCCTGAAACTGTCGGGGCAGGCTCTCCAGGGAGAAGACCGGCACAGCATCGATCCGGAGAAGATCGACGCCATCGCCCGCCAGATTGAGACGGCGGCGAGCCGGAGCGTCGAGATCGCCGTCGTGGTGGGCGCCGGCAACATTTTCCGCGGCGTCGCCGGCAGCGCCCGCGGCATGGACCGCGCCACCGGTGATTACATGGGAATGATCGCCACGGTGTTAAACGCGCTGGCCCTGCAGGACGGGATGGAAAAGATCGGCCTGGAGACGCGCGTCCTGTCGGCGATCCATATGCAGGAAGTTGCCGAGCCTTATATCCGCCGCCGGGCTATCCGGCACCTGGAAAAGAAGCGGGTGGTTGTCTTCGCGGCCGGCACCGGCAATCCGTTCTTTACGACCGACACCGCCGCCGCCCTGCGGGCTCTGGAAATCGGCGCCAGCGCTATTTTGATGGCCAAGCGCAAGTATGACGGCGTCTATGACTCTGACCCCGAGACCAATCCAGACGCGGTATTCCTGCCGGAGGTTACGCACCTGGAGGCAATTGAGCGCGGCCTTAAGGTGATGGACACCACGGCTCTGTCACTGTGCATGGACAACCACCTCCCCCTGTACGTCTTCAACATGACGGATCCGGAAAACATCCAGCGGGTGCTCTCTGGTGAGAAGGCGGGAACGATAGTCAAATCCTAGGCTGCGGCAGGCCGGATCCCCTGGTTCGCCTGACCGGTTACGCCGGCAAGTGACCAATTCCGATATGATTATGATAGACTCGCGGCGGTATGACGGATTAACCAGAACCGAGGTCCGGTTTAATGAATGAAATGGTGGAAGAGTTTTTCAATGACGGGCGCGAGCGGATGCATAAGGCTGTGGGCGCATGTCAAAATGAATTTAACACCATTCGCACCGGCAGGGCTTCGACGGCGCTGCTGGACCGGATATCGGTTGAGTATTACGGCACAAAGACACCACTGAAGCAACTTGCCAATATGAGCGCCCCCGAGCCGCGCCTGCTGGTGATCACGCCGTACGACAAGAGCGCCATCAAGGAGATCGAGCACTCGATCATGGAATCGGAACTGGGCCTCAATCCGAGCAACGATGGCAGCGTCATCAGGTTGACAATACCGGAGCTGACCGAGGAACGGCGCCGCGATCTGGTGAAAGTTGTCAAAGGCCTGGCGGAAAACAGCCGCGTTGCCGTCCGGAATATCCGCCGCGATGTCATCCATGAGATCAAGAAGCTACAAAAGGAAGGCGAGATCTCCGAGGATGAGCTCCACTGGGCGGAAGATGAGATGCAGAAGATTACCGACGAACACGTGGGGCAGGTTGATGAACTGCTCAAGCACAAGGAGGCGGAGATCCTGGAGGTATGAAATGAGCTGGGTCAGCCGCCTCAACAATCTTCGCCGGTTCAGGTCCAGGAGCGAAGATTTTTTATTTACCGCCGAGCCGCCCCGGTACGTAGCCGTGATCATGGATGGCAACGGCCGCTGGGCCGCCGGAAAGCGGCTGCCGGCGATCGCCGGACACCGGGAGGGCGCCCAGGCGCTCAAACGCTCTATCCGCGCCTGCCGCCGGGCCGGGGTCAAGGAACTGACCGTTTATGCCTTCTCCACCGAGAACTGGCAGCGCCCGCGGGCGGAAGTCGAAGCGTTGATGGACATGTTCACCGAACTGATCAACAAGGAGGTGCC
Organism: Actinomycetota bacterium; assembly: GCA_023489275.1. GTDB lineage: Bacteria > Actinomycetota > Thermoleophilia > BMS3ABIN01 > BMS3ABIN01 > JACWAD01. Next base: position 11,902 of record JAMDDD010000039.1, read on the forward strand.
GGAGCTGCACGAGCAGCAGGTGCGCGTCAGATTCATCGGCCGGCGCGCCCAGCTTTCAAAGCAGATCCGGAGCCGGATCAACTGGGCGGAGGAATTGACCGGAGGCAACCGGGAGATGAGACTGTTCATCGCTTTTAATTACGGCGGCAGAGCCGAGATCGCCGATGCCGCGGCAGCGGCAGCCGGCGCCGGTTTTACAGGTGACGAGAAGGAGTTTGGCAAGTTTATGTACGCGCCGGAAATGCATGACCCGGAGCTGCTGATCCGCACCAGCGGCGAGCAAAGGATTAGCAATTTTCTGCTGTGGCAGTGTGCTTACAGTGAGCTTTACTTTTCTGATAAATTGTGGCCAGATTTTGACGCAACCGACCTGGAGGCGGCATTTGAAGTGTTTAACCGGCGGTCGCGGCGGTTTGGGGCCAGGTAGGCGGATGTGCTGATCACCCGTGCGCTCATCGGCCTCCTGGGAGTCCCCCTCGCTATTTTTGTAGTGTACACCGGTGGCCTGGCGCTGCTGGCGTCGCTGATCATTCTCAGCATCATTGGCATGCACGAGTTCTACCGGATGACCAGAGCCTACAAGCCAAACCTGCTGGCGGGATACCTTGGCGCGGTGCTGATCCTGATCGGGGCATACAGCGGGCAGCTGGAGGGCACCCTGCGCGGAGTCGTCTATCTGTTCGGCCTCACTTTCCTGTTCCATGCCATTCGCGGCCTAAAGGCCGAGATGGTCCAGGAAATGGCGGTCACCTTCTTCGGCGCTTTTTACATTGGTATCGGTTTTGCCCATCTGATTCTGCTGAGAAGCCCCGCCTACGGTATCAGCCTGGCGATCGTAGTGCTTCTGGCCACTTGGACTTCGGACACGGTTGCCTATGCGGTCGGGCATTTTTACGGGCAGAGGCAGATCTCGCCGGTGGTGTCGCCAAAGAAGACAATCGAAGGAACCCTGGCCGGCTTTCTGGGCACGATTCTGGTGGTCCTGATCGCGGGCAAATCACTCGGCTGGATGGGCACGGGCCAGTTTTTTGTCCTCGGAGTGGCGCTGGCCATCGCCGCGCCGCTGGGAGACCTGTTTGAGTCGTACCTAAAAAGAGCCTCGCACGTCAAGGACGCGGGAACAATCATCCCCGGGCACGGAGGCATCCTGGACCGGTTCGATTCGCTGCTGTTTACAACCGTGACGGCGTTTTACCTTGTGACGGCGATGGTGGGAAAATGATTGTAGACGGCGGTTAACGTTTTACGTTTAACGTGAACCTTTTTTATTGCTATGACCAAGCGGATTTTAATACTCGGATCGACCGGATCGATCGGCGCCCAGGCGCTGGCGGTGATCTCCGAGAGCCCTCATCTTGAGGTCGCCGGCCTGGCGGCGGGAACAAATCACCGGCTCCTGCTCGAGCAAGCGCGCAAATTTGGCGTGGGCGGCGTCGCTATCCAGGATCAGTCCGCCGGCGACCGGATTAAGGCAGCTCTTCCCGGCGCCAGCGTTTACAGCGGCAGCGGCTCCATCCGGCAGCTTGTCGAGGAAACAGCCTGCGACCTGGTCCTGAACGCGGTCATGGGCGCTGCCGGCCTGGAAGCGACGATGGCGGCAATCGAGGCCGGTGTGGATCTGGCTCTCGCCAACAAGGAGAGCCTGGTCGTCGCCGGCGGGCTGATCATGGAGATGGCCGAAGAGCGGCGGATCCGGGTGCTCCCCGTCGACAGCGAGCACAGCGCCATCTTTCAGTGCCTCCAGGGTCAGCCGCCCGCCAGCCGGCTTTTCCTGACGGCGTCCGGCGGGCCCTTCTTCGGCAAGCCCCGCGGCGAGCTCGCGGAAGTGACGCGCGAGGGAGCGCTGGCGCACCCTCAATGGACAATGGGAAGCAAGATCACGATTGACTCCGCCACCCTGATGAACAAGGGACTGGAAGTGATCGAGGCGCACTACCTGTTCGGCACGCCTTACGACGACATCGAGGTAGTCGTGCATCCACAGTCCATCATCCATTCCATGGTCATGTTTGCCGACGGATCCGTGCTGGCGCAGATGGGCATCCCCTCCATGAAACTGCCGATCGCCTACGCGCTCAATTACCCGGAACGCCTGCCGGTCCGGCAGCCGCGGCTCGATCTTGTTAGCCAGCGGGAGCTGACCTTTTTTCAACCGGACCTGGAGGCATTCCCCTGCCTGGTGCTGGCAATCGAGGCCGGCCGGCGCGGGGGAGGGGCGCCGGTGGCGCTCAACGCCGCCAATGAGGTAGCCGTGGAGTCGTTCCTGTCAGGGCGGATCCCGTTTCTGGGCATCCCAGAGCTGGTGGAGAAAACCCTGGCGGTCATGGACGGCGATCTGCCGGCGCGCCCGGACGATCTTGACGAGATTCAGGAAATAGACGCATCGGCGCGCCGCCTGGCGGCGGGCCTGATCGGCTAAAGCGGAGTAATCTGGTTTGCTGACATTAA
>JAMDDD010000015.1 GCA_023489275.1 Actinomycetota bacterium
GTGCCGCTCCTTGCATTGGTCTGCTTTGTATTTTCCATCGCGGTGCCGGTTAACAATGCCAGCAACAAAGCAAAGCGCAGGGTGATCCACGTTATGACAAATCATTTTTACATTACAACGCCCATCTACTATGTGAATGACGTGCCGCATATCGGCAACGCCTACACGACGATTGCCGCCGATATTCTGGCGCGCTATCACCGGCAGCTGGGTGATGATGTTTTTTTCCTTACTGGCACCGATGAACACGGCAATCCGGCGGCGCGGGCGGCAGAGCGCCGTGGCCTGTCGCCGCTGGAGCATGTAAACGAGATGGTGAAACGGTTTCAGGAGCTGGCTCGGCGAGTCAACGCCAGTAACGATTTTTTTATCCGGACGACGGATCCCGAACATGAACGATCCGTGCAAAAATTTCTTGGCAAGCTATATGACCGCGGCGATATTTATTTGAAATCGTACAGGGGGCTTTACTGTCCCGCCTGCGAGGCATTTTATGCGCCCAAGGACCTGCTCGAGGGGAAGTGCCCCGATCACGGCACCGTCTGCGATGAGGTTGAAGAAGAAAATTACTTCTTCCGCCTCTCGGCCTATCAGTCAAAGCTGATCGAACATTTTGATAAACATCCAGAGTTTGTCAAGCCGCAGAGCCGTTTTAACGAGGCCAGAAGCTTCATCACTGGCGGTCTGGAAGATATCAGCATCAGCCGCGCCACTTTGAAATGGGGGATACCGATCCCCTGGGATGAAAGCCAGGTTGTTTATGTCTGGGTCGATGCCCTCCTGAACTATCTAAGCGCGCTCGAGTATGCCGGCGATCATGATCTGACACCTGAATTCTGGCCCGCAAGTTACCACATGATGGCAAAAGATATTCTCAAATTTCATGCGGTCATCTGGCCGGCACTGCTGATGGCTGCCGGCAATAAACTGCCTGAGCACCTGTTTGTCCATGGCTACCTGCTCATGGGCGGGCAGAAGATGAGCAAGACGCGCGGAAATGTTCTTGATCCATTCGACATCATCAACCGGTACGGAGCAGATGCCTTCCGGTTCTACTGCTTCCGGGAGGTCACCTTTGGCCAGGATGGAGTCGTGTCGATTGAGGGCCTCGATGCCCGTTATAATACCGAACTTGCCAATGATCTGGGAAACCTGGTCAGCCGGACAACCGCAATGATTGAAAAATTCGGCGGCGGACTGGTGCCAGCGGCAACCGGGAGTTCCGAGTCGGATATTGCTTCGCTGGCCGGATTCGTCACAACAGACGCAACCGCCGCGATGAGCCGCGTTGATCTTACTGGCGCCCTGGAAAAGATCTGGGTCCTGGTGCGAAGACTCAACAAATATATTGAAGATGAGGCGCCGTGGAAGCTGGCGAAGGATAAAACCGCCGCCAACAGGCTGGAGTTGGTTCTTTATAACCTGGCCGAAGGCTTAAGGATCTGCGCCCTGCTGCTGCAATCCTTCATGCCGGAAACATCGGCTGAGATTCTCAGACGCCTGGGTCAAGCCACAAAAGCAGGCGGATTGCGGCAGGGGATATTGTGGGGCGGACTTAAGACGGGCGGCAGGGTTATCGCCGGAGAACCGCTATTCCCCAAGATTGAGCGAAGCTAAAGGTTTTACCGGCGGATGTGTTGAGCGGTACATCAGACAGCCGGCCGGCATTAGTCGATGCGCACGCACATTTCGACCTGCTGCCAGACCTTGACGCCGGGGTCGAGGAATCTGTTTCGGCGGGCCTCGAAAAAATGCTGGCGGTGGGCGTCGATCTGGCCAGCAGCCGGATGGCAGCCGATCTCGCTGCACGATATGAACAGGTATGGGCGTCCGTTGGCGTTCATCCTCACGATGCCGAAAAGCTGGATAGCGCCGCGCTAGAGGAATTAAGAATGCTCGCCGGTTTGCCCCGTACGGTCGCAATTGGCGAGACCGGACTGGATTTTTATCGCAACCTTTCCCCGCCGCCTGTCCAGAAAGAAGCATTCCATCGCCAGATTGAGCTGGCCCGGGAAACGGGCCTGACGCTAATGGTGCACACCCGTGAAGCCGGCGCCAAAACCCTCGGGATTCTGAAAGATCATGCCGAAGGCATCACCGTGGTACTTCACTGTTTTTCGCTTGCCACCCAGATCGAGGAATGTATCCGGCGCGGCTACTTCATGTCAGTGGCGGGAAATGTCACTTTTAAGAATGCAACCGCGTTAAAAGAGGCGGTCCGGCTTATCCCGCCAGAACTCCTGCTGACAGAGACTGATTCCCCGTACCTGACCCCAGCGCCCTTCCGGGGAAAACCTAACCGTCCTGCTCTGGTCAGGCAGGTGGTCGAGGAGGTTTCCCGTCTCCGCGAGGAACCAATCGACGAACTGGCCGCGTGCGTCAGCGCCAATTTCGACCGCGCTTTTAAGATCATCGATTAACCAAAGTTCTGCCCGCCGCAGCGGGATAACTGCTGGACAGGCTCCGGGCTGGCCCGGCTTTGGGAAGGAAGATTGTCTCAAGTCCTGGCAAAGAACTGGATAAACGAGGGGTATCCCCGGCCGAAATCAGCCCTTCCGTCATATCAATCGGTAAATCACCCGCAAAAGCCCACATTATCCCAACATCAGGATCCCTTATATTTAGCTGTCTGATCAGACAGTAAACTGTTTGACCAGCGTAACCAGCGGGTATAAATGGCCTGATTAATGTTGACTCTCACAGTCTACATTATTAAACTTTAACCCGTGCTGATATCGTCAAAAAGCGAATACGGCTTGCGGGCGCTGATAGATATTGCTACCCGCAAAGGAGGCGAGCCGGTGGGAAGGACCGGCATCGCCAAGCGGCAGCGGATACCTTTGCCGTTTCTGACACAGGTTCTCAGGGCTTTGGTGGGTGGCGGCCTGCTTAAAAGCACACGGGGGCCGGCGGGAGGTTATTCGCTGGGAAAGACTCCCGAGCAAATCAGCCTGCTGGAGGTCGTCAATGTTTTGCAAGGCCCGGTTGTTCCCACAAGTTGCGGCGCCGGGGGAGCAGTTGATGGCTGCGGTTTCCAAGATGGCTGCACTCTGGCCGGAGTCTGGTCAAGGCTGCAAAGCGTGAGTGAAGACGTGCTCGGCAAAACCAGCCTGAAAGACGTAATCTCCGGCCGGCTCGGTCCGGGATTGAAAACAAGCCCGGCAGCCGGCGAAATACCGAGCCGGAAGCTCGACTGTATCGGAGACTCCTGTCCGCTGCCGATCGTCAGGATTGCGGAGGAGATGAGGAATTTGCGGCCCCGGGAGATCCTGGAAGTGTGGGCCGACGATGAAGGCTCCAAAGCTGATATTCCGGCATGGTGCACTGGAACTGGAAATGAATTTATTTGCCGGGAAGAATTCGGCAGCCAGATGAAGTTCATGATCAGAAAAAGGGTATGAGATAAACAAACGCTTCGCCGGCCCCGCGGCCGGCCCGCGTGAAACCAGGAGGAACGCCAAATGAAAAACGCCATATTCTTAGACAACGCCGCCACCACCCGGACAGACCCGGAAGTAATCGATGCGATGGAGCCCTGGCTTTCAGAAAAATTTGGCAGCCCGGCAACTCTCTACTCGATGGGCTCCCAGGCAAAACAGGCAATCGATGCGGCAAGGCAAAGTTTTGCGGACCTCATCGGCGCCGATCAAAAGGACATTTTTTTTACCAGCGGCGCCACCGAAAGCAACAACTGGGCGATCAAGGGAGTTGCAGACGCTTTGGAATCCAAAGGTCGGCACATCATCACCGATGTGGCGGAGCATCATTCAATCCTGATGCCTTTGCGCTACCTCGAGAAAAAAGGCTGGGAAGTGACTTATCTTCCCACTGACAGCGATGGTATGGTCAATCCTGAAGCGGTTGCCGCCGCTATCCGGGATGACACCGTGCTCGTTTCCATCGTTCACGCCAACCACGAGATCGGCACCATCCAGCCAATCGCCGCGATCGGCAAAATAACCTCAGAAAAGGGAGTGGTCTTTCACGTAAACGCGGCCCAGACCGTTGGACACATCCCTGTCGATGTCAATCATCTAGGGGTTGATCTGCTTTCATCATCGGCGCATAAATTCTATGGTCCTAAGGGTGTTGGAGCCATGTATATCAGGCACGGCGTCAGGATAACGCCTCTGCTGCACGGCGGCACTCAGGAAAAGAAGCGTCGCGCCGGCACGCATAATGTCCCCGGAATTGTCGGCATGGGTAAGGCGTCAGAGATTGCCCGTCACTCTCTTGAAGCGGAGGCGACGCGGCTTGCCGGGCTCAGGAACCACATCCTTGACTGGGTTGAGAGTAACATCGATGACATTCGCATCAACGGGCATCGGACCGAGCGCCTGCCGGGAAATGTCAACTTTTCCATCGAGGGAATCGAAGGCGAGTCGATCATGCTGTCGCTGTCCTACCCGACGGCGGGGGACGCCAGGCCCATCTATGTCTCTACCGGCTCCGCCTGTGTGTCAGGGAGTCTGGAGCCTTCGCACATCCTGCTGGCGCTGGGCATGCCGGCAGAGCTCGCGCATGGCTCGGTCAGGATTACAATGGCCAAAGCAGATACTCAGGAAGATGTGGATTATGCCCTGGAGGCTATCGCGGCTGTCGCCGAACGGCTCAGGAGCATGTCGCCCGTCTACAAGCGCGGCAATAAGAAGTGCTCGGCGGGGAGCTCCTCTCAGGGATGTGACTGCGAAGCCGCGAGTTGACCCAGGTTTTCCAATTGTTCATTGATTAGTATTAAGTAAAGGAGAGATGGACTATGTATACCGAAAAGGTAATGGATCATTTCCAGAATCCGCGCAACATGGGCGAGGTCGAAAATCCCGATGGAGTTGGGGAAGTGGGAAATCCGCAATGCGGAGATGTCATGCGCATCACCATCAAGGTGGACGAGGAGCAAGACCGGATCGACGACGTCAAGTTCAAGACCCTTGGCTGCGGGGCGGCGATTGCTACCAGCAGCATGGTAACTGAGCTCGCGAAAGGCAAGACGCTGGATGAAGCCCAGGAAATCTCCAGAAAGGTAGTTGCCGAGGCCTTGGGGGGGCTGCCGCCCCAAAAGATGCATTGCTCCAATCTGGCTTCGGACGGACTCCAAAAAGCAATCGAGGATTACCGCTCCCGTCACGCAAAAAAAGAAACAGTCTAAAACACCTGCCCGCCGGCGCCAGCCCTGGACGGATCCGGGGCGAGCGCCCCACCCGGGTTGGGCGCTAAAGCCTTTCCGCCAGCTACCGATGATCTAACATACGGCGCTTGCCGGAACTATTTTAGGGTGATAATCGGGTGGAATCCGGGCAGGCAGAGTTGAAGTTTAATTCCCAAATCGGCTTGCGGGGCAAGCTGTCCATATTTATCTGCGCGGCGGTGCTGGTAATCGGCTCCGTTCTGACATTGTATTCGTCCCGCTTTTTAAGCGATGGTATCAACCAAAGGTACCAGGACAGCGCCCAGACAATCTCCAGCTTCCTGGAAGCCAGCCTTGTCTACATGCACGGGATGACCCTGGCCCAGCACATGCAGGGTGAGATTGACTCGGTCATGGTAAAAACCCGGGAAATTGATCGCATCTCCGTTTACGCCCCCGGAAAAAACGGGATTATCGATATTGCCAGCAGCGATCATGCAAAAGTTGGGTTGCCCGCGCGGGCCGCCGAATCCGCTCCGCTTGCCGGCGGCAACAGCCAGGCGTCCTCAGTAGCCGCGGGCGCCGGTGGCGCTGCCGCAATAATGACCGGCGCAACCATACACCCGGCAAATTTCACCACGGGTAATCTGACACAATTCGGGGACGAATCAATCACGCCACTTCACGATCCTTCCGGCAAGGTTATCGCTTCCGTGGGGATTTATCTAAACACGGCAGAACGCGACAGCCTGATCAGGTCACAACAGATACAGTTTGCCCTAATCATCAACCTGTCGCTCCTGGCATTGGTGATAATGCTCTACTTTGCCCTCAACAGAATGCTGGTCAGGCCAGTCAAGCAACTGACTAAAGCCACCCGGCGAATGAGTGAAGAGAACTACGAACATACTCCTGTGTTAAAACGCCGGGACGAGATCGGCAATCTGGCGCAAGAATTCCGCAAACTGGCCTTGTCGCTCAAAACCAGGGATGATGAAGTCGGCCTTTTATTCGAGACAGCCGCAGCGGTTTCTTCGACGCTTCATGTTGACAGGATTTTACAAACTTTATGTGACAAAATTGCCAGTTCACAAAAAGTCTCTTATTGCCGGATAGCTATGCTCGATCGATCCGGTTGCTCGCTGACGGTAAAAGCCGCTTCGCCCACGAGGAAAATCAGATGGAATTATGGCCTGGGCGAGAAAATCGGCCTGCAGGAAGCCCCGCATCATTGCGCCGTGCTGGAAACCGGAAAACCGGTGATACTGAGGAGGAATAGCCCGTTTTCTCTTCCCGGCGCCGATGAAAAAGAATGGGCCTTGACGCAGGACACGCGCGCGGCAGTGCTGCTGCCGCTTAAGTCGAAGCAGGAAGTCGTTGGCGTAGTCATCCTGGGCGAAGTCAGGAGCTGGGAGCGCACACCGATCTCGGAAAAGAAGATCGAGCTGTATCAGACGCTGCTGGATCAGGCAGCGGTGGCAATCGATAACGCCCGCCTGTATGAAAAAACGGAATGGCACGTCCAGGAACTGTCGGCCTTGCACAACATGAGCCAGGCTTTCACATCGACGCTTAATTATCAGGACGTTATCGGGGTGGTGGCAATGCGCGTCGGCAACCTGATCGAAGCCCAGTTTGCTTCCGTGCTGCTACCCGACGCCGGCGGACGGTTTCTCAATATCGTCGCCAGCTATAACCTGTCGGCCGAGTACATCTGGGCTATCAACAAGAAGCAGCGCGTACCGGTAAACAAGGGTCCGCTCGGCGATGCTTTCTCGCAGCAAAAACCGGTTTTCGTGGAAAACGTTCTCTCCGATCCGGGTTATGAGCCGTGGAAGCATATGGCTTCCGTTCAGGGTTATTCATCCCTTGTTGCCCTGCCACTGATGGCTAAAGACGAGAGCATCGGGGTCATCTGCATCTACTTTGCCGAACCGCGCATCCTGAATTCCGATGAGATCGAACTGCTGTCCACCGCCGCAAATGAAGCCGCCATCGCGATCGAGAATTCCCGCATCTTCAATAACCTTCAGGAAGCATTCGTGGGAACGATCAGGTCTCTCGCCGAAACAATCGACGCCAAAGACACTTATACGAGGGGTCATTCCGAGAAAGTATCGCTCTACGGGGAAGCGATCGCCAGGTCACTAGGCTTGAGCAGCGAAGAGGTGGTCACGATTCGTTACGCCGGTTACCTGCATGATGTCGGCAAGATCGGCATACCTGACGAAATCCTCAGAAAACCCGGAAAACTGAGCCTGGAGGAATTTAAGATCATTAAGAAACATCCGGTTCTGAGCGAGCGCATCCTCAAACCGGTGGGATTCCCCTTTCCGGTACAGCCCATTGTCCGCCATCATCACGAGCGATATGACGGGCGCGGCTATCCCGACGGCCTGGCGTCGGAAGAGATTCCGCTGGGGGCAAGGATCCTTTTTGTCGCCGATGCCTACGAGGCCATGACGTCCGACCGGCCCTACCGCAAAGCGCTGTCAGTCCAGCGGGCCTTGGGCGAGCTGGTGAACAACAAGGGCGCCCAGTTTGACCCAAAGGTTGTCGATGCCTTCATTAACGTGATTACAGCCGGCGAAAAGGGTCAAGATGATGAAGCAATGAGCATCGGTGCTTAAAAAAACTAACAAGCAGGGCCGGCGAGCCGATAAACAGGCCATGTTCTACGAAAAAGCCATTAAATGAGTATTTTATTTCACATAAACGCACTGCTTGCGGGTTTTGGCGGCCGGCACTTTGCCGAAGCGGCCGGAGGGCAGGAAAAGCTTTTTCCGGCAATGATTGAGGTGTTTAACATGACGGGGGCGCTGGTTGCCTTTTATTTCGCCATTAGAGTGCTTCCCGGCATCTCGCTCGACATCAGAAAAAGATCATGGCTATTTCTCAGCCTGGCAGCCATCACCTTCGGCATCGCCGAGATCATCGGCGCCCTCCGGGAGCTTGGCGGTCTTGAAATCAACGGGTTATACGAATCCATCGAGGCCGTCTTTGTGATACTTTTCGTTACCGGCTTTTACTACATGTTCACAACGGAACATGTGGAAGCCCTCAAACTGAGACGGCAATCCACTACCGATGACTTGACAAATCTCTACACACATGGCTTTTTTCAGACTTACCTGGTCAACAAAGTGAGCAATCTGAAAACCGACAGCACGCAGCTGACGGTGCTCTTCCTCGATATTGATGATTTCAAGGAATACAACGACCAGTTCGGCCATCAGGAAGGCGATTACGTGCTCCAGAAAGTAGCCCAGACAATCCAGCACGAGGCGCGTGGCGAAGACCTCGCTTCCCGCTACGGCGGCGAGGAGTTTACCCTGATCCTGGGCTGCAAATTTGAGACTGCATTCCGGGTAGCCGAGCGCCTCCGCGCCAGCATTGAGGAACGATGCTCGACCTTTGCCGATCCCAATATCAAGCGCAGCATTACTGTCTCAATTGGAATTGCCACTTTCGGCCGCGATGCCGATCTGGCCGACAGGCTGGTGCAGATAGCCGACGCCCGCATGTATAAAGCGAAGAAGTTCGGCAAAAACCAGGTTTATGCCGGTGAAGTAGACTTATGCAAGGAAAGGCCTCACCATGTCCCAATGGATGAGGTGTGCGATATCTAAAAGCAAAGGGGAGGGGCGCCGCTGGTTTCATTTCCCGGCTTCAGGGTGTGACGGCTCTGCCGATATCATAACTATAGCGGGATCCAGATTCCTCGCATGCAATAATGATCCTCTGGGGTAAGATAAGTCATTTTTCTGTGTTCATGGTGCTCCAGCTCCTGGCAAGTTACAACAAGTCCGGGCTGCTGGAGATTGAAGACAATGAAGAAAGATCAACTATTTATCTGAATCAGGGCCTTGTTGAGGCGGTTTCTGTGCCGCGTTCCGATCATCTCCTGGGCGCCAAGCTGGTGAAAGCCGGGCATCTTTCCCAATCCGATCTAAGAAAAATAATCCTTACCTCGGTGCTCCGGGATAACAAGCGCGAGTTTCTGGGGCTGACCCTGATGAAAAGCGGCATGGTTGACCCGGAGATCATTGCGCAGACGATCACCGAACAAGCCTATGAAAATACCCTTGAGCTGTCGAACTGGGTGGACGGAACGTTTAAGTTTGTCGTGCCGCGCCATCCGGTCGTGTTTCCTTTTTCGCCGCAGATTAACGTGCAGCATCTGCTGCTGGAAACCAGCCGGCGCCTCGATGAAGGACAGCGGCCGTCAAAAAGCAAAGTCGGGCCGCCGGGAAACGAGCTTTGCGAAAGTTGCTCTGCCAACTGCGCTGATAGCCAGAAAGATAAATATCTCAAGGATGGAATCTGCCTCTGGCGGAACATGCCCGTGATTGTGAGGGAGGCAATTTTTTCTCCCGATAAATTGCGTTCTGCCGACGTGGTCGACCACATGCACGACATTCCCTTCCTGTAACAGCCGCAAGCGTCTGCACATTTCCGCCAGGCACTGACATGGCGGCTGCCCCGGCGACGCGCATTAACTTCCGATTTCGTTGAAAACCCGATGCCCACTTTAGTAGACTTTGATTGCCCCAAGGCGGCTTGACATTTAATGATCTCCTTCAAACGTATACTCGTGTTAATGGCGGTCCTGATCGTGATTGCCGCTGCGGGCACGGCCGGGTTTTCCCTGTTTGAAGGTTATGGCGTCCTTGGCGCTTTTTATACCACGGTGGTGCTGATCTCCACCGTGGGGATGGGGGCGGCCCCGGCAACGGCGGCCGGCAAGCTGCTTGCCGTGGCGCTGATCGTCGTCGGCGTAGGCACACTCGTTTATTTTTTCGGCAGCATCGTCAGATTTCTGGTTGAGGGATATCTGGGCGAACTGCTCGGGGAGCGCAACATGAAGAAAAAAATTTCCGATCTGAGCGAGCATTTCATCATTTGCGGCTACGGCAGGGTTGGGGAACAGGTCGCCCGGGCGTTTGACAAGGCCGGCGCGACATTTGTTGTCATCGATTCCAGCAATGACACCGTTGCCCGTTGCAAGGAGCACGGGCGGTTGTGCATCGAGGGAAACGCCACCGATGACGAGACTTTGGCGGCAGCGGGTCTTAACCGCGCCAAAGGACTTGTCGCTTGCGTTGACTCGGATTCTGACAACGTGTTCGTCACGCTGTCCGCCCGGGTGATGGCGCCGGACGTCTGGATCGTGGCGCGCGCAAATGTCGAGGAATCAATCGGAAAGCTGGAAAAAGCAGGCGCCAATAAGGTCATTTCACCCTATGGCATCGGAGGCCGGGAAATGGCGACGCTGATGCTAAAGCCGATGGTCAGTGATTATCTCGATGTCATGACCGGGGGAGGAGAGCTGCAGCTCCGGGTTGAGCAATTCACCCTCAAGCCGGAAAACAGCGCCATCGGCAAGAGCATCAAGGAGCTTCAAGTGCGACGAGAAACCGGCGCCATTATCCTGGCCGTGCGCAAGCCGGGTGGCGCTTTTGACACAAACCCGGACCCGGATGCGGTCCTGGAGGAAAACGACGTTTTGATCACAGTTGGAACTCCGGATGAGATCCAGTCCCTGGAAAATCTCTTCTCGCCATCAAGCAGTCCCTTCTCGCGAAGTTGACAAAGCTGCTGAATCTTTATCTTGACCGGTTTGAAGGCAACTTTGCCGTACTCCTGATTGATCAAACGCAGATCAGTCTTCCCCGCAAACTCCTGCCGGAAGAAGCGTCACCCGGTGATTTCCTTTCGCTTGATATCAGCATCGACGAGAACAAAAAACGCATGGCGGCAAGCGAGCTAGCCAGACTAAAAAAACATCTCAAGGGAAACGAAGGCTAAATGACGGACGATTTTATAAATCACTTTTTTAAACTGGCGGCTGCAGCCATGAAGCCGGTGCTTGATTCCTGGGGGGCGGGCGATCTGGCGGAAAACTTCACGCTCGAACCGGCGTCACAACGCGGCCATGGTGACCTTGCAACCGGTATTGCCCTGGTGGCGGCGTCCCGCCTGAAGCGGCCGCCGCGGGAGCTGGCGGCGAAGTTAATCTCGGCTATGCGCGACAGCAATGAATTGAACGACCTGGCTCGCTGTGAAGTGGCGGGCCCGGGTTTTATCAACTTTTTCTTTAATGACGGCGCGCTGATGGAGGCGGTGCAAGATTCCCTGGCGCAAGGCGCCGGGTTCGGGTCGGTGAGGCCGGCCGCCAGGAGCAGGAAGATCCTGCTGGAGTTTGTCAGCGCCAATCCCACCGGGCAGCTGCACGTGGGACATGCCCGTTACGCGGCCTATGGTGACTCCCTGAAAAGAATCATTGAATTCGCCGGGTATCGTTTTAGCAGGGAGGGACCGCTGGAGGCGGCGAACGTCACGACGGAGTTTTACGTTAACGACTACGGTTCCCAGATGGATATCTTCGGCCGGACTCTGGCGGCCAGGTACGCCGAGGCGCTGGGCATGCCGGCCGAGTTTCCCGAGGACGGCTACCGCGGCGACTATCCCCGGCGCCTGGCAGCCTTGATCAAAGAGGAAATCGGTGGCGAGCTGGCCGGCCAGGTGTCACCGTCAGCGTCACCGTCAGCAGTTGCTTTTTTCAAGCAAAGAGGCTGCGAGATTGTTCTCTCGGAAATGCGGAACCTGCTGCAGCAGTTCCGGGTCAGATTCGACAGCTGGTTTTCCGAAGCCGGCCTGTATGAATCGGGGCAGGCCGCCGCCGCCATCGGCGAGCTCAGGACGCGAAAACAGATATTTGATAAAGACGGAGCGTTGTGGTTAAAAACGGCGGCCCGCGGCGACGATAAGGACAGGGTGCTCATCCGGAGCGGTGGCGAGCCGACCTATTTTGCTTCTGACATCGCCTATCACAGCCAGAAGCTCGCGCGCGGCTATGACCGCCTGATCAACATCTGGGGCGCCGATCACCACGGCTACGTTCGCCGGATGCAGGCTGCTTTTGCGGCGCTTTCCCATGATCCGGACAAACTCGAGATCATCATCGGTCAATTGGTGAATGTAATCGAGCAGGGGGAGAGGAAACAGATGTCAAAGCGGGCGGGTACGATGGTCACGCTGGAGGAGCTGCTCGGCAGCATCGGCATTGACGCCGCCCGCTTCTTTCTGGTCGACCGCAGCCATGACAGCACTCTCGACCTTGATCTGGAAAAAGCAAAACAAAAAACGGAGGAAAATCCAGTCTACTATGTTCAGTACGCGCACGCGCGCATCTCGAGCATCCTCAGGAAAGCGGCGGCAGAAAATATCCCGGCAAGCGAGCCGCACGGCGGCGGCCTGGAACGCCAGGAGCGTGAACTCATCCTTCATATCCTGTGGTTTCCAGTCACCGCTGCGGCGGCGTCAACAACCCATAGCCCGCAGCGACTGACCGCCTATGCGCGCGAGCTGGCGGCTGTCTTTCATGTCTTTTACCATAACTGTCCGGTGCTAAAAGCCGAACCGGCTCAAGCAGCTTTCCGCCTCGAACTCTGCCGGCTAACCCGTAATGTCATCGCGCGCTCACTTGATCTGGTCGGGGTCTCGGCTCCGGAGCAGATGTGAGTGGCGCCGGCTGATAACCGGTACGTTGTTTAGATCCATCCGTCAACTCCACTGGAGCATCCTGGTGCTGGCTCTGGGCAACGGGGTCGTCATGACCGGCTTCATGATGCTGCTGCCGCTGCTTCCCCGCTACATTAGCCAGCTGTCGTTTAATGATTTTCAGATCGGGATTCTGGTGGCCTCTTTTTTCGCCGGCCGCGTGCTGTTTGAGTTCCCGGTGGGCATCGTGTCAGATTACATCGGCCGCCGGCTGGTAATGTGGGCGGCGCTATCCCTGTCCGCGGTCGCGACCGCGGCCTACGCGCTCACGACAACCCCCGAGCTGATGATGTTTTTCAGGTTACTGCAGGGTGTGGCCGCTTCCGCCTTTGTTGTTGGCTCCCAGGCATACATCAACGATTGCACGCCAATGAAGCTAAGGGGCCTGGCGAACGGCATCAACAGCAGCGCCATCAACATTGGCGTTATCGTCGGCCCCCTGCTCGCCGGCTTTCTGTCTCAGGCTTATTCAATCGGGACCCCTTTCTGGATCGGCGGCGCCCTGGCTGCAGTTTGCCTGTTGCTAAGTCTGCGAATCCCGGAAGCGTCCTTCTCGCAGGCTCCCGGCAAGCTCCCCCGGCCGGATCGCTATTTCCTGAAAGAGCTGCTGGCCCCGGTGATTTCGAGGCGCTCCTTTGCGCTGTCGATGATTCACTTTCTCCAGTGGATGGGAATCACCATTTTTCTGACGATGGCGCCGATTCTCACGGCGGAAAAACTGGGCTGGGGCGTCGGCCTGGTGGCGGTGGCGCTGGCCGCCAGCGGCGCCGTTTCCGCCATCTCCAGCCCGACGCTGGGACAGCTCTCCGACCGCCAGGGACGGATCGGCGTCATGATGACCGGCCTCATCATCATGGGGCTGGAAAGCCTTGCGGTGCTGTTTCATCCCGGTACCGCCCTGACAATAGCCGCTTTCGCGGTAGGCGGCCTGGGCGCGCCCGCTTACTTTAATTCCTTCCTTTCTTTGATTGGCT
>JAMDDD010000019.1 GCA_023489275.1 Actinomycetota bacterium
ATCCGGGTGTCTCCCTCTTCGATCGTCACTTCAGCGATCGAAGAGTTCTCCACCGCCGCAATGAGTTCCTTGATATGGTTTACATCCATGTTTCCCCCGCCAACCTCCTCCGCTTCCTGTTCCTGCGTCAGAAATACGTCATCTTCTACCCCGTGGCGGCGCTTCTGAAGGAACGACCTTGCCGCCGCGGGAAAAAGAGCATAGGTCAAAACATCTTCTTCGCTCCGCGCCAGGTCGCCAATTTCATCGGCATACCCGGCGACCGTCTCTTCGATCAAATCGGCGGGACGGCAGGTGATCGGTTTCTGGGCGCCCAGAACCTTCCTGATTACGTCCTCGTTAACCGGACCCGGCGCTTGCCCGTACATTCCCATCAAATACGACTTCATCTCATCGGGCACAACCTGCCAGCGCTTCCCCGACAGAACGTTGAGCACAGCCTGGGTGCCGACTATCTGGCTCATGGGCGTCACCAGCGGCGGGTAGCCCACTTCAGCCCGCACGGCGGAAATCTCGGTCAGCACCTCCGGCAGCCGATCGGCCGCATCCTGCTCCGCCAGCTGGCTCTCCAGGTTGGATATCATCCCGCCCGGAACCTGGTGCGAATAAACCTGCATGTGCGTCAGCGACGTGACGCCCCGCGAGTAGCCGCCGCTGGTCCTGACCTCTTCAAAATACTTGGCAATTTCAAAAAGCGGGTCAAGCTCCAGTCCCGTATCGAAGCGAGTTCCCTTTAGCGCCGTT
The DNA here is from genome assembly GCA_023489275.1 of Actinomycetota bacterium. Taxonomy (GTDB): domain Bacteria; phylum Actinomycetota; class Thermoleophilia; order BMS3ABIN01; family BMS3ABIN01; genus JACWAD01. The sequence goes on from JAMDDD010000019.1 coordinate 745, forward strand.
ACCATCATCTCCGTTGCCGGATTGGAGGAGCCAAACGCGAGCGGCACGGTAGCAGTATCAACCACGTCAGCGCCGGCTTCAATCGCCTTCAGGTATGTCATCGGCGCCAGGCCGCCGATATAATGGCAGTGCACCTGCAACGGCAGATCAATCTCGGTTTTCAACCGCCTCACCAGCTGCTCGCAGTGGAACGGCGAAAGCAGCGCCGCCATATCCTTGATACAGATAGAGTCGGCGCCCATCTCGACAAATCTGGTCGCCGCCTCGAGGTAGTGGTCCAGCGTATGCACGGGACTGACCGTATAAGCCAGCGCCCCCTGAAAATGCCGTCCTGCTTCCTTGATTGCCTCCGCGGCCGCTTCCACGTTGCGCGTGTCGTTAAGAGCATCAAAGACCCGAAAGATGTCAATGCCGTTCTCGGCCGCATGGCGCACGAACCGGCGGACGATGTCATCCCCGTAGTGACGGTATCCCACCAGATTCTGCCCGCGGAGCAGCATCATCAGCGGCGTCTTCGGGCAGTGCATCTTCACTGTGCGCAGCCGCTCCCACGGATTTTCTCCGAGAAACCGGACGCAGCTGTCAAAGGTGGTCCCGCCCCAAACCTCCAGCGAGTAGAATCCGATGTCGTCCATCTTCGCCAGGATGGGCAGCATCTCGCCGGTGCGCATCCGGGAGGCCCACAGCGATTGCTGTCCGTCCCGCAACGTCGTGTCGGTGATGAGGACCCGCCGCGCCTTGACCATGGTCCTAGCCGCTTACCCGCTCGACGTATTCACCGTTTCTGGTATCAATCTTTACCACTTCTCCAACCTTGATAAACAGGGGAACCGAGACGACAGCGCCTGTCTCCACTGTGGCAGGTTTGGATCCGCCGCTGACGGTGTCTCCCTTGACACCCGGCTGCGTATCCGTAACTGCCAGCTCGACGAATATCGGCGGCACCACCGAGGCGGGCTTGCCGTCGATGCTGAGCAGCTCCACGTCCACGTTTTCCTTGACAAACTTGAGCGAATCTCCGACCAGCGGCAGCGGCAGCGACACCTGCTCGTAACTGTCATTGTCCATCAGGACGACCTCATCCGGAGTTGAGTACAGGTAAAGCATTTTCTTGCTTTCGGTGCGCACGCGGCGGAATTTCTCGCCCGCCCGGAAGGTGCGGTCGATAACGGCGCCGGTGGCCATGTTCTTCAGCTTTGTCCGGACAAAGGCGCTCCCCTTGCCGGGTTTGACATGCTGAAATTCCACGATGGTAAACAGCTGCCCTTCCACCTCGATGCCCATGCCATTTTTAAAATCGTTTGTCGATACCAAAATTCCTCCGTATTAACATTTAACTCCGCGCCGCGGCAGCAGACCGGCTGCCAGCGGCACCGCAAACCGGATACCAATTGCAAACAGTTTCCATAAACCGGTCACGCAAGCAAACCAGGCAAGCAGGCATCTCATTCCGGGCAAAGCGAAGGATCTGCTCTTTTTAGCAGATTCCCCGGTGGCTCCCGCTCCCATGGCCTAACAGGTCCCGATATCTACCTGAGCAGGTTTTATAATCAGATGCCAAAAAATAATTATATAGCACTTCCCAAAGGTTTGGCGGCTGCGCCGCTATAGTGAAACGTACAGGGGCCCGACGGCGTCGCCAGCGAAGACCCGGATTTCATGAGCGAAGTCCCCGGGCGCGGAGCAGACCGCCGGGGCTGCGAAGCTGACGCGAATCTGATCGGAGAATGCGCGGCCAGTCCCCGCAAGTCGAGGTCAACGCGGGCTTCATTTTTAATCCGGTAAACTCTTCGCTTATCTGAGCACGATCAGCTCGTCGGGAAACCGGGTAAGCGGCCGGGCGCCGTTCTTGCCCACCAGCACCGTATCCTCGATCCGCACCCCGCCGCGGCTCTCGAGATAAATTCCCGGTTCGACCGTGACCGTCATGCCTTCCTGAAGGATGTCCCCGGACCGCGAAGAAAGCACCGGACCTTCATGGGGCTCCAGGCCAACGCCGTGCCCCAGCGAATGACCGAAATTGGCGGCATAGCCCCGATCGGCGATATGGCTGCGCGCCACTGAGTCAATGCCCGCGCCGCTGGCGCCCGGCGACACCGCCGCCATCGCCTGCCGTCGCGCCTCCTTGACAATCCGGTAAATATCCATCAATTCTTGCGGCAGCCGGCCGGTGGCAAAAGTACGGGTTTCATCGGAGCAGTAGCCATTGACGGAGGCGCCCAGATCTACCACCAGCAACTCGCCAGGCTTGATTACCTTCGGGGAGGCGACGCCATGCGGCATTGCCGACCTCGGACCGGAAGCCGCGATCACCGGGAACGGCAGCGGACCGGAGCCGGCTTGCCGCATCACCGATTCCAGCATCCAGGCGATCTCAGCTTCGGTCTTTCCCGTCACCCTGGACTTTACCAGCTGCTCAAAAGCGGTGTCGGCGATGGCGCAGGCGCGGCGAATCAACCGCTGCTCTCCGGCGCTCTTGATCGTCCGGAGCCTCTCAACGGCGCCGCCGGCGTCTTTCAGCCGGACCCCTTTGAGCGACCTCCGGAGCCTGGCAAACTGCCGCTGGCTGATCCACTGGCCTTCAAAACCAAGCATTCCCGGCTTCAGGCGGCGGCTGATGTGCGAGACGGCTCCTTCGAGCGCCGGCCCACCGGTGATGTGAATCTTGAAGCCCTTCCTTACCTCGCTCGCCGACTGGGCGCGGTAACGAAAGTCAGTGAAGAAAAGTTGCTGCCTGGCGCTCAGAAAAACACAGCCTGCCGAGCCGGTAAAACCTGTCAGATAACGGATATTGGGCAGATGCGTAACCAGCAGTGAATCGGTCCGGGCCTCTCTCAGCGCTTCATGTTTCAAGCTTGCCCTCCGGCCCTGCGGTCCTTTCCGCCAGCCAGCTGACTGCCTCGAGATAGCCCTCGGTTCCCTTTCCGGAAATTGTGCGGTCACAGACATCGCTAATTACGGAGCGGCGGCGCCATTCCTCCTGACGATGGGCTACGTCGGAAAGGTGCACCTCCACTACCGGCGACCGGACCAGTTCCAGGGCATCGTGGATGGCGTAGCTGTAATGCGTCCATGCTCCCGGGTTGATGATCACGGCGGCGGCGCTCAGTCTCAGCTTCTGGATCTGTTCCACCAGCTCTCCTTCGTGATTGGTTTGAAAACAGAGGCAGGCCGAAAACCCGCTGCGCGCGGCGTGCTCCTTGACCAGCGTTTCCAGCTCCGTCAGCGTCTGACGGCCATAATGAGCCGGGTCCCGCTCCCCCAGCATGTTCAGGTTGCATCCGTGTAAAACGGCAAGCAGCCGCTCACTCATCTCACGCCTCCGCCGCCAGTCGCTCAACTTCCCGCCTGAGCATCCCGGCTTCAACATCACAATTAATCACCGGCTCTCCCAGGCGGCGTAAGAGGACCATGTTAGCCGACAGGTCGTCTGCCTTCTTGTCGCTTGCCATGGCGTCGATAACCTGCGCCGGCTTGATCCCCTCGATTCTCACCGGCAGCCCCAGCAGCTTAAGCAACGTCTCCAGCCGCTCCGGGTATTCGCCGGGCAGCTGCAAGACCTGGACAGACAGCCGTACCGCCGCCAGCAGTCCCAGGGCCACGGCCTGGCCGTGAGAGTAAAGCTCGAACCGTCCGGCGGCTTCAATACCATGGCCGACGGAGTGACCCAGGTTAAGCACCGCCCGCCGGCCAAAGTCGCGCTCATCCTCAGAAACCACCCTCAGCTTGTATTCAATGCAGCGCCGGATGACCGGCTCGACATAGGCCAGATTCAGAGAGAGAAACTCATCATGGCTCATTTCAAAGTTGGCAAAAAAATCTTCCCCGGAGATCAGGCAGTATTTCACGACCTCAGCCAGCCCCTCAACCAGCTGGCTCCGGGGCAGCGTCTTTAACAATGAAGGATCCGTGATCACCATGTCCGGCTGGTAAAAAGTGCCGACGAAGTTCTTGGCCTCAGGAATGTTCACCCCCACCTTGCCGCCAACACTGCTGTCAACCTGCGCCAGCAGCGATGTCGGCACCTGAATCAGTTTGATCCCCCGCATGTACGTGCTGGCGACAAATCCCGCCAGATCCCCAACAACGCCGCCGCCCAGCGCGCAGACCGCATCCCGGCGGCGCGTTTTAAGGGCAAACAGCCGGGAATACAGCCCGGTCGTATTTTCCAGGCTCTTGGCGGTTTCACCGGCCTCAACAATCACGGACTGGACGGAAGCGCCGCTGGCGGCGAAAGACTGCGCCAGGGAGCTGAGATGAAGTCCGGCGACGTTGCTGTCCGTGATGATGACAACCTTGCCTTCGTTTCCCAAGGAGCGCCACAACCTGCCGGCGCCTGCCATGGCGCCGGCGCTCAGGAACACGGGGTACTCCTTGCTCCGCGTATTTGCCAACAGCTGGATCAATCTCCCTCTCCAGCTCCGATAATCATGGCGACGGCATCGGACACTTCCCTGATTTCCTTTCCGCGAGTGTCAATCACATAACCAGCAAGCTGGCGGTAAAGCTCCTGCCTATCCTCAAACAACCGCCGGAAGCTGTCCAGGTCCCCGGCCAGCGGCCGCGTGCCGCCGCCGGCCCGCTTAAAAGCCGTTTCCAGGTCCTCGTCGAGCATTATCACCAGAGGCTCATGGCGGAGACGGCGGGCAATCTCCGGCACCGTGACGGCGCCGCCCCCCAGGGAGACTACGGTTCCCTCGCGCGAAGACGCCGCCTTATCCAGCAAACCGGTAACGACCGCAGCTTCAGCGGTGCGAAAGGTATCCTCGCCGTGCTTCTCAAACACCTCCGCAACCGGCATGCCCATCCGCTTCTCGATCTGGATGTCAGCGTCAAAAAAATTCCAGCCGAGCCCCCGGGCCAGATAGCTTCCGACTGCCGACTTGCCGGTGCCCATGAAACCGATCAGGATGACTGTCGAGGCCAACTTTCCTTCAGCCTCCTCTGATAGGACTCATATGACCGCCTGACATCTTCGATATTGTCGCCGCCAAACTTTGCCAGCATCGCATCGGCAAGAACGATCGCCACCATTGCTTCTCCCACCACGGCAGCGGCCGGCACCGCGCAGACGTCGCTTCTTTCTTTCAGCGCGGGCGCCGCGGCGCCGCTTGATATATCGACTGATTTTAGGGGCTTTGTCAGAGTGGGAATCGGCTTCATCGCCGCCCGCACAACCACCGGCTCACCGGTGGTCATCCCCCCCTCGAGGCCCCCGGCCCGGTTGGTGTGACGGAAAAAACCGCCCTCATTATTGAAGAAAATCTCGTCGTGGACCTGCGAACCACGCTTGCCGGCAGTGGCAAAGCCGCCGCCGACCTCCACACCTTTTATCGCCGGAATGCTCATGATGGCCCCTGCCAGCCTTCCCCCCAGCCGCTCCGGACCCGATGCGCAAGATCCAAGGCCCGGCGCGGCGCCAAACGCCATGACCTCAAAAACACCGCCCAGGGAATCTCCCTCCCTGCCGGCCTTGCCGATCAGGGCCTTCATTGTTTTTTCCCTGGCGGCGTCAAGCGTTCGCAATGGCGAGCTGTCAACTTTCTTAAAGTCGTGCACGGTCAAGGTCCGGCGCCGGCCTGCTTTCACGTTGCCGATCTGGACGACATGACTAAACACCTGAACTCCGAACTCACCGAGCAGCCTGCGGGCGATCGCGCCCACAGCCACCCGCGCCGCCGTTTCTCTGGCGCTGGCCCGCTCCAGCACGCTGCGAATATCGTCCAGGCCATATTTCAGCAAACCAGCCAGATCGGCGTGTCCCGGCCGGGGGACGGTTACGGGCGGCTCTTCAGGGCCGGTAACCGGAGCCGCCCCCATCGTCCGCCGCCAGGTCTTCCAGTCTGAATTGACAATCCGGAGGCCGATCGGGCTGCCCAGCGTCACTCCGTGACGAACGCCGCTGGTAATATTTGCCCGGTCAGTTTCGATCCTCATCCGCCCGCCGCGCCCGTAGCCCAGCTGCCGCCGCGCCAGATCTTTATCAATGTCGCGGGCCTGCAGATGCAGGCCCGCGGGAATTCCTTCGACGATAGCCATCAGCTCGGGCCCGTGAGATTCTCCGGATGTCATATAACAAAGAGGCATTAAAAAAGATGCTGGATCCTGGATTTTGGCTAAAGAAAAAAGAGCTTCTCTTAAAAAACTTGCAGAGCTGTCAAAAATGATTGTTTATTTTGCGGTCCAGCGGTGCAAAATCCGTTTACGTTATTTACCATTGCCATATGTTACCTGGCCGCCGGTGGAGGAGCCGGAAGTTAAGCTCGAAGTCCCGCCTGCAGGCGTGCCCGTTCCAGTCGAGCCGGTTGCCGAACCTGAGGTTCCCCCGCTCGTCCCGCCGCCGGAGCCGGAGCTGCCGGAGCTGCCACTTGTTCCGGTATTTCCTCCCGTAGACGCGGACGTCCCGGATGTTCCTCCGGAGGCAGAAGGTGTAGAACCGGCCGGCGCCGATCCCGCAGGCGCTGCTGCCGCCCCAGAGCCGTTGTCAACCTGCTGTATCCATGGATCCTTGCGCGTAAACACGCTTGACCACATCGTCGCCGCGCTGGTACTGCTTGACGATGAAGACGGTTCCGACTGAGCGCTATTTGAGGATGAAGAGGATGAGCCGGAAGCCCCTCCCGGCGTGGACGGGCTGGTAACGGGCACCATGGCGTTCGTTCCTGAATTGGGGGGCTGACCGGACTGGCCGCATGACAGGGCCATCGTGACCGATATCGTCAGCAGCACAGCCGCGGCCGCCGCGGCCAGCAACGGCGCCTGCCTGAAATCGTCCAGCCTTCCCAGAAAATTATCGATTGTCTCGCTAACTTTACTCATCGGTTATCCCAATTCTTTGTTATCGCCAATGTGTGCCGGCTCATGAGCCGTTTGTTGATGCGCTCCCGGGGGTCGTCGTCGCCTGGTTGGGCGTACTGCTGCCACTGCTGCTGCCGGCGGACGGCGCCGCCGTTCCGGTTTTTGACGGCGGCGGGCTTGTCATATAAACATTGATGTCAATCGTGATCCCGATATCGCCCGGCACGACCTCTCCCGTACTTGACATTCGCGGCAGCTTGTTTCCGGTAACGTCGGGCGCCCCCATCTTTAGCGTCACGACGTTAATCAGCCTTCCGGTTACATTGACATCGTTCCCTTCCATCCTGGCATAGTTTTCGATCCGGTAGAGAAAATCATTAACGTCAAAGAATGAGCCCTCAAATTTCAGCTCAAGTGGGACGATGGTCGTTCCGGCCTGACCGGAGACGGGCGTGCCCGGCTTGATATTTAAAAAATCAACGCCGGCGTCGCTCGCGCTTTGCTGCAGTTCAATGATCAGTGACGGCACCTGGCTGTCAACTGGTATCAATTTGTTCAGCTTTAGCAGATCGCTCTCGGTTTGCTTGGCCGCCTGCCGCTCCTGATCAATGTTCTTCAGCTTTTCCTTGCTTTGCTGCAGCCTTGCGTCCTCGCTTACCGCCTGGTTGTGCAGGCTGGACGCATTATCGCGTTTGGGGCCGATGATCAGAAAGTACCAGGCGGCGACAAGCACCACCACACCCAGACCGATAAGGATTCCGATATCGCGCGTCTTCATGGCGTTATTCCTCCGGCCCCCGTTCCACTCGAGGAAGATGTGAGAGTCGTGATCGTTCTTCCTGTCGAGCTCGGCAGCGCCGGCGTTCCGCCCGTAGGCGTCGTCTGTGTTGGCGCCAGCAACGGCGGCGTGTAGCTGCTGCCGCTGGAGGTTCCGTAAGCCTGATTGATCTCACTCGCCGACTTGAGATTGGCGCCGATCTGAAAATGTATCACAAGGTTCGTTCCCTGTTTTTCCGTAGAGGCGTTAATCAGGGTCACATTCTGAAGCGCTGGCAAAAGGCCCAGCCTGATCAGAAAAGTCGCCACTGACGGCATCGAATTATCATGCGTATAACCGTCAATGACGATGTCAGGAGTGTTACCGGTGCTGCTTGATACCGACGGAGACGAGCCGCCGACCGTAACCTGTTTCCCCGGCAAGGCAGCCTGCAGCGAATTCAACCAAATGTCGCTGGGAATAACAAATGAAAGGTCATCGAATATTCTGGACCAGCGAATTCTCTGGTCATAAATTGACTTGACGCCAGACTGTTTGCTGTCTTTCTGGGATGTCACATTCTCATATTTCTGCAGTTCGGCCAGCTGCGGCGCCAGGGCCTGATTGCTGGCCTGGGCGTCGCTCAGCTCCTGTTGCGCGTTATCAACCTGATTTGCATAATAGACATAGCTCCCCCCCAGGGCAGCGATTAACAACACCGCTCCGGCAATCGGGAAGATATAAACCTGGCGGCGGAATTCGCGCGCCTTTTCTTCTCTGGGAACCAGATTGACTCTTGGCATCTTTAGCCCTCGTCCTCCAGCGCCAGGCCGATAGCGATGGCCAGACGCGGCGCCAACAGCCCCAGCTCCTCATCGCTCAGCCGGGACTTGTTTTGCATCACCCGCATCAGCGGGTTGCCGAACTCAACCGCAAAGGGGAACTGCTGTGACAGATTCAGATCCAGATTGGGCAGCATGCCCCCGCCGCCGCTGACCAGCAATTTGCCGATCGGTAATGAGTTCTCTTGTGACATGTAGTAATCAAGCGACCGGTGAATCTCGTCCGCCAGCGCTTCCGTGGTAATCTCAAGCGCCCGGTGCACAACCTCAGCCGTCTCAACTTTTGACGGGTCCGCCGCTTCTTGTGGCCACAACCCTTTCCCTTCTTCCGGCGCTGTTTTTTTATCCGGTGGTCCCGGTGGCTTGCCCGGCTCTGTTGCCGGCGAAAGGCCGGAGGAGCCAAACGGCGAGCCGGCGCCCGGTCCGGCCTCAGGGCCGCTTCCCGCCGCCGGCGGCTCCGGAGCTATGATCATCGTTTCCGCTTCCGGAACAGTTGCGGTCGCCGGCGGTTCCGGCGATGGCGCCTGCCTGCCGGCTTCCGATGGCGGCGCCAGCCCGATCTTCATCTTTAAAACTTCCGCTTCGGTAAAAGTGATTCCCATTTGATCCTGAACGGCCTTGGTAAAATCGTCGCCGCCGAAAGAAATGATTCTGGTAAACTGCGGCTCTCCCGCGACATCCACCACCAGGTTTGTCACATCAGAGGCAATGTTGGCTATCGCGATCGCCGTGCCCTCGGGCGTCCCCGCATCGAGGAATGATCTCGTAATCTGCGACCTGATCAGAGCAAATGCCTGCAAATCGACGCCCGCCACCTGCAATCGCGCCTTCTTGGCGGCATTGATGAAATCCATCACCATCGCTTTTTGCGCCGCCACCACCAAAACTTTTTGCTTTTCGACCCCATCATGATCGGTGAAATGGCCCAACACATGGTAATCAAATACGGCTTCATCGATGGGGATGGGAATGTAATCCTGTGCCTGAAACTCGATCGCCGAGCGCAGCTCTTTTCCGTCCAAGAGGGGAAAATCGAGCGACCTGACCACAATCTTCTGATTGGCCAATCCCAGCGCCACCTTCCGTCCGTGGATCTTGTACCGCTTCCAGAAATCGCGAATGGCGCTGGCCAATCCCTCCACGTCCCGCACCTCGCCTTCCTGGATCAGACCTTCGGGAATTGCGTCGAGAGCCGCCTGCTGCAAAACCGAGCCGGAGGTCTGGTGCCGCAGGCGAACAGCCGTAATCGAGGACCGTCCCAGATCCAGGCCGACCGGACTGGTCTTTGCTGACAGCGAGACGCCGGCCTTTCTTTCTTTCCGTTGCCGGGACCTGTTGACCTTCTCCGGCTTCGGCTCTTTGGGCTGCTTTTGCTTCTTGGCTTTCGGCTCTTTTGGCTGCTTTTGCTTCTTGGCTTTCGGCTCTTTTGGCTGCTTCAACTTTGCTTCTTTGGGCTGCTTTGGCTTTTTAATTTTCGGTTCCCGGGGCGCTCTGGCTTCACTCGACTTACGGCCAAAAAGCGATTTTTTCTGCTGGGGCACAGCTGTGCCGGACGTCTCTGGCGCCAGTGGCGGGGCCGCTCCTGCCGCTTCCGGTTTCGGCGGACGTTTTTTAAAGGAAAACAGGGGCTTGCGCTTATTTTTCTCCGGCCCGTCGAATTTTCTCTCAGCCGGCTCCTTTAAAGCCTTTGGTTTTTTCTTGCCAAATACCTCGCTTCTACCAACAGCTCCAGCAACCGGTTCCGGCGGTAACGGCGCCACGGGCTGAATTGGCGGAGCCTCAGATCCGGGCGCCGGCCCCGTCGCTGGCGGAGCCCCGGAAGCGCGCTTTTTAATGAAAGGCTTTTTCCCCACCCCGGCATCTTTGGGCGGCTTTGCTTTCTTGGGTGCTTTTGGCGCCGGCATGGTTATCCCTCCGCCACCAAACAACCGCCTTTTCGGGGGTGGCAGCGGTGGCGGTCCCGGCGGTCCGGACCCGGCGCCCTGGGGAGGCAAGGCTCCCTCTTTCTCCCGCTTGTTTTGATGTTTTTTAAAAAAAGCCATTTATGAGTCTGCACACGCAAAAACGGCCATGCGGCCCGGATTAAGTTTCGACGGTGTTTCTATCATCTCCTCTAACAGGTTCATGAAGCGTTTGCCTGACGGCAGCAAACCCGGCCCGGGCAACCACTCCGGCCAGGTCCGGAAACAGTTCCCTTAACGGCAGACAGCACGATAATCTTGAGCCTGATCCAGAACATAATTACCGGCCCAGCAGATCGCGCAGCCTGCCTCCTGGATCATCGCTTGACATTAAAGCTTCACCGACTAGAACCGCGGCCACGCCCTCATCATTCAGCTTGACAACATCAGCCCGGCTGTTTACGCCGCTTTCGCTGACAATCGCCACCTCTTTGGGGACAAACTCTATCAGATTCAGCGTCGTTTCCAAATTGACCGCAAAAGTTTTTAAATTGCGGTTATTGATACCGATTATCGGCACACCGGCGGTTAAGGCAAGATCCAGCTCCCGGCGGTCATGAACTTCAACCAGGCACTCCAGGCCCGCCAGCGATGCCTCCCCGAATAGCTGCCGCAGACTCTGGGGCGTCAGCGCCGCGACGATCAGCAAGATAGCGTCGGCCCCGGCGGCGGCGGCTTCCCAGACCTGATAGGGGTCGATGATGAAGTCTTTCCGAAGCACCGGCAGGCTCGATGCGGCGCGAGCCTGGCGCAGATCTTCCAGGCTCCCCCTAAAATGACGCTCCTCGGTCAAAACGGACAGCGCGCCAGCCCCGGCTTCTTTATAAGCGCGCGCCACCTCAGCCACATCAAGGTGCGGCCGGATATCACCTTTTGACGGCGAAGCCCGCTTGATCTCCGCGATCACAGACAGGCCGGGGCTGCGCACGGCGGCAACCAGGGACCGGCCTGATGGCGCCGAAGTCAAAACTGACTCCCGGAGCTCTTCCAGGGGCCACTCCAGCCTGCGGGTAGCAATCTCCTGCCGGGTCATCCGAATGATCCTGCTTAAAAAATCCGTCAAAAAAATAACTCTTTCTTCTGCCTCAGGCTGTACGGGTTGCCTCAATAAACGCTTCCAGTTTCTTGACAGCGGCGCCGCTGTCAATGCTTGCCGCCGCGAGCCTGATTCCCTCGCCGATGTCCTTGCTTGCGCCCGCCGTATACAGGGCAGCACCGGCGTTCAAGAGGACGATGTCGCGCCGCACGCCGGTTTCACCGGCGAGAATGCTCCTGATGATGGCGGCGTTTTCCCCGGCGGTGCCCCCTTTAATCATTTTGGTCTCCGGAGAGCTGTTAATCCCGAAATCCTCCGGCGTTATCGTGTAGCCGCGGATCTCATCCGGTGTGACCTCGACAACCTCCGTCACGCCGGTCACGGTAATTTCATCCAGTCCGTCGCTGCCGTGCACGACTAGCCCGTGGCGGCACCCCAGCCGCTGCAGGGCGCTGGCCATCGGCCGCAAATAATTGGGGTCGGAGACTCCGATCAGCTGGAAGGCTGCTCCGGCAGGATTAGTTAATGGACCTAGAAAATTAAATATGGTCCTAACTGCCAGCTCTTTCCGCACCGGGATTACATGCTTCATTGCCTGATGGTGCAGCGGTGCGAACATGAAACCAATCCCGGTCTGCTCGATACAGCGGCCGGTGGCTTCGGGTGAAAGCTCCAGGTCTGCTCCCAGAGCCTCCAGAACGTCGGCGCTGCCGCACTGGCTGGTAGCGCTGCGGTTGCCATGCTTGGCCACCCTGGCTTCGGCGCCGGCAACCACAAAAGCAGCGGTGGTGGAGATGTTAAAACTGTGGGATTTGTCGCCGCCGGTGCCGCAGGTGTCAACCACCTCCGATCCCGCCACGCTCACCCGGAGCGAGAAACGCCGCATGGTCCGGGCGAGCCCGACTATCTCCTCTACCGTCTCCCCTTTGGTGCGCAGCGCAATCATGAATCCGGCCGTCTGCACTTCGCTGGAGCTTCCGGACATAATCTGCTCCAGGGCCGATTCTGCCTCCGACTCGCTGAGATCGATGTCATCGGCAAGCCGGTCGATAGCGTATGTCAGAACGTCATTGGGCATGCGAACAGTTTAAAGGGTCATCCTGAGAAAATTTCCGAGGATTTGTTTACCAGGGCCTGTAAGTATACTTTCGGGATGAAACTGCACTCCCTCAAGGGCCGGGAGCGATCTGTGCCTGAAACCCATGACGACACCCTCTTCAATCCAGGCGCTCATTTCGAGCTCCTCCGGCAGAGGCGAGGCGACCACCAGCGAGTGATAACGCGTCGCCGTAAACGGATTTTCGATTCCCGCAAAGATGGTATTTCCATCATGGTAAATCTCCGACACCTTGCCATGCACCGGAAAGCCGCCCCTGATCACGGCGCCGCCAAATACCTGGCCGATTGCCTGATGGCCCAGACAGACGCCCAGGATGGGCACCCGGCCGCCAAAGGTCTTGACCACCTCCATCGAGATGCCCGCCTCGTCCGGCGTGCACGGACCCGGCGAGATGACGATATGGCTGGGGGCGCGCTGCTCGATCTCGCCGGTTGTGATTCTGTCGTTGCGGCGCACTTCAATTTCGGCGCCGATCTCACCCAGGAACTGGACGAGGTTATACGTAAAAGAATCGTAATTGTCAATGATTAAGACTTTTGCCGTCGTATATTTCTGGACGTCCGTCATTCCCACTCCTGCTGCGCCTGCGCCAGCCTGATAGCGGCAAACAGGGCGCCTGCCTTGTTCAGTGATTCCTCGTATTCGCGCGCAGGCACTGAGTCAGCCACCACGCCGCCGCCGGCCTGCACGTAAGCCGCGCCTGTCTTGACTACGATGGTGCGGATGCAGATGCATGTATCCAGATCGCCGTTGAAGCTGAGGTATCCGATGGCGCCGGCGTAGGAGCCGCGCTTGACCGGCTCCAGTTCATCGATGATCTCCATTGCCCGGATCTTCGGAGCCCCTGAGACGGTACCAGCGGGAAAGGCTGCCTTCAGCGCGTCAGTGGCCTTCAGTCCGTTCCGGAGCCGTCCCACAACCACGGAGACAATGTGCATCACATGTGAATAATACTCGATCCGCATCAGGTCAACGACATCAACCGTTCCGGGAACGCAAACACGGCCAAGGTCATTGCGCCCCAGATCAACGAGCATGATGTGCTCCGCCCTCTCCTTTTCATCCGCCAGCAGGCCGGCCGCCAGCCGCTTGTCCTCATCAGGAGTAGCGCCGCGAGGCCTGGTCCCCGCAACCGGCCGCGTCTCCACCCATCCCCGGGCCACCTTGATCAGGGGCTCAGGTGAGGAGCCGACCAGGGCGAACTCGCCGAAATTGATGTAATACATGTAAGGCGATGGATTGATTGTTCTTAAGCCTCGGTAGATGCCAAAAGGAGAAACGCCGGTTTGCACCCGGAACCGCTGGGACGGCACCACCTGAAAAGCGTCGCCGGCGCGAATGTATTCCTTGATCCGTTCCACCGCTGCTTCAAAATCATCCCGGCGAAAATTGGAAACCGGCTCGGACAAAGGCGGGCGTTGGTGACTTGCCGGCGCCGGCAGCGGCAGCGACAGCAACCGCCTCAACTCCCGGACACGGCCGCAGGCGTTATCATAAGCTGTCTCAATGTCAATGCCATCCTCGACAAGCACGTTTGCCAGCACGATCACCGTGTGCCGCAGGTGATCGAAAATCACGAGCGAGTCGGTGACGAGAAATGCCATATCAGGCAGTCCCAGTTCATCGCGCGCCGCTGGCGGCAGCTCTTCTATCCAGCGCACCAGGTCATACCCGAACAGGCCGACGGCGCCGCCGACAAACGGCGGCAACTCCTCGAGCTCGGGCGCCCGGAAGCGCGCCAGGTACTCCTCGATATACGCAAACGGATCGTCGCAGGCCGATTCCGTCACCCCGGCGCCGGCGACTACCTTGAGCAGATCATCCCGAAAAGTAATTACCGCCCGGGGATCGCAGCCGAGGAACGAGTAGCGGCCGATCCGCTCTCCCTGTTCGGCGCTCTCCAGCAGAAAGGAATTTTCCCGCGCGCCCAGTTTCAGAAATGCCGAAACCGGCGTCTCCAGGTCAGAGATGAAACTGCAGTAAACCGGAATATGATTATACCGGCGGGAGAGGGAGCGAACCTCATCCAGACTGGGATGAATTTCGAGACCAGGTCCGGCGGCGGCCCCGGTTACTTCCATCGGCCCAGCAGCTCCTCAAGCACTTCTGTGAAGGTAACGCCGCAGTCCGCCAGCAGGACTTCCAGATGATAAAACAAATCGGCAGCCTCATAAACAATCTCCTCCCTGTCGCCGCCGGCTGCGGCGGCGATCAGCTCGGAGGACTCTTCGTCAACCTTGCTTAAAATCGCATCCGATCCCTTTTCAAACAGGCTGGTGGCATATGAGCCGGGCGGCATCAAACGTTTCCGCTCCTCGATCAGATCGTAGAGACGTGACAACGTTTCGTATACCGCCGGCTGAAGCGGCGACCCGTCCAGAGACCGGTGAAAGCAGGTATGCTCGCCGGTATGGCAGGCGACGCCACGCTGCTCCGCCAGAATCAGGAGGGTATCAAGATCGCAGTCATACCGGATCGACTTGACAAACTGGAAGTGGCCGCTGGTCTCGCCTTTATTCCACAGCTTCCGGCGCGAGCGGCTCCAGAACCAGGTTCTGCCGGTGTCAATGGTAAGCTTGAGCGACTCCCGGTTCATGTAGGCCTGCATCAGCACTTCGCCCGTGAACCAGTCCTGCACTATCGCCGGGATCAGGCCCCGCTCGTTGAAAGTGAGATCTTCTATGGGGATGGGGTCGGGCACAGCAGGATTCTACTAAAAGAATACTGACCGTACAACTCAGGCAATCCCGATCATGTCAGCAAGGATTCAGATTGGCTGCCGGGCTTTGGAATGAAGCATCCATGCCGCCGCCCGGGATAATCCTGCTGAGCCCGGCAGGCAATTTAGCCAATTGAGTAACCCGCGCAAACCCTTCCAGCCTTACAGCTTCAAGAAGCCATCCTTTAGCATCTGCGGCCGGCAATGTGAGCAAACTACAAAGCGCCTGTGGACGTCCTCTTTCTCCGTGAAAACTTCCGTCTGCTCACCCGTGAGGATCGTGCGGCCGCACCGTCCGCAAGTATCCTGATAAAGACGCGGCCTTATCTCTCGCCGGCCGGCATTTGATCGCACGGAGGTAATGCCTTCCAGGCTTTCACCCAATGGATCGTTGTCAGCTTCCCAGTTGGAAATATTTTTCTTAAACAAAGTTCCCAATCCCATAATTACCGCTCCCCCTGCAATTCCGGTGTTTCAAAGTCATGGCATGATTTTTCCCCGTTTGCGAAAAAATAATCCGGGCGGAGAAATTAATTGAAAAGAAGTCAGTTCCGGCAAGAAACAAGGAAAAAGGGGAAGCCGAATTACGTATTGGTTGGTTATTCCTTGGTTTCTGAAAACTCGTTCATGATGTCAACAGCATGGCTGGTGCCCAGGCGGGCGGCCCCGGCATTGATCATCGTCTCGGCATCATCGGCGGTGAGAATGCCGCCCGAAGCCTTGACGCCAATATTCTCCGACAGTTCGTCCCTGAGCAACTCGACGTCGGCGACGGTAGCGCCTTCAGGCCCGTACCCGGTTGATGTCTTGACAAAATCGGCGCCGCCTTCCTCAATCATGCGGCAGGCCAGCTTTTTCAGCTTCTTGTTCAGGTAGGCCGTCTCCAGGATGACCTTGACCAGCACCAGCCCCTTCCCTACGTTGACGCTTTTCATCCGCACCGCCCGGACAACCGACCCGATCTCGTCCCGGACCAGGCGGAAATTGCCGGAAAGCATGGCGCCGATGTTGATGACGAACTCGACTTCGTCGGCGCCGCTGCCAACGGCGTTTTCGGCGGCTCGCACCTTGGTGATGGTCGTATCGCCCCCGAAGGGAAACGACACCACCGTGCAGACCTTGACGTCGTGGCTCTTAAGCAGCGTTGACGCCAGCGGCACGTAGCAGGGGAACACAACCACGCAGGCAAAATGATACTGGCGCGCCTCCTCGCACAGCCGCTCGATGTCGCTGCGGGTCGCGTCTGCTTTAAGCAGCGTATGATCGATGGTCTTCGCCAGCTCTTCTACTCTCAAGGCCATAGACAGGTTCTCCCGTTGTTGCCATTGTAGCCGCAGGCAGGCACAAACAGTCGTGCCTCAAGTGAATAGCATCCACCGGATTTCCCGCGTTTTTATGGCTCAGGATGTAATCGCCTGAGCCAATCATCTTCCTTGCAAAAACGCACTTGCAGAGGCGCAATTATATCAAAAAGAGCGGCGGCAAGGCGCGATTAACAAATGTTTACAGTCCCAGCTCTCCCAGCGCCCGTTCGTCGTCGCGCCATTTTTTCATTACCCGCACGCGCAGATCGAGAAAGACCGTGCTTCCCAGGAGCGCCTCAATCTCCCCCCGGGCCCGGACGCCGATCTCTTTGATCATCTTCCCCCCGCGGCCGATTACTATGCCCTTCTGCGATTCCCGCTCGATGATGACCTCCGCGGTTATATCGATCAGGTCCCCGTTTTTTCGCGGTTTCAGGGTCAGGACCCGCACCGCCAGCGAATGTGGCACCTCTTCCCGGGTAAGCCGAACCGCCTGCTCGCGAATGAGCTCACCTACCAGTATCTCTTCCGTTTGATCAGTTACCACATCTGGAGGAAAATACTCCGGGCCCTCCGGCATGCGGACAGCCATCTCGCCAAGCAGATCTTTCAGCCCCTCCCCCCGGGCCGCCGAAACGGGAATTATCTCGGCAAGCTCTCCCAGCGATGGCGCTGCCTGCATCAGTGGCAGCAGACTTTTTTTCGGCACCAGGTCAATCTTGTTAAACGCAACGATCACGGGAGTCTTGACTGCCTGCGCCTGCATGGCGATGAACCTGTCCCCGGCGCCGATGGCTTCGGCGGCGCTTAAGACCAGCAGCACCAGGTCAACCTCCCGCAAAGTATTGTTCACGGCTGACTGCATCCGCTCCGTCATCAGATCCCGGGGCTTCTGAAAACCTGGCAGATCAATCAGAACCAGCTGGCAGCCAGGCAGATTGACAACGCCGGCGATCCGGTTGCGCGTTGTCTGCGGCGCCGGTGACACTATCGCCACCTTCCGGCCGACAAGCGCGTTCACGAGAGTTGATTTTCCCACATTTGGCCGGCCGACCACCGCTACAAACCCGGACCGGAAAAACTGCGGAGCCCCTGCCGCGCCGGCCGTCATCCAGTCCCGTCCAGCCTGATGGCAAGCAGGAGCCGGTCCTGTCCGCTACCATAAAATTCGGGAAGGAAGTCAACTTCCTGGAAACCGGCTGACCGGTACAGTGCTACGGCCGCCGCATTCATGGGATCCACCGTCACCAGCAGGCGTTCCTGCGGCGGCAGCAGCCGTTTAACGGCGCCTAGCAAGGCCCCGCCGTAACCGCGGCGGCGCTGTTCCTCCCTGATAAAGAACCCGTCCATATAAAAATCGCCGGCTTCCACGCAGCGAAATATTTGCGCCGACCCGACAAACACCCGGTTCACGCAGCCCACGAACAGAAAACCAAAAGCGGCCGCCACCGGCAGCAGCCACCGGTCCAGCGCCGCTTCACCCAGTGACTGGCGCCCGTAAAATTCCAGGTCGAGAAGCAGCTGCCGGTCCAGCCTGGTGAGGCGCCGGACGCTCAGGTCAGCGGCGGGAGAATCAATGAACGGTTCCGGCATACTTAGGATTTTTCCCTTGGGAAGTTCACGGCTCGGCACTTAACAGGTAAGGTGCAGCGCGGCAACCGCGGCTTTTCCGGAAGCCTCGTCATTGAAAGCCGCAACCGCCACATCCGTGAGGCCGGTCCAGACATCAATTCCCTTTTCCTGCAGAAAAATGATGGTGGAGTCCGGCACTTTCATCATGCCGGAGGCGCCGGTTCCGATGATGATCTTGCCGGGAGCCGCCTTGATGACTTCCTCCAGATCCGCCGGATGCAGGCCATGCCCGTCTCGCCGCCGCCAGGGACTGAAAACGCGGCCCGGGAAGATGATGACGTCTTTGGTGAACTTCTGCCCGTCGATGACAATCCGTCCAAATGTATAGCTGTCGATACGCATATGGTTCAGGCTCAAAGTTCCAAGTTCAAAGCAAACCTCATGAAATGGGCCGATGATAAATTTCCAAAGCAGAGTAACATCTGAAACATCTTAAAAATTCTTCATTCCGTGGCGAAATCAAGAAATTTTCATTTGCGCTTTCACATTCCATAAATCATTTTACCTTTGGGATTATAAAAGAAAACCCGAAGCTCAAAGTTTAGCTGGAAGCTGGTTCCAGAGTGCTGAACTAATCGGCTGCTTTTCAACGATAAACTCTAAACTCTAAACTCTAAACTTTGAACTTTGAACTTTTTAGTACCATAACTGAAACAAAATTGTGGTTACGAGTATACCTAAAATTGCGCCGAAAAATGCTTCCGAGACCGTGTGGATGCCGGACTCGACCCGGCTTTGAGCCACCAGAATCGCCATCAGGAACGCGAGTAGTGAGATAAACAGGCTGTGCTCAAACCCCAGCGAAGCGGTTACGTAGGAAATCGCCGTCCAGCAGGCAAAAGCCGCGGCGCTGTGTCCCGAAGGCATCCCGCCTGAGAAATAGCTGCCCCGGTGAAATACCGCCTTCCCCAGGATAACCAGAAGAATGACGATTACCAGCGCGATCACCGTCAGGTGCGCCGGTGACTGCCGCACATGGACAAACAGCGTTCGGGAAGGCTGCTCCAACTTGTCAAAAAAAATCAGATAAGCAACCACCAGCGCGTTAAGGGCGGCGATCAGCACGGCCCCGGCGGCAACGTCTTTGGCAATCTTCGCAGCGGGATCAAAGGCGGTGCCGAACGTGTCAATCGCCGCCTCCACAGCCGTATTGATCATCTCTGCGACAAGCACGAAAGTGATTGTGATCAAAAGAACCGCGAGCTCCAGCCGGGAGACGTTAAAAACCAGGCTGGCCATCAGCACCGCAAAGGCAACCGTGAAGTGGATCTTCATGTTGCGCTGGGTGCGCAATACGTGGACGATCCCCTCAAAGGCCCAGGTAAAGCTCTTTAAAGTGCTGCGGCGGTACATGATTAAACAGTTTCTAGTTTCTAGTTTCTAGTTTCCGGTTAGGACTTCCAGGTGAAAAAAAGCAGGCGCCGGCTTAAGCCCGGTACTTTCATGGCGATCATCCGTCCTCCCGGCAGAGCGCATCAACCAGCTCTGCCTGCTTTCTGTCCATGGCGCCGTTATCGGCCTCGTGATCAAAACCGGCAAGATGCAGCGTTCCATGAATGACGAGCAGACACAGCTCTTCGGCCAGGCTCGTGCCGGCAGCTTCCGCCTGCCGGGCCGCCACCTGCGGGCAGATTACTATATCGCCCAGGAGTAGCGGCGCCCCGGCGCGGCCTGGCGCGCCGCCTGCGTCAATGGGGAAAGATAGCACGTCCGTGCTGCCGCCGCGGCCCATATGCTCGCGGTTTAGCCGGCTCATCTCCGCCTCGGCAACAAAGGTGACACCGATCTCCCCCGCCGGCAGGCCGGTACGTATCACCAGCTCGCCCACCAGCAGCTTGACGCGGCTTTCATTCACCGGCAGCCCGGAATGGTTTGCGATGACAATCCCGGCGTCACTCACCCGGAACTGCTTCTCCGGGACCCGGTTTTCGTCCGGCTGCTTCCCACCGGAACGGCGCCGCCGGCGCCGGCTTTGGCGGTTACCGGCTCGCGGTGGCTGGGATAAGCGATCCTGGTGGCGCCAAATCCGCGGAGGCATTTTTCAAACGCCTGCCGCACCTTGTCCAGGTCGCCAAAGGTCAGCTGGCTTTCGCTGAGCTGCCCGTCCCGGAGCCGCTGTTCGAAAATGTCACGAATGACGGCCTTGATATTCTTCATCGAAGGATTCTTGAGCGAGCGGACGGCCGCTTCCACCGAATCTGCCAGCATGATGATGGCGGCCTCGCGAGAAGCCGGCTTCTGCCCGGCGTAACGATAGGATTCTTCCTCAACTTCCTTGCCGCCCGCGCCTTCCTTGGCCTTGTGATAAAAATATGATAGCACTGTTGTGCCATGATGCTCCCGGATGATATCGAGAATGTCGGGTGGGAGTCCCTCGTTTTGGGCCAGCTGCACCCCGTCCCGCACATGGGCGGTGATAGCAAGCCGGGAAAGGCCGGGTGTCAACCTGTCATGCGGGTTCTTGATGTGAAACTGGTTCTCAATGAAATAATCAGGCCGGTTCAGCTTGCCGATGTCATGGTAATAGGCTCCCACCCTCGCCAGCAACGGGTTGGCGCCAATTGCCTCGGCGGCCGTTTCGGCGATATTTCCCATGATGATGCTGTGATTGTAAGTCCCCGGCGCTTTCATCATCAGTTCCTTAAGCAGCGGCCGGGTCGGATCGGCCAGTTCCAGGAGCTTCAACGGAGTCGGCAGGTTAAATACCATCTCATAGATGGTGAGAAGGCCGATGGCCGCCACCATCGACAAGAAACCGTTTCCCAGGCCCCATGCCAGGCCGGACCCCGCCCGGAGCCAGGAGCTCTGGCTGAGCTGGCTCGCTCCGGCCGCAGTTCCCATCACCGCAAAAGTTGCAAGCATGCCGGCTTTAACCAGATCTCGCCGCTGCGTGACATTGGTGACCAGAAAAACTCCCGCCAGGCCGCCGATCAGCGCCACGATGATAAATTGCGGATCTGATCCGCCGGCAATCGCCAGGTTGATGCTGGAGATCACCACGAGGATGGCGGACAGGCGGGTGCCAAGCATCAGCGTTCCCAGGATCCCCAGCGCCGCCATCGGCACGATCAGGGGGGAAAGCGGCTGCACCACCGCAACCCGCGCCATCGCCGCAAACAGGACCAGCAGCGAAGCGACGATAAACATGTAAGACCGGGAGCCCCGCACCCGTTTTTCAAACTTGTGGATGTAGAGCACAAGCATGGCTATCTCGATCAACGCCAGCAGGCAAATCCCCGCGAGAGTGCCGTAGGCGCCTCCTTGCTTGGCAAGACCCAGAGCCTGCAGCTCGACGACGATGTCCTCGGTCACGACCTGGCCCGGCGAAAGGATCGTCTCCCCGTTTTGAATCGTGACCATTGCGGGTTTGACCGCTGCTACCGCCTTGTCTTTGGCCTGATTTGTTTTTTGCTGGTCAACAACGTAATTCGGCTGGAGATAGGCGCCGCCCACATCAGTGCCGGCGTCAAGCTCGGCGTCTGACAGGGACATCGTCTCCAGAACAGATTTCAGCCTGTCCTTGTCCGTAGCCAGCGAATCCTGGGTGACGTTGCTTTCCAGCAGCCGCTGCTCGCCGGCGAGCACCGCCTGTCCCACCGCGCGCAGCCGGTCCGGCGGCAGTCCCGCGAGAATGGTCAGCGAGTCGGGGCTGATCTGCGGCAAGGCAGCCAGCGCCTGGATCCGCTTGACGGCCGTTGCGGGATTATAGGATTTACCGGCCGCCTGCGCCGCCGACTGCTCCTGGGTAACGATACTCCCCACGTCATCAAAGAAATTATTTACATTATCATCAACACGCGGCAGGACGGATGCATCAAACATATATACATTGTTAACCTGGTCCTGCGCCTGCTGTTTGAGCCTGGAGGTTTCCGCCTTGTTTTCAAACGTGAGCGTCCGTGGCGACTGAATCAGGTCCTGCGCCACGTCTCCCGGCTTGAGATCGTAGCGTGACGGCAGGAAAGAGCTGCTCATGAGCGCCCACAGGCAAATAAAGGCAATTAGGGCAACTGCCGCCCCAAAGATTTTCAGATCGATGGCGTTGAAAAGGCGGCGAGCCGCGAGGATCGCATGTCCCAGTCTGGTCTGCGGATTCATGATAATTACCGGGTCAGCTAGTGTTGATGCCCCGTATAGTTTTTATAAGCGGCAACGATCTTTTGCACCAGTTTATGCCGGACGACATCCTTGCTTTCAAAATTGACAAAAGCAATGTCTGGCACTTCGCCGAGTATGTCAAAAACGGTCGCCAGCCCGGAAAAGCGGATGTCGGGCAGATCGACCTGCGTGATATCGCCGGTAACCACCATTCGGGAGCCGAACCCGAGCCGGGTGAGAAACATCTTCATCTGCTCCGGACTCGTATTTTGCGCCTCATCGAGGATAATAAAGGAATCATTGAGCGTCCGGCCGCGCATGAACGCGAGCGGCGCCACCTCGATCGCCCCTTTCTCCATCATCGATGTCAGGCGGTCCGGTTCAACCATGTCATACAACGCATCAAATAAAGGGCGCAGATAAGGATCCACTTTTTCCAGCATCGTCCCCGGCAGGAAACCGATCTTCTCTCCTGCCTCCACCGCCGGCCGGGTGAGAATGATGCGATTTACCTTCCTCTCCAGCAACTCGCTTACCGCCAGCGCCAACGCCAGATAAGTCTTGCCGGTGCCCGCCGGACCGATGGCGAACGTGATGCTATGGCGCCTTATTGAGTCAATATATTTTTTCTGGTTAATTGTCTTCGGCACGATCCTGTGGCCACGGTGCTCCCAGACAATGTCGCTGTAAATCTCCGCCGGGCCGGGAGCGCCTCCACTATCCGCCATGATCGTCCCCACCGATTCCACTGTCTCGCCGCTGATCTCGTGCCCGGCTTCAATCAACTCTACCAGCTCCTCGATGATCGCTTTGCCCTGGGTAACCTGGGCGTCGCCGCCTTCAAGCGAGATGACATTTCCGCGGATGCCGATGTCGCAGTCCAGCTGGATTTCCAGCTGCTTGAGGGTGGCGTCGTGCTCGCCGGCCAGCTCGGCCACAATCTCATTGTCATATTCCAGGCTTGTTCTCATAGTTCCAGGTTAAGTGTTTCCAGTTCCGGTCGTCCTGGGAGCGCAAAGCTCGCGATGAAAAATCCGCTTTTAAAACGTGCCTCCGGCTTTGCCTCAGGATGCCGGGTTTCCCAGCCGACTTGTATTGTCATTTATTTGGCAAATCTTTCCTTGACCATGGCGCTGACCTTTTTCCCATCGGCGCGGCCCGCGGCCGCTGACATCACCGCCGACATCACCCTGCCCATGTCGCTGATTCCTGCGGCGCCGGTATCGGCTATTGCCGCGTCAATCAAACCATCCAGCTCCGACTCGCTCATCTCCTCAGGCAAGTACTCTTCAATCAATCTCGCCTCCGCTTCTTCACCGGCGGCGCGCTCCTCGCGGCCGCCGCTCCGGAAGGCCTCCGCCGCCTGCAGGCGGCGTTTCCGCTCTTTCTTTAATATCGCTGTCTCCTGCGCCTCGCCAAATTCCGGGCCTGCTTCCTTCTCTCCCATTTTCAGCGACGAGAGAAGCATTCGCAAGGCCGAAACCCGCTCCTTGTCGCGCGCCTTCATCGCCGCCACGACGTCAGCCTGTACCCTGCCGGTAATGCTCATGTCAGAAACCCAGCGACTTTCCGGCAATCACGTGCCAGTGAAGATGAAAAACCTCCTGGCCGCCGCCCTTGCCGACATTTGTAATCACCCTGTAACCGGGGTCGATCACACCCAGTTTTTCGGCGACCACAACGATAAACTCGAGCATATCACGGCAAAAATCGTCTGATTCGGAGCCGATCTCGTTCAAGGAATGAATGTGTTTCTTTGGCATCGCCAGCACGTGCACGGGCGCCTTGGGAAAAGCATCCTTAATGGCCAGGAAGGCTTCATTTTCCATTACCTTCTCCGCAGGAACGGTGCCGGCGACAATCCGGCAAAAAAGACAATCAGTTTCCCTATCCATGCACGGGCTCCATTATTGTTTCATTGATAATCTGTCCTTCTACGCAATCATTCCGGGCGGCTTCGGCGCGCACGCGCACAAGGTCGCCTCGCCGCCCACCACCGGTGACCCGAAACCGCGTGTAGTCGGAACTGTACCCGGACCAGACCCTGGGCGCTACCTCCCTCTCCAGCAGAATTTCGTCTATAGCGCCGACTTTCCTTTGCCGGTGCTGATTGCCCTGCCGTTCTGACAGCTCCCGCAGCCGGCGGCCCCGCCGCTTTTTTTCTGCCGGCGCCACCTGGCCGCCCAAAAGGACCGCTCTGGTTCCCGGCCGCGGCGAATATGTAAAAACGTGCACCTTGGAAAAACCCGCTTCCGCCACCAGATCCAGCGTAGCATCAAAAGCATGACTGTTTTCCCCGGGAAAACCAACGATTGCATCAGTGGTCAGATTGATTCCCGGAACCGCGGCCCGGATCTCTTTAATCCTGTCAAGAAACTCTTTTCTATTATAATGGCGGCCCATTGCCTTTAGCACGCCGTCGTCGCCACTTTGGAGAGGCAGATGCAGATGGCGGCCGATGAGGTTGTGCGAGGCGATGACATTAAGCAGCCCGTCCGATACATGGCCAACCTCGACCGAGCTTAAACGCAGCCGGGTCAGCCCCGGAACCGAAGCGAGACGCTCCATCAGCCGCGGCAGCCGGGCAGCGCCGTCACGCCAGGCTCCGACATCTATGCCGGTAATTACCAGCTCGCGGCAGCCTTCCGCCAGCCGCCGCTCAGCTTCCCGGAGCACCCCGGCCGCGGGGACGCTGCGGGGACGGCCGCGCACCAATGGCACGATACAGTACGAGCACCCTCCCCCGCAGCCATCCTGCACTTTTAAAAAATAGCGGGAGCGGGATCGTCCCGGATTAAAGGCACCATTTTCAATCACGCCAGGCGCTTGCATGTCCGTTTCACCGATGACAATCACGTTTGCGCCAAGCGCCGCAAACTCCTCCGGCGCCAGCCTGGCCGCGCACCCAGTGACAAAAACCTTCCCTGCCGGCCCCGCTCTCCGGACGGCGCGGCGCACTTCCTTGCGGGACTGCTTCTCGCCCTCCGCCGTTACGCAGCAAGTCCCCACGAGTTCAACCGGCCCGGTACCAGCACCAAGCCGGCCGGCGCAGGCCCGCGTATCCGCGTAATTGACCTTGCATCCTAAAACGCTTATTGAAATTGTTTCTGGTTTCGAGTTTCTGGTCTCTGGTTCTGTCATCTTAAAGCCAAGGATCTCGTAACAATTATTGGTATTCGTTTCATGACTTGCAAACGTTCCCTTTTCATCCCGCGATCGAGGGTCTCTGAAGCAGTTCAAAGTTTAAAAAATAAAACCCGTTATCCCGCAGGCAAGAAACTCGAAACTGAAAACTGGCAACTTTCAAGATCCGAGTCAAAGCCGAGGAATCTCAACCCAATTCTCCCATCCGGTGCAGCAAGATCGAAGCCGCCACCAGCGCCGCCGTTTCTGTCCGGAGAACGTTCTTCCCCAGCCGGGCGAAACAGGCGCCGGCGCCGCCAAGCAGCCCGATCTCGTCTTCTGAAAACCCGGACTCCGGCCCCACCATCAGCGCCAGCGGCGCCGGGGCCGCTTTCGCGGCGCGCCAGAGGGGTTCCGCCACAACCTCAGTCGAGAGCACGACAATCCCGCCGGTAAAAGACGCCAGCCATTCCGGCAGCTCTACCGGTGCGTCAACGTCCATGATGCTGGACCGCCTGGTCTGCTCCGCCGCCGCGCGGGCGATCCGCCGCCAGCGTGCCAGTTTCTGGACAGATTCCTTTCCTGGCTTTGGAGCCGATTTCTCGGCAAAGAAAGGGCTGAGCCGCGACACCCCGATCTCGCTTAGTTTTTCCACCACCAGATCAAGTTTGCGCCCCTGGGGCAGAGCCTGCGCCACCGTCAAAGCCACATCCGGCCGCGAATCTTCCACCTCCGCCAGCGCCTCGGCCTGAACATCCCGGCCGTTGCTGATAACGATCCTGGCGGCAAAGACCCGCCCATCGCCGCCGGCAAGCTCAACAGCATCTCCCTGCCGCAAGCGCAGCACCCGGCCGGCATGAAAAGAATCTTCTGCCGCCAGGGGAACGCGCAGGCCGGCAATTAACGGTTGGGAAACAAAGAAACGGTGGATATGCCTCATTTTGGCAGTGTTGTCAGCGCCGCCCAGGGGCGGCCTTTACCGGAAAGCAGCCCTGATTTTCTCAAACAGCCCCTCGTCGCGGGCGTAGTTCTTGTCCGTCGTCGTCTTGGCAAATTCCCGGAGCAGTTTTTTTTGCTGCGCGCTCAGGTCATGGGGGATAATCACATCCATGATCACCTTCAGGCTGCCCTTACCACGACCCCTGAGCGAGGGCATCCCCTTGCCCTTCAGCACTTTGACTTCACCCGGCTGCGTGCCCGGCTTGATCTCAAGCTCTTCATCGCCGCTGAGCGAGGGCACCTTCAGATGAGCGCCAACCGCGGCGTCAACCGCCGTCAGCGGTAGATGATAGATCAGGTCATTGCCGTCACGCACCAGCTGCTCATGCGGCCTGACTGCCACATGGATGTACAGATCTCCCGGACGGCCGCCCATCTCCCCGACGCTGCCTTTTTCCAGCAGGCGTATGCTCTGGCCGTCAGCGATGCCAGCCGGTATATCAACCGCTAATTTGTGATGTTTCATGACCGCACCGCGCCCGTGGCACTCCGGACACGGTGCCTTCACGATGCTCCCGGCGCCGGCGCAGTCGCGGCAGGGGCGCTGCTGGACAAACTGGCCAAAAGGCGTATTCTGCACCTTTCGCTGCTGTCCGGAGCCGCCGCATGCCGGACAGGTTTCCCGGCTGGTCCCCGGAGCCACCCCGGATCCTTCACACGCCTCACAATAGTCAACGGCGTCATACTCAACCTCGCGCCTGACGCCCGTGGCTGCCTCCCCCAGCTCGATCTCAACCGGTACCGAGACATCTCTCCCCTTGACCGGCCCCCCCTGGCCAAAACCGAACATCCCGTTGCCAAACAGACTGTCCCCGAAGAAAGAGCGAATGATGTCCTCGAACGAGAACTGGGAGAAATCCTGAAACCCTCCCCGCTTGAGACCGTCATGTCCGTAACGGTCATACGTAGCCCGCGTCTCCGGATTGCTCAGAACCTCATAAGCTTCTGCGGCTTCCTTGAATTTCGCCTCGGCGTCCGGGTCCTGCGTGTTGACGTCAGGATGAATCTGCCGCGCCAGCTTCCGGAATGCTTTTTTGATGTCATTTTCCTGCGCCGAGCGGGGAACGCCCAGCACCTCGTAATAATCACGTTTCATATTTTTGATCTAATCCTGTTTATTGCTAATAAATTTCCAGAATCCAGTGTCAAGCATCCAGAATCCGTTTAATTGAACCTCTCCGCCACGTAACTGCTGAGAGCGCGGGCGGCGCACTCGACGTTGATGATAGCATTTTCGTAATCCATTCTGGTCGGGCCCAGAACGCCGACCGCCCCCAGATTCCGGTAGCCGAGTCCGTAATTGGCGGCCACCAGGCTGAGGCCCCTCAGCGCCGCTTCCGGCATCTCCTCGCCGATGAGGAGGTAGACGCGCCGCTTCATCGGCGCCGAATTGAGCAGTTTGAGGATCCTTTCCTGTCTGTCCAGCAGCCCCATCAGATCACGCATCCGCCGGCCCGCCCCTTGCTCTATCTGCGTAAAAAAACCAGAGACGCCGTCGAGAAACAGCTCTCCCCCGCCTTCGCCGGCGAGGTCGACAAACGCCGGCGCGATCGACTTGAGGAACTCTGCCTCTACGCCGGTCAAGTCCCTGCCTTCCAGATGCCGCCGCAGCCGCCGGCTGCCGAGGTCGATATTCTGAAATGCTTCGTTCAGATACCCGCAGGCCCAGTCAATCAGGCCTGGGTCAACCGGTCCGTCAAACAGGAACAGCTTTTTGACGATGCCGCCCGAGACGGTAATAACGATGACCATCACCAGATCAGGCTGCAGACCCAAAACTTCCACCCTCTTGATGGCCACGTTGTTCTGTAGCGGCGCCGACACCATCGCCAGCAGCCCGGTGGCGCGGGCCAGCGTACCCGCCGACCATCTGAGAGCGTCTTCAATCCCGGCGCCTATCTCTACCGGCCACCCCGGGCTCTCCGGGTCTCCCCGTCGATGCTCCCGCGAAAAATGATCCACGTAATAACGGTATCCCTTATCGGTTGGCACCCTGCCCGCCGACGTATGCGGATGATCCAGGTACCCCATTGCCTCCAGGCGGGCCAGCTCGCCGCGCACCGTCGAGGCGGATACGCCGAGATCGCCCGAGTCGGAAATATATTTTGATCCTGCGGGCCTGCCGGTGGCAATGTGAAATTCAACCACCGCAGTGAGAATCGCTTCCAGTCTGGATGTCAACATCTAAACACCTGCCAAAAGAGACGGCGCTATCCGGCGCCGGCACGGTCCCAGCTTTGCAAAAGACGCGCACAAACATCGTTGGCGACAAAACGGCCGGCGCGCGTCAAACATATTTTACCATCCAGCGTCTGGAGGAATCCATTTTGTTGCAGGATGTTTAGCTGCACGGAGTCCACGGCTTCACCGCTTCCAGCCAGATCGACGCCCGCTTCCCGCCGCAGACCCAGAAAAACCCTCTCCGCTGCTTTTTGCTCCTGAGTCAAGACTTCAAATCGCCGTCCCTGATTAAATTCTCGCCCTCTGCCCTGTGCTCTGCCCTGCCCGATGTATGACTCCACGTCCTCGGCGTTCCGCCAGCGTTTTAATCCGATAGTGCTCCAGGCGCCGGCGCCGATACCGATATAATCGGCTCCGCTCCAGTAAGCCAGATTATGCCGGCATTCCCGACCCGGAAGGGCAAAATTGCTGGTCTCGTACCAACGGTATCCCGCTTCTTCCAGAATCTCAATGGCCGCCTCGTACATTTGCGCGCATTCATCCTCCGCGGGCAGCTGCCGGACCCAGCGCCGCTTAAAAGCGCTCCCCGCCTTCATCGAAAGCTCGT
Organism: Actinomycetota bacterium; assembly: GCA_023489275.1. GTDB lineage: Bacteria > Actinomycetota > Thermoleophilia > BMS3ABIN01 > BMS3ABIN01 > JACWAD01. The sequence goes on from JAMDDD010000019.1 coordinate 29,922, forward strand.
AGCAGGAGATATGCTCCGGAGCCATTGCCAGCGCCCGTTTCAGGTCTTTCCTTATTGATGCCACCGATTGCCCGGGGATTCCAAAGATAAAATCCATCCCGATGTTGTCGAAGCCGGCGCCGCGAAGAACCTGAGCGGCAACAGCTGCCGCAGCCCCGCTGCCGGCCCGGCCGAGGACCTGCCGGAGCCGCCGGTCGAAACTCTGGACGCCCAGGGAGACCCGGGTAGCGCCGGAGCCTATCAGCGACTCCGCCAGAAAGGGAGTCAGCAGAGACGGATTTGCCTCCACCGTAATCTCTGCCCCGGACGCCGTCTTTTCCCGGACGGCTGCCAGCAGTTTCCGGAGCAGGCGGGCGCCCAGCATTACCGGCGTGCCCCCGCCCAGATAAACCGTTTCCAGCGAGGCGCGCGGCAGCGCGTAGCTGTCCAGCTCGCCAATCAGCGCCTCAACGTAAGCCGGCGCCAGGTCCAATTTACCGGTGGTGGAATAAAAGTCGCAATAGCCGCAGCGACTCATGCAAAAGGGTAAATGGATGTATAAATGAGAAACCGGATTCAACACTGGCTGAGCCAAAGAATATCTGGTTTGAAACTTGATATCTATGCTATCATCGCTTCAAACAGGGTTCCACGATTGCTATATCAATGTCAGTCGGCATGCGCCCATGACCAGCCTCAATACAATCGATAAGATCATTGAATACGGACAGCGGTCAAGCTCCGGTAAACTCATCATCAGTGATTACAACGTCCACGGTGTTACCACCAGGCTGATCACCGACTCCACTAAAGTTTCGCAGGCGGTTGATGGCCTCCTCGATGGATTCAAGACCGAAGCGGCCATAGAAGACCCTGCGATTGAGTTCTCCATCTTTTCGCGTGATGAGCTGGACGGCGGGCTGGACGCGCCGGAGGGAACACCGCTGCTCTACGACTGGGACGCGGTCAAGATCTTGCATGCAGGTGACCGCCGCTACCTCCAGCTCGACCGCCGCGGGCGCGTCAGCGCCGATTTAAGCCAGAGCCGCGCCGCCGGTTTCGTCCTCCGTGAGTCACTGGACTACGCGTGGCTCATCTCGCACCAGGTCTTTTATCCTCTTTGGGGACAAATGATGAAGGAGCATGGTCTTTATCCCTTTCACGCCGCCGGTCTTACCCGTAGCGGAAGCGCTTTTCTCTTCCCCGGCCGGAGCGGCAGCGGTAAATCTACCCTGTCTCTGGAGCTGGTGGGGAGCGGCTACGGTTTCTTAAGTGATGACACCGTGTTTTTACGGGAGAGCAACGAAGTAGTGGACGCACTTTCCTTCCCGGAAGAGATCAATGTCACCGATGAGACAAGGAAGCTGATCCCTGAACTTGACAAGGTGAAGAAGTTTAATATCGATACCTTCAGGCAAAAGTCATCTTTTGCCATCGAGTCCCTCTTCCCCGCTTGCCAGCAGGATAGTGGTGTTCCGTCGATCATAATGTTTCCGGAAGTCACCGGGTCTGATTCAACGGCGTTCTTGCCGATGACACGAACAGAGGCGCTTGCTTTTTCGATGCGGTTTGGCTTTTTTTTCATTGACCCATCGACTACCGGCCGACACTTTGAGATACTTTCACTGCTGGTAAAGCAGGCGCAGTGTTACCGACTGATGACAGGAACCAACCGGGAAGAATGGCGGCGGATGGTGACCAGCCTGCTTGACGGGTCCTGAAGTGCCGCAAGGATATAATGGCAAGGTTGCCCTGACAGGCGAACCATGTGAAAAGAATTTGGAAAGGTTTAGTGAAAGGCAGCGATGATTCAAAAAGACACTTATCTGATTAAAGACAGCGACGTCGTGTTTACTTCCATGGGCGAAGACGCCGTGCTGCTGCACGTCCAGCGGGGAGATTATTACAGCCTGAACAAGGTCGGGGCCCGGCTCTGGGTTCTCACCGACGGCACCAAGAATGTTGGCGACCTGGCTGATCTGATCATCCGGGAATTTGAGATCTCCCGCGACCAGGCTGAAGCGGATATCATCGAGCTGGCCGAGCAGCTGGAGAAAGAAGGCCTGGTGACCGCCAGCGCCTCACCCCAGGAAAACAAACCGGCTTAAGACCAACGCCGCTGCTCTTTGGCTTTCGGCGCAGCCGGCTAATCTGCTGCCCGGCAAGGTCGACCCCCCGGCTCCTCCATTGCTCGACCACTCAGATATTCCATTGCATCATCAATTCTACTTCCGTTTAGCGCCGGATTCTTTTCTGTTAACATTTTGATGCATATGCTACTGTCTTTTTGACTCATCCATGAACAACGAATCTGAAAACAATTTAATTCTGGAGTCGGCCAGAACGCTCCTAAAATCCGCCGATGATGGGAAATTTGCCAAACTGCTGACGGCAGACCTGGACTGGGATTATTTACTTGAGACTCTGAACCGTCACAAACTAACTCCTCTGTTTTTTTGGCGCTTGAATGAATCGGGCCTGAGCGGCCGTATAGCTGCCAGCCAGTTTGAAAAACTAAGAACCATCTACCTCTCAAGTGCGGTTAATAACCACAAGCTGTATCAGCATCTGTCCAGGGTGCTGGCTCTTTTTGCGGAGAAAAAAATTCCGGTCGTTCTGCTTAAGGGCGCCGCTCTCGGCATCAACACTTATCCGGATTCTGCCCTGAGGCCATTTGGTGACCTTGACATTCTGGTTCATAAAAGCGACGTCAAGCAGGGCCAGGAGTTGCTGGAGGGCCTCGGCTACCAGCTTGTCAAAGATATCTATTTCCCTGTACCCGATGAAAAAAATGACGAGCTAGGCTGCGAATGGACATATCATTTCAATTCATCCGTGGTTGAATTGCACTGGACCTTGATTGATGAATTAAATCCATTCCAGGTAGACATTGCGCGCTTCTGGGGTCAAGGCGAGGAAGTTAATGTAAACGAGCAAAAAGCGCTGGTGCTGAATCCGGCCAATCAGCTTCTTCATCTCTGCCTGCATCAATCAAAACATCTCTGGAAACATTTGAGAGATTTGACGGATATCGGCCTGGTTATGGAAACTTTTGCCGAGCGGACAGATTGGGAGAAACTTTATTTCGACGCAAAATCCCAGGATCTGGATCTGTGCGTTTTTTATTCGATCAGCCTTGCCCAAAAGGTCTTGGAACTTTCGCTGCCTTCTGATGTAGTTAATATTTTGGCCAAGCTTGATCGGTCTACAATTATTGGCAAAGGCGCTATGGAAATGATTGCTGCAAATATCCTTGAAGAGCACTTGCCCCGCCGTTTTTGGAAATTACTGACGGTTAAGGGGGCAAAAAACAAAGCGATCTCGGCGGCCAGCGCCATTTCTCATCCATTGCCAAGATCACATGAAGGCACCAGCATTTCTGACGTCAGAAAACCAGTTTCTTGTTTCGGGAAGGCAAGAGCAGCGTTTATATCATCTTTTTACTACCGGAAACTTTTTTTTGAATTCTCACGTTACTTGGTCAAGAGCTATTCGCGAAAGAGTTGAACAATAACTCTAATAGGACAGGTTAATTGCTGGAAACGTCTCCAAAGTATGTGAGAAAATTACTTACACCCGGTGGCACTTTATATAATACGGTGAAAGCTACAGACGAACCGCTTGCTAAATCTCCCAAGCTAATGGGTAAATCAGTTTCTGTTTTTACCCCATTTGAGTTAAGTACAGAGGCAATATCTATCGTATGAACTGTAGCCTGGCTATTGTTGGTTAGTTGAAAAGATACTGATAATTTGCCGTCTATATAATCATTTAAATTTGCCCAGTTGATTGATCGCTCAGTCAAATTTATTCCAGCGGCGGCAGAGATGTTTGCATTTCCGGGGGTTGTTATCTGATAATCGCCACTTACCGCCAAATTGCCTTGAGTATCCGAGCTCTTGATTCTGATTTCGTATGTAGTGCCACTTTGAAGGTCATTTAGTTGTAGTGAATGAACATTTGTCATGTTATCATCAGATTTTCCAACTGTCCAATTACCCCCGTTGGGTTGAATCTCCACAACCGAATTCGCATTAATATTTGTGTTCCATGTAATGTTGGCGATATTTGAGCCTTGAACCTGGGTAGAAACTGAGGAAATGTCAGGTCCCACGTTCGGGATGCTCTTCGAAAGATCGATGCGGTAAGTATCTGTCCACGACGTACCGGCAGGCAGCCAACGGTAGCGGCTCCCCTGTGGTGGGTTCCCGCCCCACCAGGCCATCCAGCTAATGATTTGCGAACCTGCCATGCCGCCCGGAATTGAGCATTGTTCTTCCATTGGGTCTGCAGATGTACCCCAAGCTTCCATTCCAATCTCGTAAGAACCACTGCCGCGGAAACCTTCGCCATTATTGTCGGCGGACATGATCACGGTAGGCGCCTTAGTTGAACCCGTGAAAGCCGCCCAATCGGGCTGAAATTGGTTTAGCTGATCCCAGCACTGTGCTGTTTGGTCAGCAATGCCCGTACTGCCAAGCAGATAGCGCGGTGAATTCGATGATTCTGCCCAACCACGGCCATATTTAACGAACCGGTCCCATCCGAGATTGTAATTCCAGTTGTCTCTTACCGCTAGTTCTGAGAAATATCCTGATGAAAGCAAACTCCGGCTCACTTGAAGATGTATTGTACCTGCCGGTTCAACAGTCCAGGTTTTGGTCACTTCATACCATTCTTTACCTGTCGTCTGATTATGAACCTTATATGAAAATGTCAAAACTGCGTCGCCCTGGCTATCAATAAAAACGGAATGCGACTCAAGTTCGGCACTCAAATTATTGTCAGAGATTAAATCAGCGAAATTATTATTTTGATCATCACCTGGCTTTATATCAGCAGCATAAAGATCGGTGCTGCCGACTCCGCCAATGCCAGCCCAGACATTTGTTGATGATGGATAACCATACCTTACATAAGAAACAAGATTATAAGATTGCGCCGGATCCATAGGCTTATAGTAAAGTTCATAGAGATTGCCGCCACCCTGATTATAGTTATCAGCCGCGATTGTTTTGTAATGCCAGACCGCTTTGATCGTGTTTGTCTCGACAGTCACGTATCCGTTGACAACATCCTCATGAATTGTGAGCGAATCACCCAATGCGGAAGCTTGATTCTGAGTAGAGAAACCGACTGGTAGCAAAACGGATGCCAGAATAACCAGCATTATTTTCAGTTTCTTTAGCACTTTAGCTTCCTTTGGCAACCAGGCTGTCTCTGATAGCGAGACCCTTGGCTTTGCGCCCCTGCCTCACAGCAGGTTTGCTTTTGTCTGAAGGCTAAGTGCTTTGAACGGGTGAGCTCTTCTCCCCCTAAGGCACACTATTCAATCAGTGTGCACCTGCCCCAAACGTACTCATTAATTAATTCGGCAAATTTATTAATTTATTAATTAATTGCTTTCTGAAGCTGACGGATCGATAAAAAAGGAAAGAAACTTGAGGCAAAATTACGATATTCTTTTAACCCAGAAACTTCCAGGAAAAGTTATTCCTAATCTTTGCGCCATCGGATAACTTACTTTAACTGCGTGTTTGAGAATACCATGATAAATTTTTGACAGATTAATGTTCGTTACAATCATATTTAAACATCATTCAACAATTACGTGTTCATAAAGATTTATTAGTTTTTTAATCATAACATCTTCCGAGAAGTATGCTTTTGCTTTGCGCTTGCCGCCAGAAGCTAATGATTTGCGCAATTCTTCATTTTGAGCCAATTGGATGATCGCCGCCGCCATCGCGTTAAAATCGCCCGGAGGGATCAGTATGCCATCTTCCCTGTTAGAGATAACTTCAGCCGCGCCGCCACCCGCTGTTGCGATCACGGCGCGCCCCGACATCATTGCCTCCAAAATCACGATACCCAATCCTTCGGGACGAATTGATGGAATAACAAATAAATTGCATTTCTCGAGGAACGGCTGTATTTGGGTTTGAAAACCAACAAATTTTACACGATTGTCCAAACCGAGCTTACTGGCAAGCTGCTTTAACTCCTCCCGGTATCCAAACCGGTTGCCATAAACATCGCCAACAATATATGCCTCAAGATTAATCCCGTTCTGAATAGCAAGTGCAAGGGCTTTCAGAAATACGTCTTGTCCTTTGTAAGGCGCGAGCCTTCCCACAGTGGTAAGTACAAAACGGTCATCTTCACGTTCTGCCTTTGTAAAATCAAATTGGCCAGCGGGGATGCCATCGTTAATAATACTTCCTTTTAGTTTAAATCCTTTCAGAAAAAATTGTGCTTGCACTGCGGCTGTAATAGAAACGACCCGCTTTGAAAGCATGAGAACAAATGGCTCATATAAACGCAACATCCATCCGAATTCTTCCAGAATTTCCCTAAATTGCCAGACATGTGGAGTTCTGGTGAGCCCAGCGGCAACCGCACCGCCAATGATCACGCCTGTATTGGTATGTATTAAGTCAAAATGCTCACGGCGAATCAACCGCACTAGTTGCCAGGTTGCAAAAGGGGCCTTAAGAAAAAGATTTACCAGCCCGGTAACTGATAAAACTTCCCTTCGAAAAACAATAGGATCAAGTATATGAACAACGGCGCCGGCATTTGTCAATTCTGCAACTAATGGACCGGTAGAAGGCACCGTGACATGCAAATTCACGCCATTTGCGACCAACCCCCTGGCGGCGCTTAACAAGCACCGGTCTGAGCCGTATAATTCGGCGGACGAATGAACAATCAATATTTTTTTCCCGGCAAGCAAAGTGCTTCATATCTCTTTGGTTGTTTAAGATTCCTGCGCAGCGACTTCGGCTACGGCAACAGCGAGAGCGGCAAATATCCAGGGAAATCCTAACCATAGAAAAGAAGAAGCCTGCGAGGCGATAAAGATGACAACACTGGCTACGGCAAATCCAGCCAATGAAGCACGATAAAAAGGATCTTTAGTCCTGCGATAACCGCGCAAAACGATAACAACAACACCAGCATTAAACCATAATAGAAAACCAAGGCCTATGATTCCAGTGTCATGAAGTGACTGGATTACCGAGCTGTATAACCATGAACCCGCTCGTGATGATTCTGAGATAGCTAAATTCTTAGGAAATGAAAGCGTGCCATTTCCCAGCATAACTGCATTTTCCCACCGGTCTAGCGCCATTTTTTCGACGTTTATTCTCCCAACCGTTGATTCTGTGCCAAAATTAAGAATATCATTAACCCGCTGTGAAATACCACCACCTGTAAGAACGTTTGTAAAAGGTATGGCAATGACAAATACAGTCGTCAATAATGCTATTGAGACAGCGGCTGCGCGTGGATTAAAAATATTGCGGGAAGGTTTTTGCAGAAATATGAGCAATAAAAGGCCAACCCCAAAACCTATCCAAGAGGCACGGGTATAAGTCATAGCCACAACGATTAAAACCAGCACGAGACCTATAAGTGAAACAGTTTTTTTGATCTGTGTTTTTCCCGCAGTCATCAAGGCGAGAAGCATAATACCAATCGCAGCCTCGAAGGCGCCTAAAAGATTAGGCTCCTCAAATCCGCCTTGCAAGCTTGTCTTCCCTTGAATCTGGTTTTCTGCCACACCCAAAAGGTTAATGCCTGCGTGATGAGCCGTGAAAGCAATCAGCGCATATATACACTGAAAAATTCCCAGCGCCAGCATTATTTTGACAGCGGCCTTCAGCTTCGTTGGATGATCCCTAAGCACCATGACACTCATCACATACATCATCGCATAAAGGCCAAGCTCAAACGCCCACCGGAAACTGTCAGACTTATCTATCGCGTAAAGATTTGTGGAAATGAAGTTGACCGCAATATAGAGTGTGACTGGCAATAATAATGGGACTCTATTCAATTTTGCCCTGCCAATCAGCAAGGCGGGGATCCAGCCCAATACCAGGATCATCAACGCAAGTTGTTCCGGACGAACTGTTAGTCCCCCAAGACCAAATTTGGTCTCGCCCAACGTGGATGCAATCAGTAATAAAAGCCAGGCTCGATAAGTATTTAAACCAATTAAAAAAAGAATCAACCCACCAAGTAGAATAATTATTAACAACCATCCAGCGTTTCGAAACATAAAACTTAACAGCAAACCAAAAAACAAACCAACAGCTACTTGTTTGAATAGCTTACTTTGACCGGTTGGACCTATTAAGTTTGAGCTTTTTGCCAAATTATTCATTATTGGAAGGCGATCAGGAGAGCATCATCGGTCATATCACTTCAATTTGAAAATCAAGAAGTCTAATGTAATGTCAATTTACAATGACTTGCGAACTGACTCGCTAATAAAAGCGAGCACAATGCCCCCGATTAAACCAATACCCAAAGCAATGGCAATTTTTTCAGCATTCGCCATTCCCACCCTTTGATAATCATCGGCAGAGCTGGTCACTCTGACGTCGCTTGCATTTGCCGCCATGCTTATCAGATCTTCATAGTCTTTGGTGATGGCATCTCTTCGATCCTGCAATGCTTTAACCGTGGAAGTATCGACATGTGCTGATGAGTTTTGTTGACTAATCTGCTTTTCGACATCCTGTAATTGACTTGTCATCTCATTTTGAGCATTTTGAAAGCTGGTCTTGCTGACATCACTAATGTATTCCACGAATGCGTTTGATACAGAATTTGCCAGCAATCTTGCTCTACCAGGATCAGTATCCGTCACGGTTATACTTAACACTGGCGTATCCTGGGTATTTGATGCTGATACTTCAGAACGCAAACGAGTTGTGGACCAATTTAATTTTGTATCTTGAAGGGCTTTTTGCATTACAGGATCTGCTGTCACCAGCTGAACAAATGTTGCGCTAATTCCCTGCCCGCTTGCCGCGATATTGACCCCTTGACTATCAGAAGAAGTAATTTGTGATAATCCAGCCACGAGTGTCGTATGCGCCTCATATGAGCTCTGGCTCCGTGCGCTACTGAAGATCACATAAGCCACAACGACAACGATTACAGCCAACACCATCCATTTCCATCTTTTAATTACGCCAATAAATTCAACTAAATCCATTAATTACTCTCTTTCATTCAATCCAAAAATCCCAATGGGTGTCTTTATACAGAACGAATCACTTTCTCTCCAACTGAATGCCCCACAAATATTCGACTTATTATGAAAAAATCTTTTATATTTAGTCTCTCCACCTCTCGCATGAAATTTCTTTGAAATTTGCTATTTTTTAAATCGAAGCCTTCAGCGGAGCGCCTCGATATTTCGCTTCCAGCTCGGAGCAGAATGAATATGCATATTCAGCATTATGAAGACTAAGTTGCAACGCCGTTCTTGTGTAAGCGAAAAGCTCTAAATCCTTTGACTTGAAACGTTGCCTTCCCTGTGAAGTTAATTTCATTGCCAGTACAGCTAAAAAGCGAACAAAAAAAGATGTGGTTAGAAAAAGGCCAAACAAGCAATAACGAAATCCTTTGAGCTGGCCTAAAGAGGATGCGATGCAAAAATAGCTGCCTAACCAAAGGAGATTAATATGTGCGACGGTAGTGCTGCTGGCGCCACCAAAATGGACAACCCTAACATTTGGTAACAAATGCAATTGCCAGCCGGCGCGTCTCAGACGCAAACCATATTCGATATCCTCTGCATACATGAATTGTTTATCATCAAGAAGACCGGCTTGATCAATAGCTTTTTGTTTAATCACTACGCAAGTGCCCGCCAACCAGTCTACTGATTGGATCCCCTCTTTTGGTTTTGCTCTTATTCTTAACCCACGCGGTGTCCCTCTCAATGCTCCCCAACCGGCAATTTGCCTCAGCGCCGCCACCAATGAAGGCATATAACCGGCGCTATCCTGCATTCTGCCGTCTTTGCCAACTAATTGGGGACCAACCATCGCCACTTTATCATTCTTTTTCAAGTAATCAACGAATTCATTAAAAGTAGCCTTAGGAACAACGGTATCTGAATTTATCAAGGCAATAAAAACAGTGTTGCTGCAACTCTTGATTCCCTGGTTAACTGCCCGAGTAAATCCGACGTTCTGATCATTCTCATGTACTATTACGCCTGGGAAATATGACCGAACCATGTCCACACTATCATCAGAAGAGGCATTATCAATCACAATGATTTCATGATTTATGCCGGCTGCAGCAGTTTCGACAGATTCCAGACACTTCCTTAATAAGTCTCTGGTATTGAAGCTGACAATTATTATTGATAATTCAGGCATTTATATTAAGTACAAGGTTTGCGGTCTTCCCCACAGAGGCCAAAGATATTTATTAATCCTGACGTTCTGAATTCGTTTATGTAAAAGCAGCTCACCAATTCCGGCGAAACATATGCGGCGGTTCCCGATTTTATGGAGGCTTAATATGAAGCGGCCCCGCAATAATTTTTCTTGAAATAATTCCAGATATTATTTTTGCACCGAGTGTATATTCCATCATTTATGATTCCAATAAATAGATGTCGCCGAAGCATTCAACCGCAACAAATTCCGGGTGAAAGTCTCAACCTGATTCAGACAAAAGCCTGTTCAGCACCAGCAAATCTCAAAATTAACTATCCATAATTAGTAAGATAAATTTTATCATGTTCTTATCCCGCAACCTTTGCCCTCGCAAGTTTCGCTCTTAACTGACTTAGCATTGCAGAATCGTCCTTATCCATTCCCATAAGAATAACTGAGGCGCCGTAAAGTGTAATCAACACCAAGGTCCAGACAATAACTGAGGCAATTCCGGACCCGATAGGCACCAGATTGAACCCCAGCAAGGTTAGAAGACAGGCAATCAAACTGGCTACGCCCAGTTTTAAGAAATTAAAACTGTAAGGCTGAACTTTCATCAAAAAATATACTTCTATGGCCCTGAGAATGTTCACCGATGCCGCAGCCGATGCATTGGCGATTGCCGCACCCGGAATGCCCAACCGAGGAATAAGAATCACGCAAATCGCCAAACTTATCATCCAGCTTAACAAATTATTAAATAACTCCAGCCCTGAGCGACCTGACATAATAATCATCACGCCGACTGGCCCTGTCAAGATGTTGATCAACTGACCGATAGTTAATATAATTAAACTTCCTGAGACCACTGTAAATTGCGGGCCGAAGACTTTTAGCACATATGAAGGAAATATCATTAGTGGTAAAAAAATTGGCAAGCTCAACATGATGGTCCAGCGAGTAACTTTTGTGTAAAGCTCAGCCAGGTCGCCTTGTCTGCTGCGAGTAATTAATTCAGAAATTACCGGTGCGAACATCGTGCTGAAAGCTACCTGAACCGTGGCCGCTATGAGGATGATGCGTACCGCAACGCTATAAAGTCCAACTTGATGGGCGGTACCGAAATAACCCAGTAGAATCGTGTCCATATACAACAATAAATAAGCCAGAACCTGCGACAAACCCATAGGAGCTGAAAATTTGATCGTCTCGCCAAGCCGCATTTCTATTTTTTTTCTGGCGGTAAACATTGGGTAAACTTTTTCCAGAAAATATAGCGATATGGCTGTAACCACCAGGATGGCGATTAAATTCGCCCATAGCGCGCCACCGAGTCTTAAACCAAGCAAGAAAAGCCCAGCGGTAAGAAAAAAACGAAGCCCTTGCTCAATGATGTCTCTAAAAACAGCATAGCGCATGATCTGAAAACCCTGAGTGGCGGCATTGAAAATACGCGCCAGTAACAACAATGGGATTGTGATCGCGAACATCCTTAATGGAAAAGCAAAATTGTTATCGCTGAATACCAGGTGGGAAACAGGCTCTGCGAATAAAACCAAGAGGATGGCAAATATAATACCTACCGGCAAAGATATTAAGATAGAGCCAAAAAAAGCTCCCCGGAGTTTACTAAAATCGCGCTGAGCGTAATAGGAAGAAATATAACGCCAAAGACCCATGTCCAGGCCAAATCCACAAGCATAAAGACCGACAAAGGCCAATGCCGTACCAAAAGAATAATATCCCAATTCGGAGACTTTAAGGGCATGAGAAATCAGCAGCGTTGTGCCGAAGCTGAAAATGGTCCGTAAAACAGTGCCGACGAAGTTAACACCAGCGCCAGACGCAATGTGAACCATATCGACGGCACCAGATGTTCCCTGTGTTTCTAAATCTGAACTACTTGACACGATTAATGTTTCATTAATAATAGATTATAGATAGCCAAGATCCTCTAAGCGTGACCGAATAATCTGTTCTTCTTCAATGCCATAACCCGATATTCTATTGCCGTCCTTGTTTGACATATCTTGGCTGGAAATTGAAGAAAGACCATATCCCGGCTGGAAATTTATTGCAGCCGCAAGAATCTGACCATTGAATTCCTGCTGCAGAGGAAGATTGAGCAAAGACATTATCGTGGGCGCGAGATCCATGATGCTTACGGTTCCAATATCACCCGGCCGGATATCCGGTCCGGCCATTGCGATCAACCCCTCGCGGCGGTGAATTCCCGAGTTGCCAAGATGGCTATATTCAGGACACGGTGCACAAATTATCTCATTCTGATCGAGTTCGGATGACGTTGAATAAATACTCCGGTAAGCATAATTCCTCATCACATAAACGGCGTCGGGCATACGGAAGATAAGAGGCCCTTTAAAAATGTCTTCTCGAAAGTCAAATTCTGTAATTATTGGTTTGCCATCATCAGGATTAACAAAGCTGGTCAACGCCCTCTGCGCGTCAGCCAAAACAGCCCTTCGTTGACTTTCACTTGATATCATTCCAAATGGTTCACGGCCTCTAACATTCGCAAATAAGCAACCGTACTGACCCAGAGAGTAGACTTGAGTCCGCTCCCAATCGATGTCAGCAAGCAAAGAATCAGACAGGAGAGAGCCCACCCCCAAGCGCTCACGCGCAAGCTTGCGCACAAATGTATGTGCTTTGGGCGGAAGCCTTAAATATGCCTGACGGGATATGTTCTTTCTGATGCCACGGTGAATTGTCTTCTTTTTGAACCTTAATAACCCGGCCTCTGCCAGGATTCTGTTTGCGCAAACTTCTTTCTCAAGTCTTCCAAAGCCATGGTCTGACATAAAAATAAGATTCTGAGAATCGGAATTCAGCCATTGCTCGCCTATCTCTAAATCGATGCGCTCATAACAATCAAATATCCCTTTGGCGCGATTCAGCACGGTCTGATCGACATTGTCTTCGCCGTAGGTGATGACCGTTTCCGCTGATTTCCATAAAACATGCTGAAGAGTATCGGTTGACCTGATTATAGAAACAAAGAGATCCCAGTCTTCGAGATCTTTCAGGTATTTAATAACGGCCAGTTCAGACTCCAAATGGTCCAGCATTTTTTCCTGAAATTCGCGGACAGGATCGGTCGAGTGTTTTTCCAAAAAAAGTGGATTAATAGAAAATTCTATTTGATAATTCGGAAAATTATTGTCAATAATTTGTTTGAACTCGCGAGGATACACTGCGTGCTCATCAAATTGGGGGGCGTCCATGCCGGAAATCATGATGCCATTGACAGGCATGACAGGATACGTCATCGGAACGTTATGAACACAAACGCGCTTCCCGCTTTTGCTTGCCTGAATCCAAATCGGCAGGCCGTTGACGTCAGCACCGCAAACTGGCTTCAACAAGTAGCTGCGAGCGTCCCTCTGAAAAAAATCATAAACTCCGTGACCGCCGGGATCGCGGCCGGTAAAGAAAGAGGCCCAGGCCGCCGGAGTTATTGGCGGAATTGTTGACATTAAGGTCCCACGATTGCCAGCAGAAAGGAATTTCTTAAAATTTGGCAACCGGCCACGGTCTATAAGGTAGTCAATAATCAAAAATGAACCACCATCCAGGCCAATAACGGTTATTTTATTTTTGCTATTTTTGCTCATTTAGATGCCGGTGTTATCACATATTAACCTTTGAGTCATATCTAACTTCTCACAAGCTCCAAGAACAACCGCTCGTACTCGTCCGTGATGATATCCCAGGTATATCTCTCTTCAATGCGGTCGCGGGCCTTGTTGCGAAAGGTCTCGGCGCGCTCGCTGTCGGCGTCAATCTCATCGATCAAGCCAGTCAGCTCTTTAACATTCTTGCTAAAGAGCAAGCCATATTTTCCATCCATGAGGACTTCACGGTTAAAAACCGTGTCCAGAGCAAGGATGCAGTTTCCGTAAGCAAGCCCTTTGAGCAGCGCCGGATTTGTTCCCCCAAACTGATGCCCGTGGATGTAGGCGTAGGCGTTGCAATGCAGCTCCTTCACCAGTTGGAAATCGTCGATGTGGCCCAGAAAGACAACTCGTTCATCAGCCATTCTCCTAAGAGCTTCCTCGAACGAATTCTTATAAACAGTGCCGCCGGCGATTGCCAGTTTCCGCTGGCTGCTTGAATCAAGAAAAGCTTTCACGATCAAGTCGGCGTTATTGTCCGGGACCAGTCTGCTGGCGATTAGATAGTAGTTGAAAGGCTCCAGGCCAACCTGCCTGACTGATTCAGGATTATCTGCATACATAATATCTGCGCCATAGGCGATGTCAGTTGAGCGGCAGTTGAAGTTTTGCAGATAATAATCCTGCATGCCCTGGGCATCGGTCACGACCCGGTTAAAAAAGATAGTGGAGCAGCGGGCGCCAAATTTAAAATACCGCTTGGCCAGTCCATTCCACTTTGGCCTCATCCATTCCAGACCGTCAACATTGATGGCACATTTCTTGCCAAAAGCCCGCAGAATTAGCCCAAATGGTCCATTAGCGCAGTTGCAGAAGAGAACGACATCAGAATCCGAGAAGGAAGCTTTAAAAGACGCCAGCAGCGAGTGCGAAAACTGGGAAGTATTTTTTCCTTTCAGAGAAGGAAGATAGATCTGTCGTATTCCCCGGTAGCTCGCCGCCCTTTCGGGAAACATATGCCCGTGGGCATAAATCGTAACATCATGACCCCGTTTTACCAGCCGGCTGCCGATCTCTTCGGCAAAAGTCTCGTAGCCGCTGTAACCTGAAGGTATGCCGCGAGTGCCCAAAATTGCGACTTTCATTGATAATTTTCCTCGATGAAAGCCATGAGCGCTTCCCGCCACGGGGGCATCTGGTTCAAGCCGATTCGTTTGAGGCGGTCATTTTCCAGTACTGAATAAAATGGCCGCTTTACCGGTGAGGGAAAATCAGACACGCTGCACGCTGATAGCGGTGTTTTTAATTTCATCGTTTCAAAAATGGCCAACGCAAATTCGTACCAGGAGCAGCAGCCTTCACAGGTCATATGATAAAGCCCAAATTCTTCCGTTTCCACAAGCGATAATGTATTGCCGGCGATGGCACTCACCGGCGTTGGAGTCAAGACCTCATCATTAACGACTTTGACCTCCGGCCGCTCGGCTGCTGCTTTTACCATCGTGGTGATAAAGTTCCCGCCTTTGGCGCGGCAAGGAACCTTGCCATATATTCCTGAGACTCTGATAACAAAACTTCGGGCGCAATAATTGAGGGTGAAATATTCTCCTGCGAGTTTGGTGGCCGCATAAACATTAAGGGGATTTGGTTTGTCGCTCTCAATATAAGGCTGTTTCGTGACACCATCGAAGACATAATCCGTACTAAAATGAGCAATCTTGCAACCCAGCTCGCTCGCCGCCTGCGCCAGGTTTAACGCGCCGAGTCCATTGACTTGAAAAGCCTTGCCGGCATTTTTCTCGCACTCGGGGACAACATGATCAGCGGCAGTATTTACAATTAAATCCGGCCGCATTCGGCCAAGTACATTCAAAACATTTTTGCCGTCCGAGATCTCAATGTCATCATGCGTCAGCTCTAAAACCTCGTGTCGCCCGGAAAAGGCACTACAAATCCCGGACCCGAGCTGCCCGTTCGCACCGATTACTGCAATCTTCATGAAATCCCCTCTGCGTGCCGGAGGCAGCAATATCACAAGTCCAGCGATTTGAAAACCTGGATGTTGTAATAAACCGGATTTGAGAAATCCTTGAATTGATCCAGATTTTGTACCAGTGTCTGCAGGATTGATTCGACGCCATGCTTTGGCTTGAAACTGAGAACTTTGATGGCTTTCTTCACGCTGACCTTGTAATTTCGGTAATCCTGGATATGCTTGATTGAAAGCTTAATCTTCAAATCCAGTTCCTTTTCGATGGTATTTCGTACCAGATCACCGACTTCACCAACTGTATAATTGCCGGAGGCGATATTGAAAATACCTGATATTTCATCGCTCGCTTCAACCGCTCTGATGTAAGCGTTAACAGCGTCTTCCATGCTGAGGATTGGCCGCCAGATCGACGGATTGTTGACAATTATTTCATTTGTCTCAAGAGCCGTCTTGAACATTGTGTTCACGATCAGGTCAAGCCTCATCCGGGGACTATAGCCGCTGATTGTTCCCTGCCGAAAGCATATGACGGAAAAACCATCACCCTGCATCCCCATGGCGGCCTGTTCCCCTTGCAGTTTGGAAATTCCATAGGGGTAGTTTGACACAGTCGGGTCAGTCTCATCGTAAAGCTGATTAACGGTATAGCCGTATACAGAGCATGAGCCTGCATAAATGTAACGCCTAACCCCGGCCCGCTTCGCCATGTATCCCAGGTAAGCGGGCGCGGCGGCGTTTTGAACGAAATTAACAGAGGGAGAGAATTCAGCCATCGGGTCATTTGAAAGTCCCGCGAGAAATATTACCTGATCGAACCCCTTCAAATCCGTTTCGTCAAGGTCAAAAATGTCTTTCTTGACCACTTCAACTTCACCGGGAAGGTTGTTATTGAACCAGAGCAGATCCACTACGTCAACGTCATAGCCGCGGTCGAGCAGCTTCGGCACGAGCGCCGAGCCGATGTAGCCGGCGCCTCCAGCAATCATTATCTTCATCTTTTACCCACCCACCTGTTTAAGGTTAATACTGAAAATTATTGGAATCCATAGTTGCCAGC
>JAMDDD010000036.1:0-24701 GCA_023489275.1 Actinomycetota bacterium
CTGAGCGTCTCCAACGCTTCTTTTTCGTCAACCATGCTGATGGCAAATCCGGCGTGAAGCAGGACATAGTCACCGGTTACCGCTTCCGGCAGGAGGACGATCGAGGCCTGTTTTCGCAAGCCGCCGATCTCCACGATCGCCTGCTGGCCGTCGATTTCAATTATTTTAGCGGGAACAGCGAGGCACATTTTTAAGATCCTCCGTCGGGTCCAGGGGATGGCGAGTTCTTTTGTAAATCCACTTGAGAACCGCCCCCATCAATATTTCCCGTTTTTTGATTTGGTTTCATGTTCAGGGCCAGCGCCGCCTGGCCAAAGGAAAGGCCGCCGTCACCCGCGGGAAGCTGCCGCTGGGAGAGCGGTTTCAGCCCTTGCTCCGTTAGCCCCCGGTTCACGAACGCCAGCAGGAGGCGGTTCTGCCAGACGCCGCCGCTGCCGGCCACCATGACTGAGCCGCAAAGCTCCGCGGCGTCCAGGCAGGTGGCCACAATCGCCGCCGCCAGGCCCAGATGAAACCGGAGCGCCACGACGCCGGCGGCGACGCCGGCGGCAATATCATCAATCATCGCCGCTATTGCCGACGCCGGATTTACCTGCCAGGGCATGCAGTCTTTCTGCAGCAGAAAGTGGTAGCCGCCGGCCGGATGAGCACCGGATTCAAGCTCCTTCCTGGCCACGGTTTCCAGCTCCATCGGAGCCTGGGCCTCATACGTAACGGTTGATCGCAGTAACGTAATTGCCGCCACGGCGTCAAATAGTCGGCCGCAGCTGGAAGTTGCAGAGCAGTTTAACCCTGTCTCCATCTGTTTGATGATCAGCTCTTCTTTGCTGCGGGAGACACCGAGCCGCCGGGCAATAAAGTCAGTCCGGGCGGGGGCAAAAGTCCGGGTGAGAGCCAGCGCCGTGCGCCACGGATCGCGGACGCACGCGTCTCCCCCCGGCAGTGGAAAGTACGTCAGGTGGGCGGTCCGCTTAAAACCGCCGCTGAGGCTCCCCGTAAAAAATTCGCCTCCCCAGATGGCGCCGTCGTCGCCCAGGCCGGTGCCGTCCAGGGCCACACCGACGGCCGGCCCGGAAACGCCGTGCTCCGCCAGGCAGGAAGCGATGTGGGCGCGGTGGTGCTGCACTGCCAGGACGGTTTTGCCGGACTCGAGGCCGCGCCCGCGCGCGTAAGCGGTGGAAACATAGCCGGGATGACCGTCGCAGACAAATCTTTCCGCCCGGGTGCGGAAAAGAGTCTCGTAAAGTTTCGCCGTTCGCTGGTAGTGGACCGCCGTCGCCACGTTTTCCAGGCCGCCGATATGCTGTGATACAAACGCCTCTTCGCCTCTGGTCAGGCAGAAGGAGCCCTTCAGGTCTCCGCCGGCCGCCAGCAGCGGCTCCGGGTGCCGGGGCCGCGCGGGGCGCGGCGCGTGCGGCAGCCCCGGCTGCTCCGGTCGTGGCGAGGAAGCCCGCCCGGCGGCAGGCGGAAGCAGCCTGAGCGGCAGCGGGGCGTAGCCCCGGGCCCGTCTGATCATCATTGGCAGATCCCGGTCGTCAAGCGCCACAACGCTGTCGTCATACGTTGATAAAATACTACGGTTGTGAAGAAGAAACAGGTCGGCGACGCCGGCCAACCGCGCCAGCGCCTCTTCATTGCTGCCGCAGATCGGCTCCCCGGTTACGTTGCCGCTTGTCATTACGAGAGGCGCTTCCGTCTCATCCATCAGCAGAAAATGAAGCGGCGTATACGGCAGCATCACGCCCAGCCGGTCGAGACCGGGTGCGACTTCTCCGGCGACGCCGCCGCCGGTGCGGTCAAGCAGCACGATCGGCCGCTCGGGGGAAGCAAGCAACCGCTCTGCCGCCGGGGAAATCCGGCAGGTCAGAGCCGCTTCCGCCAGGGAAGGCATCATCACCGCAAACGGCTTGTCCGGCCGGTGCTTTCGCTTCCGGAGCAATTGCACTGCTGGTGCGCTCCCGGCCAGACAGGCCAGTTGAAAGCCGCCGAGGCTTTTCAGGGCCACAATTTTGCCTGCCGCCAGCGCCAGCGCCGCCTCGCGCACGGGATCGGCGGCCGCCAGCGGTGAGCCGTCCGGGCTGGTGAGCCACAGGGAAGGCCCGCAGTCAGGGCAGGCATTGGGCTCCGCATGAAAGCGCCGGTTGGCCGGATCGTCATATTCGTCGCGGCAGGCGGGACACATCTCAAATTCATTCATGGATGTCAAACTACGGTCGTAGGGCAGACCGGCGATTATGGTGAATCTGGGACCGCAATTCGTGCAATTGATAAAAGGGTAGCGGTAACGGCGATCGCCGGCGTCGAACAGTTCCGCCTGGCAGTCATCACAGGTACAGCTGTCGGCGCCGACCAGTCCTTCCGGATCGCCGCCGCCATCCGAGGCGCTGATCCGGAACCCTTCGTAACCGGCCGGCTCCGCGGCGACGACTTTGATGCCGGCAATTACGGCCCGGGGCGGCGGTGATTTATCCAGCGCCCGGATGAAGGAATCAATCCCGGCAGCCGGTCCTTCTACATTAATCCTGACGCCGGCAGCGGAGTTAAGCACGCGGCCGGAAAGGCCCCGGGATACCGCTTCCCGGAAGACAAAAGGCCGGAAACCGACTCCCTGGACAACACCCGTAATCTCGATATCAACCCGCGAGACTCCCGTTCCCTTTGCCGGCGCGACCATCAATTCAAGGCCGGCGCCGGAAATCTGCCCCTTTTTCGAGCGATGCTTGCCGCTGTCCGCCGTTGCCGTCATTTCCCGCAACCGTCAGTCGGCTGCTTTGGCGGCCCGGGTGGAGGCAGTGGCGCCGGTCAGCCACTCACCCCATCCGGCTACCCCACGGTTTTCCTTGCAGGAAAGCTCAAGGATGGGAGCGGCCGGGTTGAGCGTTGTGACTACCTGCCGGAACCGCGGCAGGTCAAAATCGCAGTAGGGAAGCAAATCCATCTTATTCAACAGGATCAGATCCACCTGCCTGAACATCAGCGGATATTTGTCCGGCTTGTCGTCGCCTTCGGCAATGCTGGCGATCATCACCCGCGCCGTCTCTCCCAGGTCGAATTCAGCGGGACAGACCAGATTGCCGACGTTTTCGATGACGATCAGGTCCAGGACGTCGAGATCGAGGTAGTTCAAGGCGGAGGTGATCATCGATGCCGTTAAATGGCAGGAGCCGCCGGTATTGATCTGGAGCGCTGTGATCCCCATCGCCTCGATGGTCAGGGAATCGATCTCGGAAGCGATGTCGCCTTCGATCACCGCCATTTTCAGCTCCGGCGCCCGCTCGATGGCCTTGATGATGGCGCTGGTTTTGCCGGCGCCGGGCGATGCCATTAGATTGACCATAAAGACGCCATGGCGCCGCAGCCGCTCCCGGTTTTTACCGGCAGCGGCGGCGTTGCTGGCCAGTATATTTTTGTTGACCTCAATCCGCATATTTCCCGCTACCCTCCGGTCCCGTCACGGCCATATCTTGTCAAATCCGGCGCAGTCATGGTCAAATCGGTAAATCGATTTCAGATGAATCGCCGGATTGGCTTTTGGCAAAAGTTGTAAAACGCTTCACGTCAATCTTAAACCGGCGTTTTTTAATCCACCTCAATGCTTTCCACAAACATTTCCTGTCCCTGTTTGATATCAAACATCGGGGAGCCGCAATCGGGGCAGGCATAAAAAGCGTGACGCGGCTTGAAACGGCTGCCGCATTCCAGACAGACCGCCTTCGCCGGCAGATAGATAAAATTGAGCATAGCGCCTTCGGCGACCGTACCTCGGGACAGTTCGCCAAAATAAAACTCAATCGACTGCCCGGAAAACGTTGACAGTTCTCCCAGGATGATGTTAATTGACCCGACGCGGGCGGCGCCCGCTCTGGCGGCCTCGTCCTGGACGATCGCGATGATGTTCTCGGTGACAGAATATTCGTGCATAGCCGGATTTACCCGACGGCAAGGCGCAGGCGGCGCTCGGGAGTCAGGCCCGCGTCAATCATCAAATCAACAACAATATTACATATATGTGTCAAGCACAAACGCATTTTCTTTGACATTGCTTCATTTTGCGGGTCATCTCTGCTGGGCTGAACGCCGACGATCGTCGCCGGCGGGCAGGTGCCCCGGCTTCTGGCTGTTTTCAGCGCATCCAGCAGCGCTTGATTATGCAGGATGAAGCTGCTCTTGGGCAGGGTGTCGATTTCATCGGAGTTAAACATGAAGATGCTTCCCGGTTTTGAGTCGGACCGGACCGAGACAATGACGACGGCCTGATCCGCCGCCCCCAGCAACGCGAGCAATGACAAACCGGCGCTGGCTGTGTCAACCACAGAGACGCCGGGGGGGAAGATGAACTCTTCCTTCAGCTTTTTTACCGCCTGGACGCATAGCCCGCAGCCGCCTGCCTGGGCGCCGCCGGCGCCCAGGACCAGGAATCTTTCCACCGCCCGGTCCGGGTCTCTGCCCCGAAGACCTGGCTCTTCAAAAGGATCGTGGAAGATCATCATGTCTCGCCCCCTTTGCTTTGTTTGAAGATGATGCGGCCGGTCCTACGTTGCGCCTCCATTGTTTGTGCCAGCTTCTGATTTCTTCGAGGACAAGGGCCTGAACCCTCCCGGCGGCAGCGGCCACCGCCGGCGTCAGCTGCCGGTCGTTCGGCCGGACGTCGCCAACCTGGATCCCGAAGATAATTACCTCCGGGCAGGCCCCCCGCAACCGGGCGGTTGTTAGCAGGTAACCGACGCCCATGCCATGGATGTTGTTGGAGCGAAGCCCGGTAACCCCCGCCTCATCCGGATGAAACCGGAAGATGTCCCCGGGCCGGGCGCCGGCGGCGATGGCGTCGACAACTATGACCAGCCTTGATTTGAGGAAGTAGCGAATGTTGGCCATACTGGCGGCGCCGCCAATAACAAACTCGACCTCTCTGTCAATATTGCCGGCCTCGAGTTTCTCGACCACTTCAACGCCAACGCCGTCATCCCCCATGAAGACGTTGCCGAAGCCGATGACGGCCACCTGGGACGATGTTTCTTGCGGTTCCCGCCGGACGCGGCTCCGGCCCGGAACAGCGCCGGTCATGCCCGGCTGCCCTTTTCCGGTTTTTCGCGACCGACTTCTTTCCAGAGGAACATCAGGGGAACCTCCCAGATGACTTCCGCAAATACCAGATAGACATGCACGGCGACCGAAATGATGAAGATCCACATGATCCAGTAATGGATCGTGGCCATGGCGGCGAGGCCGCCGAAGAAATAAGTGACGGGCTGGAAAAACGATTTCGTCGGCTCCCAGATGGCGGCGCCGGAAATCCCCGCCAGAACGGCCAGCGGGATCCAGAACAGATAGGTTGCCTTCTGCAGCGGATTAAATTTCATCTGCTGCGGATAGTCCTTGCGGAGGAAGAGGTAATACTGGATCGTCCTGAGCGCCTGGTGGCCCGATCCCCGATGAAACCAGAACCAGTGGTAGTCCGGATAGCGGCGGCGTTTTCCCACCGCCGCGGAGCCGCCGCCGGCAAAGGACCAGTAAATTCTGACAACTATATTGAGGAGAAACACCCACATAAAGATGAAGTGCAGGTTTCGATTGATGTTCATGGCGCCGCCGTAATAAGGCCGCCAGATGTAAAATCCGGTGGCGATCAGCACAAACAGGGACACCAGGTGGACGCCGTGCATGATCACCGCCGGCAGCGGATGCTCCTGTCTTGTCGGTGGAACCCTCATCGCTTACCTGACCTTGAACTTTAGGACCCTGTTTGATTCCGGTTCAATCACGTGAACCGCGCAGGCCATTCATGGGTCGAAGGTGTGGACTACTCTCAGGATCTCCAGCGGCTTTGTGGGATCCACCACCGGCGTACCTATCAGGGTCTCCTCGACGGGACCGCGGACTCCCTTGTCGTCACGCGGCGACAGGTTCCAGTTGGAAGGCGGCACCGCGGCGTAAGTGTCCGTCTTGCCGTCTTTTATCCGGACGTAATGGCAGAGGGCGCCCCGGGGGGCATCCCAGCCGCCGACACCGGTGCCGCTCCCGTTCAGATCGATTTCCCGAAATACCCTGTTGTTTCCCTTGCCGATATTTGCCAGCAGCTCATCGGCCCAGCCAACCGCATTGTCCGCGTTTATCTTTGCTTTCAGCACCCGGGCGGCAATCCGGCCCAGATTTGACATCAGGATTTCAGGCTTGCCAGCAGCGCCGATCTGCGCCAGTGTGCTGTCAACCAACGATTTGACGTCGGCGCGTCCGGATGCATACGCGACCAGCATCTCCGCCAGCGGCCCCACTTCCATCGGCCGGTCCTGGTCCGTGAGCCGGACGGCCTGTGTCCAGTCGTACTTTCCATCAGGAAGCTGATCGCCCTCAAGCGGCGGCAAGGCAGTGAAATCAATTGGCTCCTGGCCGGAGTCGAGCGGATGCTTGCCGTCGCCGACCGAGTCATCAAACCAGGAATGTTTGGTGTACCGGCGGGTCATGCTGGGATCGACCTTCTGCACTGCGAGCTTGCTGTCGAACAAAGCCCCGCGGGGGAACAGCCGGTCATAAGGATTCTGGCTCGGCGCGTCAAGTACGCCCCAGGTCAGGTAATTGCCCACGCCCTTGCCCGTCTGCGCCAGGTCAATATAGTAGGGCGCGATCGCCAGCAGGTCCGGGACCATAACCGTATTGACAAACTCCTGCACCTCTTGCATTCGCGCCTTGTAGAACATGATCTCGTCGTAAGCGGGCAGTTGGGTGACGCCACCGGGGATCATATGATGGATCATCGGGTAGCGGCCTCCCAGGATGGTGTTGGCCTCATTGGCTTTGGCCTGGGCGTCGATTGCCTCCAGGTAATGCGCCGTCAATTCCAGGTTGAGGTCGGGCGGCAGTTTGTAGCCGGGGTGATCCCAGTACATGTTGGCAAATGGCCCGAGCTGTCCGGACTGGATGACCGCCTTTACCCGGTCCTGCACCGCCATCAGCGACGGCGTCGTCGGCTTGGCGTTGAGGGCGTCGGGGACGTTGACATAATCGAAGGCATTCAGGATGTAAAACCAGAGGATGTGGTCATAGCCGATCTGGGCTGCTTCGGTCATGTTGCGGATGAGCCTGGCGTTATCGTCCACTTTCTCGACGCCCAGGGCTCGCTCCACCGCCTGCACCGAATTGATCGCGTGCGGATTCGGGCAGACGCCGCAGATGCGCTGGGCAAACTGCCAGACGCTGCGGGCGTCCCGGTTTTTCATGAAGATTTCAAAACCGCGAAAGAGAGTGGCGGTGTTCCAGGCGTCCGTAACCTTGCCGCCTTCCACCTGGCACGTGATGCGCAGGTGGCCTTCAATCCTGGTAATCGGGTCGATGACGACTTTGGTCATTGGTTGTCTCCCTTGCCGGATTTATCTGCTTTTTTTGACTCCGCTAAACCTGGTTGGTCCACGGGTCCCTGTTCCTCGGAAAGCGGCCCTCCCTTACCCATGCGGCCCCTGGCGGTCTGGATGATCGCGTGGGCGGCGATGCCCACCGCCGTGGCGCCCCCGAGCACTTCGCCGATCGCCACCGGGGAGATGTCTCCCGGGATTCTGATCCCCGGCTCCTTGCTGTAAAACGGCGTCAGCTTGTCCCAGAAGCCGGGCTCGGAACAGCCGATGCACGGTCCCGCCTTGACCGGCCAGCTTGTATCTCCGTTCCATCTGTTTACCGGGCAGGGCGCATAGGTTACCGGTCCCTTGCATCCCACTTTGTACAGGCACCAGCGTTTGCGGGAACCTTCATCGCCGAATTGCTCGACAAACTCACCATTGTCAAAATGGCCGCGGCGCTCGCAATTGTCATGGATCGTCTGGCTGAACAGGAATTTGGGCCGGCCGATTCCGTCCAGCTCCGGCAGTTTTCCATTGACAAGGATGTAGACCAGGATGGCAATCGTGTCTTCGGCCTGGCCCGGGCAGCGCGGCGAATTGATTACCGCCGCGTCCGGGATGCCGCCTTTGCCGCGAAGGTAATCGCGAACGCCCTGGGCGCCGGTGGGGTTTGGTGCTGCTGCCTGGATGTTGCCATAGCAGGCGCAACTGCCAATGCAGATCGTGCCCTTGGCTTTCTTGTAGGTATCGCGGACAATATCCATCGAAGTGCGTCCGTGGACGGTCATGGCGCCGGGGATTTTCACGGCGATGGCACCCTCGATAATGTAATAAAAATCACCGGAGTTAACCGTGTCATCAAAACTCTTTTCCGCCTGATCGCCGGCGGGAGCCATGACTGCTTCGTGGTAATTAAGAGAAATCTGTTGCAGGATCAGCTGGGCCGGATCAGGCTTGCGCGCTTGAAGCAGGTTGACAGAGCATCCGAGACATTCCTGAAACAGCGACCAGACTACTTGTGGCCGCCGCGCCAGCGTCTCCAGCGCTTCGGCCACCTGCGGCACCCCCATCGGGCCGGAAAGGCCGATCACGGACGCAAGCAAGCCGCAGAATTTCAAAAAATCGCGGCGGGAAAGTCCGGGAAACAGGGACGTCTCTTCATCGGGTAAGTGATTGTGATTATCAGCCATGACCATTCTGCATGCCTCCCAGTTAATTGGCATAAATAATCTAACCGATTCTTCCGGACCGGCCGGAAGGCCGGAACCGCAAAACGCCTTGCCGGAACGGACTGCCAGGTCAAAAAATACGCGGCCGAAGCAGAATCACCTTACATAATATAATCAACGGGCTGAATTTTTAAACTTTTCCGGTAATTTAATTACTCGGGGATGCCGGCAATTCCTTTGTCTCGCTCAGGACATCCCGGAGGCGAATCGTTTCAACCGCTCTGCCAACGGTAATGTTCGCAGGTTAGGTTCTTGCTGCCGAAGGGAAACCATTGCTGGAAGCCTTGTTTGACAGGAAATACCAAAAAATAGCATTTGGCATGATTGATTCGCGATTTCTATAGTGCTAGTTTTATAGCTGTTTCATAAAAAAATGCTGTAAAATAAGCGATCTTGGAGCCTGCCGGCGGGAATGGCTGGCTTATCAACAATGCGATAAGAGAGTATTCTGCCAGACGGCTGGAAACGGGGCGATCTCCTGCCAGGGAGGGACATGTTTGAAATCGGGACTACATTACGGGATGCGAGAGTACGGCAAAATATTTCGCTCCAGCAGGCCGAGGATGACACGAAGATCAGGATCAAGTACATCCAGGCGTTGGAGAATGAGGATTTTAATCAGCTTCCTGGTGATACCTACGCCAAGGGTTTTTTAAGGACTTATGCCGGGTACCTCGGGCTTGATTTTCAGATCTTGCTGGACGAGTTCAATGAGCGGTTCGGCGATGGGGAATACCGGGAACATGTTATTCAACCGCCGCGGACGGCAAAACCCAAAGAGCCGCACAAGCGCAAGAACTACGTGTTTGTGGCAATTCTGGCGGTGGCTATCATCGCGGTGCTTGCCTATCTCGGATGGGGCAATTCATCAAGTGAGAAACCGGCGCTGGTGACTTCCACGACCGCCTCGGCGGGAACGGACGCGCAAACCCAGGCGGCGCCTGCCGGCAGCGGCCAGACCGGGACGGAAACCGCGCCGGCTGAAACGGCGACTACCGAAACGCAGCCCGGCGTTCTTCAGAGCATCGTGTTTAAGTCCAGTTCAAGCAACAACTGGGTAGAAGTCTACAAGGACAGCGCGATGAAGCAGGTTATCTGGGGCGGCACGCTGGCCGCGGGCGACAGCAAGTCGCTGGGAAGCGCCGACCTCCAGTCGGCTGATGCTGTCTGGCTCGACTTGGGCAGCATCAAGGGGTTGGTGATCACCGTGAATGGGCAGGATCAGCAGATTAGCCGCGGAGGCCTCTATGAAGTGACGCCCAGCGGCCTTACCTCAGCCGGGGGATAGGTTTAAATGGGTGAAACGCGGACGGCGGCTCCGTCCAACCCGGTGCCGGTGAAAGAACGTTGGCGGTTGCCGGTAAATCTCGCCAACAGTCTGACGATCTTCCGGATTCTGCTGATCCCGGTTTTCATGGTGTTCCTGCTGGAATTCCAGCTGGTCCCATACAGCGCAGCCATCGCCGTAGCAATCTTCGTCCTGGCGGCTGTCACTGATACGCTTGACGGCTACTTTGCCCGTTCCCGAAATGCGGTCACTGTCTTTGGACAGTTTCTCGACCCTGTCGCCGATAAGCTGCTCATCTCGGCGGCGCTGATATCGCTGGTTTCACTCGGCCGCATCTCTGCCTGGATTGCGATGCTGATCATTGCCAGGGAGTTCTCGGTCTCGGGTCTGCGGCTGGTTGCGGCGGCGAGCAGGATCGTGATCCCCGCCAGCCCTCTGGGAAAGATTAAAACGATTAGCCAGGTCGTGGCCGTGGTTGCCTTGATCTTGCCCCGGTTTGGCTACTTTCTGGGCCGGCCGCTCAGCTGGTACCTGATTTATCTGGCCGCTTTTTTTACAATAGTTTCCGGAATCGATTATTTTATCCGCGCCCGCAAATGGTAGGAGATAGTTTTCAGTTTCCAGTTTCCCGTTAGGATAAATCACAAAATGATTGGAGCAGGCGGGGGCTCTGACGTAACATGGCAAACCGGTGCAGCCCTGGTAGATTCGTGAGAACTGGATCATCAGTTAAACTTCGATTCAAATCAAAATCAATGGCGGAGGGAATAAAACTGGTGTGGGCAAGCAAGTCTTTGATAGCCGGGTGCCGGTTTTTTAGATGACGGCGATAATAATTACAGTAGGCACCGAGCTTACCGAAGGACGCGTGCTCGATACAAATACCGCTTTCCTCGCCGGGAGCCTGGAAGCGCGCGGGCTAAGAGTAATTCTTTCCTTGAGTGTTCCGGACCTCCGCCAGCAGATCGGCCAGGCGGTAAATTTTGCTTTGGAAAAAAAATCCGATCTGATCGTGCTGGCCGGTGGCCTGGGGCCGACCGAAGACGATCTGACCGCGTCTGCGGTGGCGGCTGCCCTCGGTCTTGAGCTTCAGCTAAATCGGGAGGCGGAATCGCTGGTGCGGCAGGCTGTCGGGGCCACCGGTCCCCTGGAGCCGCACCAGGCCAAGCAGGCGGTAATGCCTGCCGGCAGCAGGGTAATCAGGCCTGCCGGGACGGCGCCGGGCTTTATTCTGACGGTGAATCATACGGTACTGGCGGTATTGCCCGGAGTCCCCAGGGAGATCAAGGCCATGTGGGGAGACGTGCTCAGATCGCCCCAGGTGGCGCCCGTCTTAAGCGCCGTCCGGCCGCCGGCGCGGGGCCGCCTCAGTTTTTACGGCGTCAGGGAGGCGGAAGTTGACCAGGCGGTTGAACGTATCCTGGGAAAGGCTCAGGCGGCCCTTGAGGTCAGCATCTGTTCGCGCCGGGGAGAGGTATTGCTCGAAGTTTCCAGCCCGGGCGACTTTGAAGATCAGATACAGGCTTTGCTAAAGACTCTCAAGGAAGAGTTCGGGCTCTCGGTCTATTCCGAAGGGGAAGAGATTGAAACTGTGGTTGCCGCCCGGTTGACGCGGGCCGGGGCAACGCTGGCGGTTGGCGAATCCTGCACCGGCGGCATGCTGGGAGAAGCAATCACCCGGGTAGCGGGATCATCTGCCTTCTTCCTCGGTGGTGTGACGGCGTATAGCAATGACGTCAAGAAAAGTCTGCTTAAAGTCAGGCAGGAGATTCTCGACAACGCCGGCGCCGTCTCCAAGCCAGTTGCCCAGCAGCTGGCCCTGGGAGCCCGGTCAGCCACGGGCGCTGATTACGGCGCCGGCATCACCGGGGTCGCCGGACCATCCGGGGGGACGGCGGAAAAACCGGTTGGCCTCGTTTACATTTGCGTGTCCTCGAGATCCGGAGACGTGGTTGAGCGTTTCAATTTCAGCGGCGGGCGCGACGACATCCGCGAAGCCGCCGTTACGGCGGCGCTGCACATGATCCATCTGAAGGTAACAGAAGATGAAACGCCTGGAGGATAGACTCCCGGCAACGGAAAATGAATCTGAGCAAAGACTATCCAGCCAAGCGCTCCCGGCGCCAGGGGCGGGGAGAGCGTTACCGGGAAGGGCGTCCTCGCCGGCCTGACGGCCCGTCTTTCCGGCTGTTTGTCGCGGTCGAGATTCCCGAGGAAGCCACCGGCAGGCTGGTCGCCTGGCAACGGGATTTTCTGGCAGCTGACCGGGCGCTCAGGCTGGTGCCCCGGGAGCAGCTGCATATAACGCTGATCTTCCTGGGACAGAAGAGCGAGGAAGAGCTTGTGCGGGTGTCCGGGCAGCTGGATGAGCTCGCGGATGAAGATCCGCTGACTTCATTTGAAGCGGCGGCAACCGCGATGGTGGGGCTGCCGAAGGGAAGAACGCCGCGAGTGATCGCCGCCAGCATCGAAGAACCGGCCGGGCGGCTTAAGAGCATCCACGGCCGGCTGGCGGCGGCGCTCGCCCGGAAACAGCTCTTCCAGTCGCAGCGGCGGCAGTTTTTTCCCCACGTCACCATCGCCCGCGCCCGCGGCCGGGTGCGTCTTGACCTGGATCAAATGCAACCGGAGCCGGTCAAATTTACAGCCGTCCGAATCACGCTGTATAATAGCATTCTCAAATCAAGCGGGGCCATTCATCAGGCCCTGAAAACGGTCCAACTCAAATAACTGGAGGCAGAAGTGGAAAAAGACAAAGCGTTGGAAGTTGCATTGGGCCAGATCGAACGCCAGTTCGGCAAGGGATCGATCATGCGCATGGGAGATGACTCCGCGGGGATCAGGGTGAGCGCCATTTCCACCGGCGCGCTGGCGCTGGACATCGCTCTTGGCATCGGCGGCGTGCCCCGGGGCCGGGTCATCGAGGTGTTCGGCCCGGAAGCCTCAGGCAAGACAACCCTGGTGTACCATGTCATCGCCGAGGCGCAAAAGCGCGGTGGAATCGCCGCCTTCATCGATGCCGAGCATGCCATGGACCCGTCATATGCCCGCCGGATCGGCGTTAACGTCGATGACCTGCTGCTCTCGCAGCCTGATTACGGAGAGCAGGCGCTGGAAATCGCGGAGATGCTTATTCGCAGCGGCGCCCTCGATGTAGTTGCCGTCGACTCGGTGGCTGCGCTCACACCTAAGGCTGAGATTGAGGGTGAGATGGGTGACTCGCACGTCGGGCTTCAGGCCCGCTTGATGTCTCAGGCCCTCAGGAAGCTGGCCGGGACCCTCAACAAGACAGGTACGGTGGCCATCTTCACCAACCAGCTACGGGAGAAGATCGGTGTCATGTTCGGTAATCCAGAGGTGACGCCGGGCGGCAAGGCTTTGAAATTCTATGCGTCCGTCCGCCTCGACCTGCGCCGGATAGAAACGCTCAAGGAAGGGACGCAGGCGATCGGCAACCGGGTCCGCGCCAAGGTGGTCAAGAACAAGATGGCGCCGCCGTTCCGGCAGGCCGAATTCGACGTTATGTACGGAGAAGGCATTTCCCGAGAAGGCAACATCCTTGATATGGGCGTGGCCCATGGAATTATCGACAAGAGCGGCGCTTTCTTCTCGTACGGCGGCGAGCGGCTCGGGCAGGGCCGAAATAATTCCAAAGCATTCCTCAAGGAAAACAAGGACCTGGCGCAGGTGATCTTGCGCGAAACACTGCACGCCGCGGGCGTGGATTTGTCGCCAGCGGCAGATGATGCAGCCGTGGCGGAGCAGGCGCCGGAAGCGATGGTAACCCGCAAGAAAGCTGCTTCCAAAGCCTGAAAAACAGTCAGCGCCTTGATTGACAGCGCCAGTCCGGCGGCGATAGAATGAAAATGTTCTACAACTGCTTTGCATAATAGGCGATCAACGATAGATTTCCTTGTTTTTTAGCATTTCAAGGCTTGATGGCAATAAACATGGCTATATCAATAGCTGCGACGGGCTTAGTGAAAGTAACGTGAGTCCAGGAATTTCACTAGCATAAATACCCGGATGCCCGGTCTCGCCGGGAGTTTACGGCGGGCGGGCGCCGCCATACAAGGAAAGCTGAATTGGTTTCGTATATGCCGAGCAGGTACTGCTCGGTTTTTTCATTTTTTAAGCCGGGCCCGGGGCCAGCGTTGAGATGTTTTATGTCGGGCTGGCCGCCTACTGATTGAGACTGGAGCATGCTATGAATCTAGTGCTGATTGCGATTGTGGTTGCGCTTGTTTTCCTTGCCGCCGGATTTTTCCTGCGAAAGGCGCTTTCGGAATCGAAATTGTCATCCCTGGAGAATGAGGCGGAAAGGGCACGCAGCGATGCCGCCCGGGAGGTGGAGACTATCCGCCGTTCCGCCGAAGTGGAGGCGCGGGAAAAGCTGCAACAATTCCGCGAAGAGGCTGAAAACGAGCTGAAAGACCGGCGGGCGGAGGTGTTAAAGAGCGAGCAGCGGCTGGAGGACAAGGAAAAGTTTCTCACCGACAGGGACCGGGAGGTCCAGCGCCGGGAGCAGTCCTTGCTGGACCGTGAGGCCAATATCAAGAAAATTGGCGAGGAGCTGCAACAATCTCTTGATGAGCAGCGCCGGCAACTGGAGCGGGTCTCGGGCTTTACCAGCCAGCAAGCGAAGGACCTGCTCCTGAAGCAGGTCGAGGAAGAGGCGCGGCATGATATGGCCAAGATGATCCGCTCTATTGAGGAAGACGCCAGGCGGGAATCCGACCGCCGGGCAAGGAACATTCTTTCGCTGAGCATCCAGCGCACGGCCGCCAACCATGCGGCTGAAACCACTGTCTCGGTAGTGCCCCTGCCATCTGACGAGATGAAAGGCCGCATCATCGGCCGCGAGGGCCGCAATATCCGGGCGCTGGAAAATATCAGCGGCATTGACGTGATCATCGATGATACGCCGGAGGCGGTAGTTCTCAGCGGGTTTGACGGCGTCAAACGCGAAATCGCCCGGCTCACCCTGACAAAGCTGCTGGCGGACGGACGGATCCATCCCGCCCGCATTGAGGATACTTACAAGCAGGCTAAAGCTGAGGTTGAGAAAGCGATTATGGAAGCCGGCGAGCAGGCGACGCTGGAGGCAAATGTCCACGGTGTTCCCGAAAACCTTGTCAAGCTTCTGGGACGGTTAAAGTACCGGACCAGCTACGGCCAGAACGTTCTGGCCCACTCGCTGGAAGTGAGCCATCTGGCCGGAATCATGGCCGCGGAGCTGGGCGCCAGCACGAAGCTGGTGCGCCGGGCCGGCCTTTTGCATGATATCGGCAAGGCTGTCGACCATCAGATCGAGGGTACTCATGCCGGCATCGGCGCCAATCTGGCCAAGAAAAACAGGGAGAGCCAGGCCATCTGGCATGCGATTGAGGCTCATCACGGCGATGTGGAGCCGCAAACGGTGGAAGCGGTGCTGGTCCAGGCCGGCGACGCGGTCAGCGCGGCCAGGCCGGGAGCGCGCCGCGACAGCCTCGAGAGCTATATCAAGCGGCTGGAGTCTCTGGAGAGTATCGCCGTTAGCAAAAAAGGCGTTGAGAAGTGCTATGTGATGCAGGCCGGACGGGAGATTCGGGTCATGGTCAAGCCGGCGGAGATCGATGATGACGAGGCGGCGCTGCTGTCGCGAGAAATTGCCAAAGAGATCGAGAAGCAGCTGGATTATCCCGGTCAGATCAAGGTAACGGTGATCCGTGAAAGCCGTGCGACGGAGTACGCCAAGTAGACGTTCCTGCTTCTGATGCTTTCCTGCTTGCAGCTATGGATGTTTCTCCGCGTTCGCATTGCTTGAAACTGCGCCGGACGGGATGTTTCCCCTGCGCTGGAACGCTCAGGGAAAAACACCCCGTCCGGCATAAATATTGAACGGCTCCATTTACTTCGCTCAAGGGAAACAACCCGGCCGTCTGTAAATTCTTTTTTAAATTAGCGAGGCCGTTTCACGCCAGGCGCCTGCGGCCTGATAAACTATTTCTCATGGCAACTTATTTCCTGGCCACATTTGGCTGTCAGATGAACGAGCATGACTCCGAGCGAATCCGGGGAGTGCTTGAAGAGCACGGATGGAGCGCGGCATCAAAGGCTGATGCGGCGGATCTGCTTGTCTACAACACCTGCGCCGTCCGGGAGAGCGCCGAAAACAGGCTGCGGGGCAGGCTGGGGGAGGCGAGCCGGAGGAAAAAGGAGCAGCCGGCCAGCCTGGTGGCGCTCGGCGGCTGCTTCGCCCAGAGCCGCGGGGAAAAAATCTTTGCTGAGCTGCCTTTCCTGGACGTTGCCTTTGGGCCGCAAAACATCGCCGAGCTTCCGTCGCTGCTGGCGGCGGCCGCTTCCGGTTCCGGGCCGGCATACGCCTTTGAGGACAATCAATTTCCTAGCGCGGGTCTGCCAACCCGGCGGCTGGACCCTTTCCGGGCCTGGGTGCAGGTAATGACCGGCTGCACCAACTTCTGCAGCTACTGCGTGGTCCCCTTTGTCCGGGGACCGGAACGAAGCCGTCCCGCCGGCGATATTATCACCGAAGTCAAGCGGCTCGCCGGCGAGGGCGTCCGGGAAGTAACGTTATTAGGACAAAATGTCAATGCATACGGTCTTGACCTTGATCCGTCCTCCCGGCTGGATTTCGCCGGATTGCTGGCGCAGCTCGATGGCATCGAGGGGATCAAGCGGATCCGGTTTACAACTTCTCACCCCAAGGATCTGGACCGCCGCCTGATCGAGGCGATCAGGGACCTCCCCAGCGTTTGCGAGCAACTGCATCTGCCGGTTCAATCCGGTTCCTCCTTTATCCTGGGCCGGATGAACCGCGGCTATACCCGCGAGGAATATCTGGAAAAAGTTGACCAGCTGTACGAAGCGGTGCCGGGACTTGCACTGACCACAGACCTGATCATTGGTTTCCCAGGAGAGCGGGAGGAAGATTTTTACCGAACGACGACGCTGGTTCGTGAATGCCGGTTTGATGGAGCGTTTACTTTTGCCTTTTCATCTCGTCCGGGAACGGATGCCGCCGGCCTGCCGGGCCGGGTGCCGGAGGCGGCCGTGAAACGGCGCATGCGGGAGATCGTGACGCTGGTTCAGGAGATCGCCGCCGAGAAGAATTCATCGCTGGTTGGCCGCGAAATGGAAGTGCTGGTAGAGGGCGGAAGCAGGCACGGCGGCGGGCAGTTGCGCGGCCGCACCAGGACGAACAAGATAGTCAACTTCACTGGCAAAGCAGATCCCGGAATGATTGTTGACGTCAGGATCGAATCGGCCACCTCAACGACCCTGAGCGGCCGCCGATAACTGATTTTAAACCCCTCAATCGGGGAAGAATTTCGTCAGAGCGATTCCAATAGATGATCCTGATGGAAGACTCCCAGGGAAAGGCGAACAGATGAGTCCATTGACATCTCCGATTAGGCAGCCGGCTGTGGCGGGCCGGTTCTATCCCCGGGATGCCGGGGAGTTGGAACGGACGGTTAAGCCTCTGATCGGACCTGGTCCGGCGCAACCGGCTTTGGGGATCGTGGTTCCTCACGCCGGTTACATGTACTCCGGCCGCGTCGCCGGACAGGTTTACGGCAGCGTCGAGCTGCCCGGGGCGTTTGTTATCATCGGCCCCAATCATACCGGGCTGGGCCCGGCGGCGGCGATCATGACCGCGGGCGTCTGGCGAATGCCGGCGGGAGATGTTCTGATTGATACCGAGCTGGCCGGCGACGTTCTGGAAAACAGCCGCCTGCTGGAGGAGAACAGCTCCGCTCATCTTTACGAGCACTCGATTGAGGTGCAGTTGCCCTTTCTGCAGTATCTGAAAGGCAATCCGCTGATTGTGCCGATCTGCGTCATGATCACGGAGGCGGACCAGTGCCGTGACATCGGTTTGGCGGTGGCCGCTGCCGTGAGAGAGTTTCCG
Source organism: Actinomycetota bacterium (assembly GCA_023489275.1). Lineage (GTDB taxonomy): Bacteria > Actinomycetota > Thermoleophilia > BMS3ABIN01 > BMS3ABIN01 > JACWAD01. The sequence continues at coordinate 17,758 of JAMDDD010000036.1, forward strand.
GCCCCGGTGCTGATTATCGCCAGCTCCGACATGTCGCATTATGAGAGCCAGGCCGTGGCCCGGCAGAAGGACGAACTGGCGCTGGAGCAAATTTTCGCTCTCGATCCCGCAGGCCTGCTGGCGACCACGCATGAAAATCATATTTCCATGTGCGGCGCCGCTCCGGTGGCGGCAATGCTGGTTGCCTGCAATGATCTCGGCGCCAAGTCGGCAAAGCTGGTCAGATATGAAACTTCCGGGGATGTCACCGGCGATTTTGGCCAGGTGGTTGGCTACGCCGGTGTTACCATCAGCTGACCATCGTGTTTGAGCAGGACACGCTTGCCGTCACGGGGCGCGATGCCAGGGCTGTGCCAGGATAAGACAAACTCGTCAGACAGGAATATGGCATGAAAATAATTCCAGATCAAAATCCGGCGCTGTTTGCCCGGGCGGCCGTTGCCGCTGCGCTCAAGCATGAACCGATGCCGGAGCCGCCGGATGAAGATTTTTACCGCCAGCAGGCCGCCTGCTTTGTCAGCATTAAAATGGACGGAGCGCTGCGGGGATGTATCGGCACACTGGAGCCGGCGGAGCCCTCACTGGGCGGAGAGATCATCAGGAACGCCCAATCGGCGGCGTTTGCCGACCCCAGATTTAATCCGCTTTCGCCAGCTGAACTGCCGCGGCTTAAATTCAGCGTTGACGTGCTCAGCCGGCCGGAAGCCGTATCTTCCCACGAAGACCTGGATTGCAAGAAATACGGTGTCATCGTCGGTTGCGATTATCGCCGTGGAGTGCTGCTTCCCGATCTTGCCGGCGTCAACTCCGTCGAAGAGCAGCTGACGATAGCCTGCCAGAAAGCAGGTATATTGTCGCACGAGGAATTCACCGCTCACCGCTTTACGGTTGACAGATTTGAGGAATAGGCCGGAAGGACAGGTTCTCAGGCGGCTGCCCCAGGACAGCCCCAGTTGCTGGCGTTTACCCTCGATGTGCCTGGCGATCATGGCTGCCGCGCTATCCGGTTCATCATCAACGGCGACCCGGCCGCCGGTAAGCCCATCGACGACCTGGGTCAGCACCCGCGTGACCAGCTCGCTGCCGGTCACGGGCGGCACCGGCGACCGGTGAGTAAGCAGTCCGTAGGCGACAGCAAAAAGGCATCCGCGATGTGACAAATAGCATATACTTTTGAGAGGGATCAGGCAGGCAGGCAAATATGTCGCCAGCCCGGTTAATTACCGTTTGTGATTACCGTTTACCGCAACAGGAGAACCGTTCTGACAGCTAAAAATGAAGAAGTTACCCGGACGCTGGCTGATCCTGCCCGGATGAAGATCTACCGGCATGTAATCGCCGCCGCCGTCGCGCCGCAATACCCGCCGCGGAACTACCGCCTGCTGGCTGAGATCGCTCTTGGCGCCATCGAAAAAGGCCGCCGGCCGAAAAAGGCCGCCCGCGAGGCGGGCCTTGCCGGAGGGTGGCAGCAAATGGCGGCGCGGGGTCTGACCCTGGATAGTCTTCCGGCGGCGCGGCTCGATAGCCTGAAGGATCTTCTGGACGGGGAAGGCCTCTTCGCCCGGTTTTCCGGTGGTGAAAATGGAAGGCTGGAGGTTGAGGTCCGTCACTGCATCTTCCGGGAGCCGCCCGAGGGGATGGACCTGGTATGCAGTCTGCATCATAGTCTGGTTCAGGGCATTTGCGAGTCGCATCTGGGGAAGATCGGGCTAACCAGCCAGTCCGGGATCTCGAAGGGTGGCCAGAATTGCCGCTTTCTCATCACCCTGACGTAGCCCTCGCGGCACCTTTAGTAGTAATTTTTGGCCCCACGGCCGTTGGGAAAAGCCGTATAGCCGCCGGCGTTGCTGCCGCAGTGGACGGCGAGATCGTCTCTGCCGATTCGATGCAGGTCTACCGGGGCCTACCGATTCTTACCGATCAACCGCCGGCGGAGTTGCTTGCCCTCGTGCCCCACCATCTGGTTGGCTGCCTTGAGCTGGGGGATGAATGCAGCGCCGCCCGTTTTGTTCAGGACGCCGCTGATGCAATTGCCTCAATTGGCCGGCGGGGCCGGCTGCCTGTAATCGTCGGCGGCACCGGCCTGTACGTTCGGGCCCTGCTGGGAGATTTTTCCTTTGGGGCGGAGGGAGGCCCGGGGGTCCGCCGCCGCTGGGATGACCTGATCGCGCGGGAAGGCAAAGCGGCAGCCCTGGAACAGTTAAAACTACTTGATCCCGCCGGCGCCGCGACCATCGACGCCGCCAATTCCAGGCGGCTCGCGCGCGCCCTGGAAGCCGCCACCAGCGGGCGTCCCGTATCTTCCGAACGTGACCGCCTGTGGTCTGCCGGCTCCCGGTTTCGCACGCTGACGTTCGGCTTGATGCTTCCCCGTGAAGAGCTGTACCGGCGCATTGACATGCGGGTGGAACGGATGCTGGCTGCCGGGGCGGTTGACGAAGTGCGGGCGGCCCTGTCCGGAAGCGTCTCCCGCACCGCCGGGCAGGCGATCGGTTTTGACGAGATCGCGGGTTATTTGTCGGGAAAGGCGGCGCTGCCGGAGACCGCCGCCGCAATCAAACAAAAAAGCCGCCGCTATGCCAAGCGCCAGCTTACCTGGATGCGAAAGATGCCTGATGTTGTTAGAATCGACCTGGCCGGGCAGCCGGAGGGTGAGCCGGAAAAGCTGATCGGCCGGCAGATTCGCGCTGCTGGTTTTGCCAGTGCAGAGGTTAAAATCCCCGCCGATTTATAAGGAATAATAATCATGGTTTTCGCTCAAGTTGAATTTTCCAAATGGCACGGGCTGGGTAACGACTACGTCATCCTGGCGGCCGGCCTTCCTTTTGAGCTTACTCCGGAACGGGTCGCCGCCATCTGCGACCGCCATTATGGCATCGGCTCCGACGGCATTCTGTTCTGGAGCGGCAATGAGGCGGAGGGCTTCTATCTCCAGATTCACAACCCGGATGGCAGCCGCGGAGAGGTGAGCGGCAACGGCCTTCGCATGTTCGGAAAATACCTGTACCGGAAGGGATTTTCAAGAAGCGCCGGCATGACCGTGAATACCGACGCCGGCATCGTCAAGCCCGCGGTCCTGCCCGACGGACAGGTGCGGGTGTCGATGGGCCGGGCCTGTCTGGGCGGGAAAAGCATCGTCGGTTACGAAGGCGCCGGCAGGAGCGAAGCGTTGGGAGTCCGTCTTGAAGCTGCCGGCGAGGAGTTTGAATTCACTTTCGTCGATGTCGGCAATCCCCACTGCGTTATCGAGGCCGATGATCTCGAGGCGATTGAACTTGAACGTCTGGGTCCGGTGCTGGAGCGCCACGACTTGTTTCCCCACCGCGCCAACGTGGAGTTCATGAAAGTCACCGGGCCCGCGGAGGTTTCGATGCGCGTCTGGGAGCGGGGCGTAGGGGAGACCAGCGCCTGCGGCTCCGGCGCCTGCGCCGTGGCGGTGGCGGCGCGGCGGCTCAAGGGCATGGCAAGCCCCGTAACCGTGCACCTGGCCGGCGGCGACCTGCAGATTGAAGTGGAAGACGAGATGGAGGTTCACATGACCGGCCCTGCGGAAGAAGTATTTACTGGCGTCATGTCTGAGGAGTTTATCAACAGGATAAAGGAGTTGTAGGAAGATGAGATTTTCCCACCGGATGGACGGGCTGCCCCCTTACCTGTTTGCAGAGATCGAGCGCAAGGTCGCCGCGAAAAAGAAGGAGGGCGTAGACGTCATCAGCCTGGGGATCGGCGATCCCGACACGCCGACGCCGCCTCACATCGTCGAGGAGATGCAACGTCAGGTCGCCGATCCTGTCAACCACCGGTATCCCAACAACAAGGGCCTCGGCGAATTTCGTCAGGCGGTGGCGGATTTTTACAAAAACCGTTTCGGGGTAGAGCTCGATCCGGAGACCGAGGTCTTTCCCTTGCTGGGCGCAAAAGAGGGCATCGCCCACATCTGCTTTAATTTTCTCGACAAGGGTGATGTCTGCCTGGGCGCGGATCCTGGATATCCGGTTTACGCCAGCGGTCCCATCCTGGCGGGAGGCGAGGCAGTGCCGGTGCCGCTCCGGGCGGAGCTGGATTTTCAGCCGGACCTTCATGCCATTCCTGAGAGCATAGTCAAGAGCTCGAAATTACTGTTTGTTAACTATCCCAACAACCCCACCGGCGCCGTCATCAAGAATGATTTCTTTGAGCATCTGGTTGAATTTGGCCGCCGAAACGACATCTGTATCATCCACGACAACGCTTATTCGGAGATTACCTTCGACGGCTATGTTGCCCCCAGCTTCCTGGAAACCCCCGGGGCCAAGGATGTTGGCATCGAGTTTTACTCGCTGTCAAAGACTTACAACATGACTGGCTGGCGGATCGGCGCCGCCGTCGGCAACGCCGAGGTGATTGAATCTCTCTGGCGGCTGAAGACGAATATGGATTCCGGCATGTTTCAGGCGCTGCAAAGAACGGCGGCGTTTGCGATGAATTCTTCGCAGCAGTGTGTCCGGGACATGTGCGCCATCTACCAGCGACGGCGCGACCTGGTTACCGGCGCCCTGAAAGAGATCGGGATCGACGTAATCCCCCCGCAGGGCACCATCTATATCTGGGTGCCGGTCCCCGACGGTTACACCTCGGCTTCCTTTGCCGACATGGTGCTCGACAAGTGCGCCGTGGTCGTGCCTCCCGGCTCCGGTTACGGCCCCAGCGGTGAAGGATTCGTCCGCATCTCCCTGACGGCTCCCGACGAGCGCATCCTGGAAGCGCTGGACAGGATCAAGGAAAACCTTTAAGTTCAAAGTTCAAAGTTCCAAGTTCCAAGGTCAATGTTGCGAGCATTGATGCTGATTCATCGCTATAATTCAATACTCGATTCGTGATACTTATCTCATCAATTCATCGCAGATGGAAAGTAGCTACAACCCGCGAAACTTTGAACTTTGAACTTTGAACTTGCCTACCTCATAGCCGTCCTGCCGGGGCCCGCGCCGCCGGATGGAGCAGATCCCCTCGCCGAGCTGAGAGAGCTGCTGCTTACGGCCGGAGCCGAGAGCGTGGGGGAAATGATTCAGAGGCGGGACCATCCGGTCGCGGCCACGTATCTGGGCAAAGGCAAACTTGAGGAGCTTAAGGCTGAGCTTCAGCGGCTTCAGCCCGGACTGCTGGTGGTAGAAGACGAGCTGACGCCGACACAGCAGCGAAATCTGGAAGACCGCCTGACGGTCCGCGTCATTGACCGCACCGCCCTCATCCTTGACATCTTCGCCCAGCACGCCCATACAGCAGAGGGAAAGCTGCAGGTGGAGCTGGCTCAACTTCAGTTCAATCTCACCCGCATGCGCGGCAAGGGCACGCAGCTGTCGCGTCTGGGTGGCGGGATCGGCACAAGGGGTCCCGGAGAGACGAAACTGGAGGTTGACCAGAGAGTTGCCCGGAAACGCATCGGAACGCTCAAGCGCCGCCTGAAAGACCTTTCTTCTTCCCGCGAGGTAATGCGGCGATCGCGCCAGGCTTCAATGCTGCCGCTGATCGCGCTCGCGGGGTACACAAACACCGGCAAGTCAACGCTGCTTAATGCTGTTGCCGGTAGCAGCGTTGCGGTCAGGAACCGTCTTTTTGAAACCCTTGATCCGGCGACCAGAGCCTACGAATTCGAGAGGCAAACCTATCTGGTCACCGACACGGTCGGGTTTATCCGCAAACTGCCGCATCAACTGGTCGAGGCTTTTCATTCGACTCTCGAGGAAACCCTCGCGGCCGGCGTGATCCTTGTTACAGCTGCGGCAGACCTTCCTGAGACTGAGCTAGAGGATGAGATTAATGTTGTTGACACAGTGCTCGATGATATCGGCGCCGGAAAAATCCCGCGGTTGCTTGTCCTCAACAAATCCGATCTTCTCGATGCCGGTCAGGAAGCGTTTTTACGCCGCCGCTGGCCGGACGCTGTGCTGATCTCCGCTCTTGCCGGCGGTGGCCTGGACGAGCTCAGGCGGCGCATCCGTGATTTTTTCGCTTCCCGGCTGGAAGACGTGGAACTTTTCCTTCCCTATGGGGACGCCGGTTTAATCAATGAGATTTACAAGGTAGCCGCCTCCATCGAGCTTGACAGCCGGCCGGAGGGGATAGCCGTCCGCGCGCGGATACCATGCGCGCAGGCTGGCCGGTTTACCCGGTTTCGCAAACGGGCATAAGCCTGCCCGGTAGGCAACAGGCCTGATATGTCGAAAACGAAAGTGCGCCTGGCAAAGAAGCGTGAGCCGGACGAAGAACGATCCCGAGCAAAGGAGCGTGACAGCATGGAAGCAGGAACCGTGTCCTATCCCGCCAGCCTCTCAATTGATTATCCGGAAAAGGGAAACCGCCTGACCACGTTTTTTCGTTTAATCGTAATTCTGCCGATTCTCATTATCGTCTATTTGGCGGCAGTGCGATGGCGCCTGCCGATTGTGCTGACTATGCTCTTCCGCAAGAAATATCCCCGCTGGTGGTTTGACTGGAACCTTAACCTGACTCGCTTCGGTTTTAGAATTTATGCTTATATTTTGCTCCTGGCTCACGTATATCCGTCGCTGGAAGAGGACCAGGGGGTGCACCTTGACCTGTCGCCGCCGGACGGGAGCCAGCTTAGCCGCGGCCTGCCTCTGGTAAAGTGGTTTCTGGCCTTCCCGCATTATGTCGTCCTTTACATCCTAGGCATTGGTGTTGCCGTCGTCACTTTTCTGTCATGGTTTGCCATTCTTTTCACCGGCCGCTACCCGCGGAGCTTTTTTGACTTTGTCGTTGGCGTGATGCGGTGGGCTTTGCGTGTTGATGCTTACGCTTTTTTGCTGACGACCGACAGGTACCCGCCGTTTAGCCTCTCGGCGTGAGGGATACAGTTCAGAGGGAACGCTGGGGACGCGCGGGGTTCGCATTGCTGCTGGCGGCGGCAACGACGCTTTGCGCACTGAACATCGCCCGCTCCC
>JAMDDD010000036.1:24711-45024 GCA_023489275.1 Actinomycetota bacterium
AGGAGCAAATGAAGCGGCTTCGTCAAACACGGCCGGGACGGCGAGCATGAACGCTTTAAGAACAGCCCGCACCACGGCAGGGTTCGTGCTGCAGAGTACGTCTTTCAGCGAGGGCGGCGCCATCGCACTGGCGCAGGCGTGTCAGCGGCAGGGCGGCGGCAACCAGTCGCCGCAGCTTTCCTGGTCGGGGCAGCCGGCCGGCACGGCGTCCTTCGCGCTGATCATGGATGACGACAACCCGCCCTGCGGCTCGGGCGACCAGGCCTGCCGCCATTGGGCGGTGTTCAACCTGCCGGCGAGCGTGACGCGGCTGGAGCCCGGTCAGGATATCTCCGCTATCAGCGGCGCCGCCGAAGGCCTCAATTACATCGGCACCGCCGGTTACGCCGGCCCCTGTCCGCCGCAGCCGCACACCTACAGCATCAGTGTCTACGCCCTGGACAGCAGCATGCCCCGGGTTGACGCCGGAGCCTCCATGACGCACAGCGGCTTCGAGGCGGCCTATGGGGCGCACATCCTCGGCTCGGCGAGGCTGACCGGCGTCTTTCCCTCCTAGCATTTCGACACAGATGACTGCTGTATCAACCGGCATCTTTCCATTGTAGGATCGTGCGCAGCCGGCGGCTGCGGCTGCCAGAGCCTTTACATCGCGGCCCTTAAAAGCGATTGACCTACTGCCTATTGCGAGGTGCTGGTTCCGGTATCGGCCGATGTAGCGGTCCGCGACGGATGGGTGACGGTGGATATCATCGCGGTCGAGCTCGTGGTGCCGGTAATCGCTTTCCGCGATACGGAGTTGGCAAGATTTCCGCTGATGGTGCCGACATAAGTGCCCAGTTGCCAAATGACGTAGACTTTGCTGCTCTCCGGATCGATGACTACCACCATCGGCCAGGTCTTGCCGCCGTCGCTTGACTGGAGACTGAAACCGACGCTGGCTCCGGGTCCGAAGCCCGAGGCGCTGAAATTACCCAGGCTCTGGTTGACATACAGGTAACCCTGTCCATAAAGGTCGGGTTGCGATATGCCGGTGTCTTTCGCGGCCTGTTGCAGCAGCGGCGCCAGTCCGGGGATGTCCCTGGGAAAAGTGGATGTGAAGATGACGTTGCCGGTGGCAGTGACGTCAATCGGCATGTTGATGGAGAACGGCAGCCCCGCGGCCTGCTGGAAACTTCCTTTGACGGAAAGGTTGAATGTGCCACTGTAGGCGCCGCTCCATCCGGCCGGCTTCGAGCAGGTGGCGTTCATCGTCAGGTGCGAGCTGAAGGTCCAGGTTCCTATTTTACCGCTTACGGTGGCGGGGCTGATCGCGTCCGAATCCACGGATACCTGGTCCGGCCCCTGCTTTCGCTTCCACGGGTTGGACGTCGTAGGCGTGGTCTGGGTGGCGGCCTGGGCGGCCGGCTTCTCCAGTCCGAATGCCATGGAGCAGGAATTCGAGGAGTCAGGCTCGAACTCGGTCATTACCGTGACGCCGGCGCTGTCGGTAACGGGGCTGCCATCCAGCGCTTGCGGGCCGTCAGACGAGTATTGGAAGAGGGCATCGTGCTCGCTCGCCGCCTGCTGGGTGATGTCGATCTCGATCGGCCCCTTGAGCTGTGGCGGTTTGCCGGTTCCCGAGTCTTCCAGCTCGAAGCCGGGTTCGGCGATATCGCTGGTGGCGGCCGGCGCCGATACCGGCGTCATGACGATGGTCGTGTCATGGTCCAGCGAACCGGGAAGGAAGTAGACGGCGCCTTTGCCGTCCTTGAGAACGACCCAGCCGCCTTTGGCTGCCGTTATCTGTTTGTTGACGGCGGAGGTCTTTTCCAGCGACAGGTCAGGCGGTTTGCAAGCAGCCTGACCGCTGGCGCTGCTGTTGCCGCAGGAGGTTGTGAAGACGGCCAAAACTGCCGGCAGAACCAGCAGAAGGGATTTTCCAAAACGCCGCCGGTATGAATTCATGTCACCCTTCCTCTGCATCGCTTCTGGCTCGAAAGCGGATCGCCGGAGTCCGGAGTGGATTATATTGTTACGGAAAAGACGGGTCAATCCGGGATTCATTGATGGCAAGACGACTCTCTGAGGCAGCGCGACGGCCGCTCTCTCTGATAGACTGGCGTCCGTGAAGATCCCGATCAAGAAGCTGCATCCCAAAGCTACGGTCCCGGCTCACGCCTACGACGACGGCGACGCCGGCGTCGACCTCACCAGCGTCGCGCGGCTGACGCTGGCGGCCGGGGAGAGGGCGCTGGTGCCGACGGGCATTGCGGTGGCCATCCCTAAAGGTTTCGGTGGTTTTGTGCAGCCGCGTTCGGGCCTGGCGGCGAAGTTCGGCATCACGCTGACAAATTCGCCGGGACTGATCGACAGCAATTACCGGGGCGAGATCAAGGTGATCGTCCAGAACACCGGGGATGATGATTTTCTGATCGCGGCGGGCGACCGTATCGCGCAGCTGGTGATCATGCCTGTTGAGCATGCCGAGTTTGAGGCAATGGACGAGCTGCCCCCGTCTGACCGCGGCGACGGCGGCTTCGGCAGCAGTGGAGTCTGATATAATCCCCCCTGTCGGGACGTGGCGCAGTCTGGTAGCGCACTTGACTGGGGGTCAAGGGGTCGCCGGTTCAAATCCGGCCGTCCCGACCAGGTTTGACTTATTCAAACCATCACCTGAAAAGATTTCATGGAAGAGATCGGTATAGTCCGGGTCTTTCAGTTTCTCATCTATGTCGCCCGCATAGATTTTTTCAAAGAAGGTCTGGTTCATCAGGCGGCGGTTGTCATCTGCAGCTTTTAGATAAGCTTTGTGGCAGTTTCCGGCCAGTTTGATCGCTAGTTCCAGTAGCTCCTGGACGTTGTCATATCTTGAATCCAGGACTTTGAGCTGATCTTCAGCCAGCCCTATCTCATTGACCAGCCGTTCCTGCTCGCCTTTTAAGATATCGATGGCGATGGCTTTATGGTGTGCTTCAACCTGGGCGCGTTCTGATAAAGACGTGGGCGGACTGGTTCATCATAATGACCGCGGTGTCCGGTACATGTCGCTCCGCTACACAGAGCGTCTGGGAGAAACAGGCGCAGTCGGCTCGGGAGGTTGATCGTTTTGAGCTGGCCGTGTTTAAGGCTCTCAAAACGGTTAACGATAAAGCGGTTGTTTTTTCCAAAACGGGCTGAGCCGGCGGTCAGCTTGGCGTACTTCCAAAAGATAAGATTCTTGACAGTCTTGACGGTACCCGGAGGCATTCCCCCGGGCATTCCCCAATAAAATAGCATTAATTGGTTGATATCATCTGACGTTTTTCATAAATCGCCAGGCCGGGACCGGGCTCCTTTTTGTGTTTGTGACAAACAACATGCCCTGCAACAAATGGCGCGGCTGCGGCTGCGGAAAGCTCTCCTGGCCGGTAGATACAGAGCGAATTATTTGCGCAACTGGGTAAATAACATCCATGGATGCAATAAAAGTTAGTGGTGTCAGCAAGAGCTTCGGGGATGTCGAGGCGCTTAAAAAAGTCGTATTGTCAATTCCCCAGGGGGGCATTTACGCCCTGCTTGGTCCGAACGGCGCCGGCAAGACCACCCTGATAAAAATCATGACCACTCTGCTTAAGCCAGATTCCGGTTCGGTGAAAGTAGGTGGGCTTGATGTGGTTTCCCAGGCGGTGCAGGTGAGAAAGATTATCGGTTTTGCCGGCCAGTTTGCCGCCATCGACGACCATCTCACCGGCAGGGAAAACCTGGAGATGGTGGGCCGCCTCTACCATCTTGGCAGGAGGAAGGCGAGGCTGAGGGCGGATGAGATTCTCCGGCAGCTCGACCTGGCCGGGGCCGCCGACAGAACCGGCCGGACCTACTCGGGAGGCATGCGCCGCCGCCTCGACCTGGGAGCAAGTTTTATCACCTCTCCCAGCATCCTGTTTCTCGACGAGCCAACCACCGGGCTCGACCCGCGCGGCCGCGCGGATCTTTGGGATGTGATCCGCGAGCTTGTCGTCGGCGGCACTACGCTTCTGCTGACGACGCAAAACCTGGAGGAAGCTGAAGAGCTGGCCAAGCAGATTGCCATCATTGACCGGGGCCGGTTGATCGCTGAGGGGACCGCTTCCGAGCTAAAAGAGAGGATCGGCGGCAGCATCCTGGAGTTCCGGGTTCAGTCAGGCGAACAGCTCGAGCGCGCCCGGGATGCTACCAGGGACCTGTTTTCTGGCAACCAGGCTATCGATCCGCAGCTGGGCCGGATCTCGGGATCCGTAGCCAGCAGCACCGATGCGCTGGCGCAGCTGGTTCGCCGGCTGGACGCCAGCGGGATCAACATCGCTGACATCCATCTGCGCAGACCGACGCTTAACGAGGTGTTTCTGGCCCTCACCGGCAGGGAATCGGAATGAATAGCCGTGTTTTCTCACGTCACCGGCAGGGAGCCGGAGAGACAAGCGCCGGTTTTGTGACCGGCGCCGGCCCGGAAGGAGGGAGGTAAGTATGCTGGACTGGAATTCCCTGGTTAACGGCATTACCGATGTGTTGATGCTGACCAGCCGCAATCTCAAGCGATACGTCCGCATCCCGCAGCTTCTCGTGTTTTCTTCCATCCAGCCGGTAATGTTTCTCCTGCTGTTTAATTACGTGTTTGGCGGCGCCATCAGGGTTTCTACCGGCAGCCACAGCTACATCGAATTTCTGCTGCCTGGCATTTTGATGCAGGTGGCGATGTTTGGCTCGACAGCGACTTCGGTCGGGCTTGCCGATGACCTCTCCAAAGGCATGGTGGACCGGTTCCGCTCGCTGCCGATTGCGCGCTCGGCGGTTCTGGCGGGCCGGACCACGGCCGATCTGCTTCGCAATTTCTTTGTCGTAGTTCTTATGGTTGTCGTTGGCATGGTTTTGGGCTTCCGGTTCCAGGGAGGATTCTTCCATGCTTTGGCGGCGCTGGCGCTGGTGCTTCTGTTTGCCTACTCGTTTTCATGGATCTCCGCTACGATCGGCCTGCACGTCCGCGATCCGGAGACGGTTCAGATCGCCAGCTTTATCTGGATTTTTCCCCTCGTATTTGCCAGCGGCGCCTTTGTGCCGGTTGCAACGATGCCCTCCTGGCTCCAGGATTTTGCCGCCAACCAGCCGGTGACGGTTACCGTGGATGCGCTGCGCTCGCTGATGATCAGCGGGCAGACCTATCATGTGGGCCGGGCCCTCCTCTGGATGGCCGGGATTCTCGTGGTGTTTATCTTCCTGGCCGTCAGGGCTTACAAGCGGATTTCCTGAAGCGGATTTCAGGGAATCTGTTTCCTGCTCTGCGCTTGACCGCCGGAGGCGGCCGATAATGCCGTGTGGCGCTACCACGGCTTTTGGCCGTCAGGCCACTGTGATATCTTTATCCAGGGCGGTTTCCGCGCCGGGATGGCTCCGTGGCGGTTCCAGTCCTGTGGTTTTGTGTAAGTCCGGAGAATGGAAGGCAATCTGTCTCACGCGGCCAATTTCATTACCAGTCTGCGTATCCTGGCGGCGCCGGCAGTGGCCATCCTGCTGCTTGGTTCTCCGGAAGGCTCGAGCATTCTGGCCACATTGATCTTTGTCGGCGCGGCCCTGACCGACTTCCTGGACGGCCGCCTGGCGCGCGGCACCGGCTCGGTCTCTGAGCTGGGGAAGTCTCTCGATCCGGTCGCTGATCGCATTCTGGTGGGGTCTGCCATTGTCGCCCTTTCGATTAACGGCGCACTGCCGGTTGCCGGCGTTGTTCTGGTGCTGGCCCGGGATATTTTCATGCTACTGGGGTATAAACTGCTTGTGAACCGGGGCGTCAAGCTCCGGGTATCGCTTTTGGGGAAAGCCTATACGGCGCTGATCATGGTGGCCGTGACCCTGGACATGGCGGGCGTGCAAGCGGATGGCATTACGGTCGGGCGCTGGCTCTTCTGGGCCGGGGTCGCCGGCTCGCTGATATCGGCGGCGGCTTATCTGGCGCGCGGCTTCTCTCTTGCCGGTTCGAGAATCGCAAACGGGCTCTAGCTTGCGGGACGGCGCGGCCGCCAGAAGTGTTTAAAAAACCTGGAAGCAGAAAGGGGATAGATGAAGGCAGTTGTGATGGCAGGGGGGGAGGGGACCAGGCTACGGCCGCTGACCAGCAACCAGCCGAAGCCGATGGTTCCCATTGTTAACAAGCCATGTATGGAACATATCATCGAGCTGCTCAAGCTCCATGGCCTTAACGACGTCGTTGTCACTGTCGCTTTCCTGCCGCAGATCGTCCGGGGTTATTTCGGGGACGGTTCCTTACTGGGAGTCTCGATCGAGTATTCCGTGGAAGAGAGCCCGCTGGGCACGGCCGGCAGCGTCCGGAACGCCGCGGAGCATCTGGATGAAACCTTTATCGTCATCAGCGGCGACGCGCTCACGGATTTTGACTTGAGCGAAGTCATCGATTTTCACAAGAACAACGGTTCCTTGATCACAATCGCGCTGAAATCTGTTGAGAATCCACTTGAATTTGGCGTCGTCATTGTTGATGAAAAAAAGCGCATCAAACAATTCCTGGAAAAGCCGAGCTGGGGACAGGTATTTAGCGATTACGTCAATACCGGCATTTACGTGCTGGAGCCAGAAATCTTCGATTATATTCCCGAAGGGGCCAAATATGACTTCAGCCGGGACCTGTTCCCGAAGATGCTCGAACGGGAAAAACCCATGTATGGTTATCCGCTCGAAGGTTACTGGCAGGACATCGGAAATGTCAACCAGTATCTCCGGGCCAACCATGATGCGCTTGATGGAAAGGTAAAAGTTAATATACCTGGAATCAGGCTTGAGGATAATATCTATATTGGCGAGAAATTAAACCTTGATCATCTCGACAATATTCGCGGCCCGGCCCTGATCGGAAATTACGCCAAGATCGATCCGGAAGCAAAAATCCAGCCGTATTCCATCTTTGGCAATAACGTGGTAATCAAGGACAATGCCGAAACGGACCACTGCGTGGTGGATTCCAACACTTACATTGGCTCCGGCGCCAAGGTCAGCGGCTCTCTGATCGGAAAGAATTGTGAGATCAAACCCAATGCCACCATCCACGCCAATGCCGCCATTGGCGACGAATGCAGCATCGGCGAGCACAGCATGATCGCGAGCAACGTCAAGATCTATCCCTTTAAAGTAATTGAAGCGGGTGCGCACGTTTTCAGCAGCATTATCTGGGAATGGCGGGCGCTGAGCATGCTGTTTGGCCGGGACGGCGTCTCGGGTCTGGTGAATGTTGATATCACAACCGAGCTGGCCCTGAAACTGGGCATGGCTTACGGCACCACCCTTGACAAAGGCGCCCAGGTTACATGCAGCCGTGACGAGCATCCGGCTTCGCGGATGATCAAACGGGCCATCATCGCGGGCCTCATGTCAACAGGTGTGAACGTGCGCGACCTCAGAGTAACCCCGGCCGCAGTCAACCGGTTCGGACTCAAGCGCGGCAGCGCCGTTGGCGGCATTCACGTGCGTACCTCCGCATGGCACACGGAGGTGATGCAGATCCTGTTCTTCGAGCCGCCGGGCAGCCCCATCTCGCCGGCCAGCGAGCGCGAGATCGAGAAGTATTACAACCAGCACAATTACCGGCGGGCTTTTTATACCGAGATTGGCCGGATCATGTACCCGGCCCGGTCCTACGAGGAATACATCCAGGGGCTTCTGTCAAACTGGGACACGGACAAGATCCGGACCCGCAATTTCCGCTTTGTTCTCGATTACAGCTACAGCTCAGCATCGCTCATTGCCGGGCAGATGCTCTCGAAACTGGGCGCGGAGATTATCGCCATGAACGGGTTTCTGGACGAGAGCAAAGGGACGCTCTCATCCAGGTTTGAAGACGGGCCGAGGCTCCGGAAGCTGGTTCAGTCCGCTGGCGCCGATATGGGCATAACCATCGACAATGCCGCCGAAAAAATGTTCATCATCGACGAGAAAGGAAATGAGATTTCTCCTGAAAAGACGCTTTTCCTTCTCCTCAAATTAATGGCAAATTCCGAGCGGCGCGGCAAGATCGCCGTACCGCTTACAGTATCGAGGCTGGCGGAAACGCTTGTTGAAGGGACCGGCTGCGGGATTCTCCGGACAAAAGTCTCCCAGGCGGCTCTCACCGAGGCGGCCTCCCAGCCGGATGTAATCTTTGCCGGGGCGGTGGGCGGTGACTATATCTTTCCCGCTTTCCTGCCGGCGCAGGATGCCTTGATGAGCATGGGAAAGCTGCTGGAGCTGCTGGCGCTGTCGGAGAAGCCGCTCTCGCAGCTTGTCGCCGACATTCCCGACACCACGCTGCTCAGGGAGACGAAGAGCTGTCCCTGGTCGCTGAAAGGGGCGGCCATGCGGGAAATCTCCGAGAGCGTCCTTGATGAAGAGAACGTCGACCGCCTCGACGGGGTCAAGGTGTTTTACGACCGGGGCTGGGTTCAGATTCTTCCCTCTCCAGACGAGCCGATGTTTGAGATTTTTGCCGAAGGGGACACGATTGATGACTCGCGGGAGCTACTGGAACGCTTCTCCGCCAAACTGGACGAGGTCATGGCGGCTCATGAGCAGGAAGCGTAAGCGTGGATGGCGGATGGCCGGCCGGGAAAACCCGGGTGACTGATGGGTGGAGCTTGGCGCTGAATCCGTGGAATCTGCCTGACCCCGCCGTTAAGGTCTAAATCAGGCCCGGGAGGGATCGGGGACCATGCCTTCGGCGGCGGCATTGGTCCTGGCGATCACCTGTTTGGTAACATTCCGGAGCGCTTCGAAGACGCCTTCGCCGGTCAGGGCGCAGGACTCGACCCAGGCCGAATCGGTTTGGTTCAGCAGATCATTCAGGTCTTCAGAGGGGAAGACGCCGGTCAGGTCGCGTTTGTTGTATTGCATGACCAGCCCGAGGTCAAGCGGGCTGTCTCCCTGGTCGGCCAGGTTGTCCCACATGTTGAGGTAAGCTTCCACATTATCGTCAAGGCGGTCGATCTGGGAGTCGGCAACAAAAACAATGCCGTCAACCCCTTGAATCACGAGCTTCCGGCTGGCGTTATACTGAGGCTGTCCGGGAACGGTATAGAGGTGAAACCGGGTTTTCAGCCCCCTCACCTTGTCCAGCGTCAGCGGCAAAAAGTCAAAATATAGCGTTCGCTCCTCTTCAGTTGCGATCGAGACCAGCTTTCCTTTCACCTGCGGCGTAATCTTCTTGTAGACGTACTGGATGCTGGTAGTCTTGCCGCCCAGGGCGCAGCCGTAATAGACGATTTTATAGTTGATTTCTCCCGCGGCGAGATTAATAAGGGCCATGTTGTTCTCCTTCGACATCAAACAGCTCGTCGATAACGCGGCCGACTCCTTCTGCGTAAACGTCTGCCTGGGCCAGCCGCTGGCGGGTCAGTTCCGGTGGCGCGCTCCCGAGCGCTTCTGCCAGTGCGCCCGTCATCCTTCCGGCCAGCAGGCGCACCTTGCCAATATGGGTCTTTTTCGCAAAGCATATCACTAGCAGAACGTCATCCGTAACCTGGACAATATATATATTGACGTTATTGCCTTCATGTAGCATGACGGTAAAGTCAAAATCATCCATCAGGCGCGCCATCTCCCTGGTGGCGGCAAATGATCCGGAGGCAAGCGAGGCCAGAGAATCAGAATTATCGTTAAAACCCGTTGCCGCCATACTCGTCAGCGTATGTCCACTCGTTGTAATCAGGCCGATATACTGCGGCGACAGCTCCTCGCTTAGTTTCTTGAGCAGAAGGACGGCTGCTTCAAGCTGCGATTTTAACAATGTCTGGTTTTTCCCCAAAAAATTCTCCGGCTGTTTTTACAGCGCTTGCATTTCAGTAAAGACCACTGTCTTGAACCGGATGATATGCAGGAATTTCAACCGGCTGGAGGATCTCGCCCTTGATAGTTTATCGGCAGATTTTCCCTGGCTCCGCAGTGTCCTTTTCGGAGGCTCTAAGGCTAAAGTTGAACCTTGGCTTCGGGGGGAATATAATAAAACTCAAATTGTGTAATCGGAGGTCAAGTTGGAAAATCTGCCGGAATTGTCGAGTATGACCGAGCAGGATCTGAAGAGTATGATCCGCGATTTAGCCTCGCAGGAACAAGAGCTTAGCTTTCAGCGGCGAATCTTGCACGGCAAGATCGATATCTTGCGGGCCGAGCTGGTCCAGCGGCTTTCGAAAAAGAGGGGAGAGGGCAAATCACTGATCACGGATGACGATGTCAGCGTGTTAAGCGAGATCCTTTCCCGCCGGGAGCCGTTCCCCATGGGCGGATCGCCCAGCGACAAGTAAGCTTTCCTTGCGGCAATAAAAAGCCGCTTCCGTAAAACCACCGTGAGGAGGGGTAACAAATCGTGCCTGATCGGATCGTTCCAGCTATTGAACATATTCTCAAAGACATGGGCGTTGACATCGTCGAAGAGAGAGTTACGTATTTTTTAATCCAGGAAATCCACAATGGCAAGAGCCTGGAAGATGCTCTTAAAGAGCCGTATGTGGTCAATAATACGCGGCCGGCCTGGCGGCGCCATGTCCTGGAGAACCCCAAGCTCGTGAATGCCATTGAGCAGGAAATCGACAGATCTTTTAAGTCACGCGAAGGAGAATAGCTCTCGTGACCAGGGTTTATTGCCAGGAATGCGGTTATCAGAATCCTGAAGAAGGCAAATATTGCAGCAAATGCGGCGCCCTCCTTCCAGAGGAAGACACCGGCTCAGAGACCACGATCCGTTACTTGCCGGAACGGGAAGAAAAAGAGGCGGAAACAATCGCGATTGCAGAGCCTGCCGAAGGAGTTTCGCTCGTGGTGCGCAGCGGCGGGGGGATGGCGGGCGAGTCTTTCCGGCCCGCGGGGGAGAAAACCACTATTGGCCGGCATCCGGCGAGTGACATATTTCTGGATGATATCACCGTGTCCCGAAATCATGCCCTGTTGATCCAGCAGGATGATGGATGCTACATTCAGGATCAGGGAAGTCTCAATGGCACGTATGTCAACCACGTCCGGGTGGAGACGCAAAAGCTTGCCGATGGCGACCAGCTGCAGATTGGCAAGTACAAGCTGACCTTTATCGAGCGATGAACGCGAAACAGTCCGCGGACAATCGCGGAAACGCCCTGACCATCGGCGCCGTCGTCAAGGTTTTACAGCAGGAATTCAGGGACATCAGCATCAGTAAAATCCGCTATCTGGAAGAAGAGAAGCTGATATCGCCGAAGCGGACGGCGGGCGGTTACCGGCTCTACTCGAAAGCGGACATTGAGCGGTTGCGCACCATCCTGACGTTGCAGCGCGATGAATTCCTGCCCCTCAAGGTAATCCGCCAGGAACTTTCCCGGAAAGCCACCGTGGCCGTGCGTCCGGCCGGCACCCGCCGCTTCAAGAAAATCAGTCTGAAAACCCCGGCCGCGGAATCGCAGAGCTACACCCTGGAAGAAGCCCTGGAGACATCCGGCGCCGGTACTGACCTCGTGCGCGAGCTGGAAGAGTATGGCCTGATAGCAGGAAGCTCCAGGGGCGGTGTTAAGCATTACGATCAGACGGACGTGGAAGTAATGGCGGCGGCGTCGGACCTGGCCCGCTACGGTATTGCCGCCCGGAACCTGAAAACTCTCAAGAGCTCAGTTGACCGGGAATCATCTTTGTTATTACAAATTCTCTCACCGGCCCTGCGGTCCCAGAATCCCCAGGCGCGCAAGGAGGGAATCTCCGCGCTGGAGAATCTCGCGACCGTTTCTTCTCATCTCAAGCATCTGTTGTTGATCAAAGAACTCCGGAATTTTACCACCGGTTAATCCGAACCAATTCCGCTGCGGCGGGCAGAAAGGAGCAATGCATGGATCTGGTTTCACTGGTCAGGGACATCCCCGACTTCCCCAAGGAAGGCATCATCTTCAAGGATATCACGCCGCTTTTGCAAGATGCGGAAGCGCTCCGTTACGCGGTTGATCAGATGGCTGAATTTGGTGTAGGGAAAAAGGTTGATATTGTCTTGGGGGCGGAAGCGAGAGGCTTCATCCTGGGGGCGGCGCTGGCTTATACGCTGGGCGCCGGTTTTGTGCCGGCCCGAAAGCCGGGCAAGCTGCCGTATGATACGATCGCGGCTGAATACGAGCTGGAATACGGCACTGACAGCCTGGAGATCCATGAAGACGCAATCAAAAAAGGGACCAGGGTTCTGGTTCATGATGATCTGCTGGCGACGGGGGGGACCGCCAGAGCCAAATGCGACCTGGTGGAAAAGCTTGGTGGCGAGGTGGTTGGCATCGCCTTCATTGTCGAGCTGGCTTTTCTCAGTGGCCGGGACAAGCTTAAGGATTATGACGTTATCAGTCTGATAAAGGTAGCGGGGGAATAAAAGGCCAACTCGGGAAGTTAATCCTGCTGCCGGCAGCTGCGCCAGGTAGCGTTGCGTTAAACGTATTTTAACGGTAGATCTCTGCCGTTACGTAACCGATTCCGGTCAGGCCAAGCGCCTGCGCGCTCGCGTAGGAAAGATCAAGGAAGCGGTCGCCGATGTACGGGCCGCGGTCATTAATCCGGACAAACACGGACCGGTTGCCGTAAGTCACTTTCAGCCAGGTGCCAAACGGCAGCGTTTTATTGGCGGCCGTAAACGCGTACATGTTGTAGCGCTCACCGTCGGCGGTAGTTTGTCCGTCGAATCCGGGCCCGTACCAGCTGGCAACGCCGCTTAAGGAAACGCCTGTCGGACTTAGGCCTGACGGCGGCGCCACGCCAACGGTCGCGGGATCGGAGCCGGACACGTCCAGGCCGGCCGGCGGCCCGGCGCTGGCCATCAGGGCGGCTGCCTGCTGCTCACGTGCCTGCGCCAGCGCCAGCTGGGCGTTTTCCGCATTGATATCCTTGACACCGATGTCGATCCGGTTCTGCAACTCGGCGCGTCGCTCTTCCATGCCTTTAACATCGACGGCTTGCGCCCGTTTTAGTTCATCGACCTGCTGGTGAATTGTCCGAACCTGTTCGGCTTCGGCCCTCACCCGGTCCACGAGATTACGGTCATTTTCCGAGATTGTCGCCAGGTAATTAACTCGGGAAACCGCGTCGGAAAAACTGTCGCTGGACAGAAGGACCGAGTAGGCGTCATAGCCGCCAAGCTTGTAAATCTGCGCCAGGCGGCCTTCGAACATCTGCAACGTCTGGTCGTATTCGTTTTCGGCATCGCTGAGCCTGTCATTTGCGTCTGCCAGTTTCATCCGGTTTTGATCCAGGTATTGCTCTGCGGACGCGATATCCAGATCAAGGACGGCGAGGTCGTCGCGCTCCTTTTCCACATAAACCTGTTTGACGGCAACGTCGGCAGAGATCTGGCCGGAGCCCTCCGGGGCCGGCGCCGTGTCAGCAAATGAAACGGATGTTGCCATTATGGAAATTGCAGCGGCCAGAACCACCACGACGGCGATGGCAATTTTAGTATGTGTTAAAAAATGGTGCGAAATTTTCTGATCCGTATCCACGCACGTTCTATCGACTAAACGACAGATGAGTTTAGAGCCTATCACATCAGTAAAATAATATGGCTGCCGCGGGCTGGAAAAGTTGTATAAGCGGCAGTCAGATGCCTGATTTTAGAATCAGGTATAAAAAAACCAAAGTTTTGGACCTGTTTAATCAATAATTATCTAAGTATAGAGTCCAAAAAAGCCAAAGTCCGGTCCTAGCATTTATCGGCCGGGAATGGGGAGAACGAAAACTGCCGAAGCTGCCGGCTTGGTTGCCAGCCAGATTGAGGGGAATCAAAATTAATCAGCAAGGTTACATAATACATATTATCGAGCATCAAAAGGGGAGCCGTGATCAGCCTGAGAGGTGGCAGCCGTCTAAACGGGTGGTTTGCCGGGATTGCGGCGTTTGGGCCGTGATAGCCCGGCGCCGGGCAATGCTATACTGGCAGGAGATTTAGCAGGCAGCGCCGTGAAAATGCCAAAGGCCAAATATAAATGAAGCTGATATCGGAATGTCAATGCAAATGATCGAATCGCGTCAGGATAGAATCCAGGATTCAAAGGCTGTCATGAGCGCCAAAATCGCGCTGGCCCGCGCCATTTCGGTTGTTAGCGGCCGCGCCGGGCACGGCGGCACGACGCTGCCGGGTAGGGTCGTTCGCGCCCTCGATCCGGATATCTCCCGCCGGCTTGGGGCCAGGCTGGCGCGTGGTTCGGTGCTGATTTCAGCTACAAACGGGAAGACGACAACCAGCGCCATGACCGCGGGCATCATGGCCCAGGCGGGGCTGGAGGTGGCCAGAAACAGGGAGGGCGCCAATCTGGCGGCGGGGGTAGCGACAGCGCTGATCAAGGATTCTTCCCTGGGCGGCGCCCCCGGGGCTGAAATTGGCTTGTTTGAAGTTGACGAGGCCATCTTTCCCGAAATTGCCCGGCAGCTGGGACCAAGGGTCATCCTGCTGATGAACCTGTTTCGGGACCAGCTTGACCGTTACGGCGAGCTGGAGCATATCGCTGGCCTGTGGCGAACGGCTGTGGCGGGCCTGGGCAGCGAAACCCTGGCCGTGATTAACGCCGACGATCCGCTGGTCGCCGAAATGGCCAAGCTGAGGCCGGAAAACTCCATCTGCTATGGTATCGAGGACGAATCCGCGGGCGGCCTGGTGATGCAGCACGCTTCCGATTCCAAGTACTGCACGGTTTGCGGCCACGTTTTTGATTACGATGTCTTCTTCATGGGGCATCTGGGGAAGTATCATTGCTCCACTTGCGGCAACAGGCGCCCCTCCCCCACGGTTTTTGCCGATAACATCCGCTTTGACGGCATGCGCGGATGCAGCTTCGATCTGGTGACGCCGGCGGGCCGCGCCGGCGTTAAATTGGGGCTCCCCGGACTTTACAACATATATAACGCGTTGGGAGCTGCGGCCTGCTGTCATGCGCTCGGCATCGGGCCGGCAGAGATTCGGTCCGGGCTGGAGGCTTTTTCGGCCGCTTTCGGGAGAGTGGAGCAGCTGCTGATCGACGGCAGGAAGGCCTGCCTGCTGCTGGTTAAAAATCCGGCGGGCTTTAATGAGGTCGTGCGCACATTGCTGATCGAGCCCGGCCGGAAGCACCTGCTGGTGGCCCTCAATGACAAGATCGCCGACGGGCGCGACATCTCCTGGATCTGGGATGTGGATCTGGAAGAGCTGGCCGGCGGCGTTCACAGCGCGGTATGCAGCGGCACCAGAGCCGCTGAAATTGCGATGAGGCTTAAATACGCGGGCGTCGAGCCGGACCGTCTTTTCGTGGAACCTGATCTAAAGGCGGCGCTGTCTTCATCCCTGGCCCGCCTCAAGGAAGATGAGACGCTGTACGTGCTTCCCACTTACACGGCGATGCTGGCTCTCAGGCAGGCGATTCATCAGCATTTTACGACTGCTCAGGAAATGGGTGATCTGGTATGGAAATAGCAGCCGCTCCGGGACGCGGGCCCTTTTCTCAGCCACGGGGGCATTCATGGAGCTGAGGATCGCCCATCTGTATCCTACAATGATGAACATTTACGCCGACCGGGGGAATATCATCACGCTGGTCAAACGCTGCCAGTGGCGCGGCATCGGCGTCAGCGTCGATGATTTTGGGCTGGGGGAAACGCCCGGCTGGACGGCGTATGATTTCTTCTATCTGGGTGGCGGGCAGGACCGAGAACAAACGCTGGTAGCCCGGGATCTGGCCGGCAAGGGCGCCGGGCTGGTCGAGGCCGTGGAGAAAGACGCGGTGCTGCTGTCGATCTGCGGCGGCTATCAGCTTCTGGGGCGGTACTACCGCACCGCCGCCGGCGAGACGATGCCCGGTCTGGGCCTGTTCCAGGCGCATACCGTGGCCGGCAGCAAGCGCCTGATCGGCAACGTCGTCATCGACTCGCACCTGAAGGGACCGGGCCTGATCCTGGCGGGATTTGAAAATCATTCCGGGAAAACCTTTCTCGAGGAAGGGCAGCAGCCGCTCGGCCGAGTTATTTCCGGCTATGGCAATAATTCCGAGGATCGCACGGAGGGGGCCGTTTACCGCGGCGCTGTGGGAACCTACCTGCACGGGCCACTCTTGCCCAAGAATCCGGAGCTGACCGATTTTCTGCTGGAACGGGCGCTGGCGCGGCGGAATGGGAGTGAATTTACTCTGGAGCCGCTGGACGACGGTCTCGAGCGCGCCGCCCACCGGGTGGCGGTTGGGAACCATTAATTTAGAAATTATTCAGGCTGATTAAATATTTATCATCCTGGGGCAGCGAAGGGCCTGCTTTTTAAGCCCCGGCAGGCACTAACCGCTAGGCGTCCGGTCCCCGGCTTTCCAGCAACTCCGCGATGGCCGATGCCGCGGCGCCCAGCTCGAAGCTGTGCTCTTCCCCCCCGCGCCGGAGCTGCACTTCCACAGAACTGCTCGCCAGTGTACGCTTGCCGATTGTCACCCGCACGGGGCAGCCAAGCAACTCGGCGTCTGCAAATTTTACTCCCGGGGAAACGGCCCGGTCATCAAGCAGCGTCTCCACTCCCATTGACATCAGCTCCGCGTAGAGCTTCTCCGCCAGCGCCGTTTGGCCGCTGTCTGCCGGCTGCACCAGCGCCAGATGCACGGCAAATGGCGCGATGGCAGGCGGCCAGACAATGCCTTTCTCATCGGCAAACTGCTCAACGGCGGCGGCGGCGACGCGGGCGGGGCCAATGCCATAGCTGCCCATGATGATCGGCTGCTCATTGCCTCTTTCGTCCAGATAGGTGGCGCCCAGCGGCGCGCTGTATTTGGTTCCCAGCTGGAAGATGTTGCCGATCTCAATGACCCGCTCAATTTTAAGCGAGGCGTTGCAATGGGGGCATTTCTCGCCCTCCTTGACGCGCCGGATATCGGCAAACTCAGCCTCGAAATCCTTGCCGGGCGCGACGCCTTCAATGTGGAACCCGCTTTTGTTGGCCCCGGCTATGAAGACGCCTTCTTTCAGCGTTTCGTCGGCAATCTTGCGGATTTCCGGGCCGATCGGGCCGATAAAACCGGCTTCGGCACCGGTGATCTTTTTAATCTCCTCCGGTGTCGCCGGCCGGTGGCCGCCAACGATGCGTGCCAGCTTTGATTCCTGAATCTCCTGATCCCCGCGCACCAGGGCCAGTACCGGCTCCTCCCCGGCGATGACCAGGAATGACTTCAAAAGCAAAGCGGGAGAAATGTCAAGCAAACCGGAAACCTGTTCGATCGTGCGCACGTCCGGCGTCTCAATCTCCTTTGGTCCCCGGGGCGGGTAGGCTGGCAGTGGCGGCTCGGAGCGCGCCAGCTCCAGATTGGCGGCGTAGCCGCAGGCGGGGCAGAGGGCCACCTCATCTTCGCCGGCGGCGCTGGGAGCCATGAATTCATGCGCGGTGGCGCCGCCCATCATGCCGGGGTCGCTCTCCACCTTATAAAAGTCGATCCCCACCCGCCGGAAAATACGGTTGTAAGCCTTGATGTGGAGCTGGTAATTTTCGGCCAGTCCTTCCTCGCCGGCATCGAAGCTGTACGAGTCTTTCATGATGAACTCGCGCGTGCGCAGGACGCCGCTTTTGGGGCGGGCTTCGTCGCGCAGTTTTGTCTGGATCTGGTACCAGACCTGAGGAAGATCGCGGTAGGAACGGATCTCGCGCGCCGCCAGCCAGGTGATGATCTCCTCGTGTGTCATCCCCAGCACCATGTTGCGGCCGCCCCGGTCTTTCAGGCGGAACATCTCCTCGCCGATCTCATCGTAGCGGCCTGTCTGCCGCCAGATCTCCGCCGGCTGCAACACCGGCATCGACAGCTCCTGGGCGCCGATCGCGTCCATCTCCTCGCGAATGATTCTATTGACCTTATTTATTACACGAAGTCCTAACGGCAGGTATATATAAAGACCGGCGGCGAGCTGCCGCACCAGCCCGGCGCGGATCATCAGCTTGTGGCTGATCGCTTCCGCTTCCGCCGGATCTTCTTTAAGTGTTGGGAAAAACAGTTTTGATGCGCGCATAAAACCAGATATTTGATGTTGAGCTTGCGATGTTGGATAAAACTACCCAGGTAGAATAAACCAGGGTGGGTGAATCAGCAAATCGCTTGCAAGCAATTGTTATCTGCGAGTGACGCGTCGAGACCCCTGGCGAGGCCGGACTGCCAAGGAGGATGACTGGATTATTTGGAGAGGTATTTTTCGATTTCGGCAAACAGGGCGTCAACCAGCTGCGCCGCCGGCACCTTGCGCACCGGTTCGCCGCGGGCGAAGACAAGCCCCTCCCCCCTGCCGCCGGCGATGCCGAAATCGGCGCGGCGCGCCTCTCCCGGCCCGTTAACGACACAGCCCATTACCGCGACTTCGATGCTTTGCTTCAGGTCCCCCAGCCGTTCTTCCACTTCTGTGGCAATCGCTTCGATATCGATCTCGGTTCGACCACATGTAGGGCACGATATCAATGATGGCCCCCGCTCGCGCAGGCCCAGGCTCCGGAGAATCTCGTAGCCGGTCCGCACCTCTTCCACCGGATCGGCGGTGAGAGAAACGCGGATTGTGTCCCCCACCCCTTGTGACAGCAGCGCTCCGATGCCGACCGCGCTCCTGACGGCCCCCGCCCGGACCGTGCCGGCTTCGGTTACGCCCAAATGGAGTGGATAATCAATTTGCTTGGCCAGCGCCAGGTTGGCGCCGATTGTTTCCGGCACCGAGGACGATTTGGCCGACACCTTGAAGTTATAAAAATGCAAATCTTCAAACAGCTGCACAAAATCCAGCGTCGTTTCCACCAGTGCAGCGACCGGATCGCGCTGCTGTTGCGCGCGCCTTTCCCTGGGAAGGGAGCCGGAATTGACGCCGATCCGGATCGGCGTGCCCGCTGACCGGGCGGCTTCCACCACCGCCTCGACCTTGCTTCGGCCGCCGATGTTGCCCGGGTTGATCCTGAGGCCAGAGGCTCCGGCCTCCAGCGCCAGGACTGCCAGCGTGGACTTAAAATGAACGTCGGCAACGACCGGCAGCGGCGATTCTGCGGTAATCCGGGCCAGTGCCGCCGCCGCCTCCTCATCCGGAACCGCCACCCGGACGATCTCGCAGCCGTATGCGGCGAGGCTGCGGATCTGGCTGAGGGTTGATTCGGCATCGCGCGTGTCGGTGTTGGTCATTGACTGTACGGATACCGGCGCGCCGCCGCCCACGGGCACATCACCGATTGTTATAACGATCTTGCTCATAAAATCCCGATTCTGGTTTCGAGTATCTGGTTTTGAGTTTCCAGAGTGGTAACTGGAAACCGGCAACTCGAAACCGTTAACTGTTATTTTATGTTGAATCCGGGTCCCAGCAGCCGCTGGACATCATTGACCAATCCCAGGATAAACAGGCCGGCAAACAGCGCCAAGCCGATAAAGGAGACCCGCTCGAAAGTCTCCCGCCTGATCGGCGCTCCCTTGATTTTTTCCAGAAGGTTAAAGAGGACATGACCCCCATCCAGCGGCAGCAGCGGCAGCAGGTTCAGGATGGCCAGTTGCAGGCTGATAAAGCCGAGCACGCGCAGGTAAACGCCCCAACCGAGGCTGATCGTCTGTGACGAAATAGCGACAATTCCAATCGGAGAGGTCAGCTGGGAACGGCTTTGCTCGCTGATGAAAAGATTCTTGATCGCGACAAAGACTTCCTTGGTCATCGATCCCACGTCCAGTAACGCGTTTTTCAGTGACGCGCCGATGGAAAAATTCAGGGTCCCAACAACATTCTGACCGAACCCGATTCCGAGAAAGCCTTTGCTGTGATCATCCGGCGCCCGCCCCAGGGTCGGCGTGAATGTCATCTGCTCTCCCTTGCGCTTGACGATGATCGTGACTTTCTGATCGGGCATCGCCTGCAGCATGTTGCGAAAGGTTTCGGCATCCGCGGTCTTGCCATCAATGGAAACGATCTTGTCATTTGGCATTAGCCCCGCCTTCTGAGCGGCGCTTTCATTGACAATCGAGACGATCGTGTTATTAGGCCGGATGTCAGGCGCCCCCTGGTAATAGAAAACAAAAAAAAGGATGGCGGCCAGGAGGACGTTCATCGCGGGTCCGGCGGCGATGGTAATCACCCGTTGCCAGACCGGCCGGGCAAAGTAGGCCCGGTCTTCCTCGCCCTCGGCGATCTCCTCTTCGCGGGTCATGCCCACGATCTTCACGTAGCCGCCCAGAGGAATGACGCCGATGCCATACTCGGTCTCGCCTATCTTCTTTTTGATGGCAGCCGGCGGGAAGCCAAGATAGAACTTTTCTGCTTTCATGCCAAAAGCTTTGGCGGCCAGAAAATGACCGGTTTCGTGAATCAGGATCAGCAGCCCGATTCCGACAATGGGGTGGGGGACACAATCCGCGT